>CAZLLB010000095.1:0-11585 GCA_964560165.1 uncultured Parvibaculum sp. | reverse complement strand
GCCGTGATGACCGAGCCGCTGGTGCAGGGCGCGGGCGGCATGATCTTTCACGATGAGGAAACGTTGCGGCGCTTACGTCGCGCCTGCGACCGGCACAATGTGCTCCTGATCCTCGATGAAATTTTCGTCGGCTTCGGGCGCACCGGTACGATGTTCGCCTGCGAGGCGGCGGGAATCGTGCCCGACATCGTGACGCTTTCCAAGGCGCTGACCGGCGGCACCATGGCGCTCGCCGCAACAATCGCGCGGGCGCATGTCTTCGAGGCGTTCCTGAGCGACAGCGCCGCCAAGGCGCTGATGCATGGGCCGACCTATACGGGCAATCCGCTGGCCTGCGCTGCGGCGAATGCCTCGCTTGATCTCTTCGAGCGCGAACCGCGCCTTGCCCAGGTTGCGCACATCGAAGCGCAGTTGAAACGCGAGCTTGAGCCTGCGCGGAACATGCCTGGCGTAGTTGACGTGCGCGTCAAGGGCGCCATCGGCGTCATCGAGCTTGAGGCAATGGGCGATCTTGATGCACTGAAGCGGCGCTTTGTCGAGGAAGGGGTTTTCATCCGGCCTTTCGGCAAGATCGTTTATGTGACGCCGCCGCTTGTGATCGAAGCCGCAGACTTGACACGGCTGACGGCGGCCATGCTCAAAGTGGTAGGCGAACGGGCCGCCTGAGCGGGCCGCGCTCCGAGTTTTGTGTGACTCAAGAGACACTCCCTATAGACGTAGTTATCCACAACTATCCCAAATGTTGAGCCAGATTGGCACAAGCTCTAGTCTCCGGTCAGTCTCCGGGGGGAGCTGATTCGCGCTGCGTCTTCAATCCCGTTTTTTCCCGAGTCTCACGGACCTTCGAAGCGTCGGGCGCGCTTCATTGGCCCGGCTGGTCGTTGTGTTGCCGCCCGCCAAAGCCGCTCGGAGCAAGAGCGGGTGATTGAAAGCACGGGGAAGCTGAAAGCATGCACGTCATAGCGTTTGCCTCGCAGAAGGGCGGGTCGGGCAAGACCACGTTGGCTGGCCACATTGCCGTTGAAGCCGAGCGCGCAGGCGCGGGGCCGGTGGCGCTGGTCGATACCGATCCGCAAGGCAGCCTGTCGCAATGGTGGAACGCGCGGGAGGCCGAACGGCCTTTCTTCGTCAAAGCCTCCATTGAAGGACTTGAAAAGGATCTGGCGCGGCTGAGGGAAGGCGGCGTCCGCCTTGTCGTCATCGACACGCCGCCCGCGATTACCTCCACCATCGGCCATGTCATCAGCCTGGCCGATCTTGTCGTCATCCCGACGCGACCTTCCCCGCATGATCTGCGGGCAGCGGGCGCGACAGTTCGGCTGTGCGAGGAAGTGGGCAAGCCGCTGGTTTTCGCGGTCAATGGGGCCGCCCCGCGCGCTCGCATTACCACCGAGGCAGTGATTGCGCTCTCCCATCACGGCCCGGTGGCTCCTGCCATCGTGCATCAGCGAATCGATTTCGCTTCGAGTATGATCGACGGGCGCACCGTGATGGAAATCGCGGCGCAATCGAAGTCGCCTGAGGAAATCGGCGAATTATGGTCATTCCTGAGCGACAGGCTCATGGGACGCGAGACATCGCCTTTCGCGTCGGGTAGTTTTGCCGGCGCTACCCTTAGAGGGGCCGCATAGCCGGAATTGAGTTCTATGTCCAAGAAGCCTGCCTCGTTGACCAGTGATCTGCTTGCACGCAAGGGAGAGGCCGAACCCTCGACCATCGACCCCGAGGCGCGCACCACTTTGTCGGCGGGGCCGGGCTTTTCGGCCTATGGCGGCGGGGGAAGCGGACGCGACGACGAAGATGAGAGCGAAGAAACACGCCCGCTGCCGCCCGAGCCAGAGATCATCTATACGGCGGAGGAAACCGGCGGCGGTGGCGGCAGCACGCGGCTGATCATCGGCGCGGTGCTGATCCTCATCATCCTTGGCGGCATTTTCCTGATGACGACGGGCAAGGAACGCGGCGTTGCGCCCGTGTCGCCCGATATTACGACGCAAGCGCCCGTAGAGGCTCCGGCAATGCCGGAGGCAACCGCGCCAGAGACAATGACGACCGTTCCGGAGATGCCGGATACGAATGCACCGGATGCGGCCACGCCCAATACAGCCACGCATGACCTGCGCCCCGCCGCACCGGCTGAAGAGAGCGCCCCGCAGGCCCAAGCGCCCGCCACGCCGCCTGTCGCCTCGGTCGAGGTGCCGACAGCGCCCGTGCAGGCCGCAAAGCCCGTGGAAGAAGCTGCGCCCGCCGCAAAGCCGGTGGCGGCAGCCAAACCCTCGTCAAAGGGCGCTTATGTGGTTCAGCTTTTCGCGCTAAAGGATGAGGCCGCCGCCAAAGCCTCGTGGGCGCAATTGATGAAGAAACATGGCAACGTGTTGTCTGGCCATGCGCTCGACATCGAGAAAGCCGATCTCGGCGCAAAGGGCACCTGGTATCGCGTCCGCGCCGCAGGCTTTGCGACGAAGGCGGCTGCCAATAGCGCCTGCACGAAGCTCAAGGCTGCCGGGCAGGATTGCATGGCGAAGAAGCGCTGATCGGAGGGTATGTAGCGTCAGGCAGGGCGCTCAGCTTCTCAGCCAGGCGATCAGCAACCACGGATAAGCAATCGTCAGTGTCGAGAATGACAGCATGGTCACGATGCTGAGCGCGCGGTTTTTGACATAGCCCTGCTCGGATGTCGCGTGGACCAGAAAAAGCTGCGCATTGACCCATGAGCCGATGACGATGAGCCAACCCGCGCCGGTCGGGATTGCCGGATGCACGGCGGCGATGGCGAATTGCAAAAGGCTCATCATGATATTGTCGATGTGGCATTGCAGAACGCGCTTGGCGTTTTTCAGCGGCCCGAAGCGTTTCATGCCGCCATACATGGCCGTGATGATCCAGCCCTGCATCACCGCGACGGTGATCTGAATAAAACCCGACGTAATCAGAATTGATTTCATGATTTCCCCCTGCCCGTTTTTTGCATTTTTGCGGATCGCACTCTAGCCGCTCCAGTGTATGGTCCGACCCACCAAAATTGAACAAACCCAAATTGAACAAACTGAGGGAACCATGATTGAAGCGGTGATCTGGGATTTCGGCGGCGTGCTGACGTCGAGCCCCTTTGAGGCCTTCGCGCGCTATGAGGCCGAACGCGGCCTGCCGAAGGATTTCATCCGCGGCATCAATGCCACCAATCCCGATACCAATGCCTGGGCGCTGTTTGAACGCAGCGAATGCACGCTCGACGAATTCGATGGCCTCTTTGCGCAGGAAGCGCTGGCGCTCGGCCATGACGTGCGCGGTCGCGCCATCGTCGAATTGCTGTCGGGCGACCTCCGCCCGGAGATGATCGCGGCGCTCAAAGCCTGCAAGGCGCGGGTCAAGGTCGGCTGCATCACCAATAACGTCTCGGCGGGCGAAGGGGCGGGCATGGCACGAAGCACCGACAAGGCGCGCGCCGTTGCCGACGTAATGGGGCTTTTCGACCATGTGATCGAAAGTTCCAAGATCGGAATGCGCAAGCCCGATCCGCGCATCTATCAGCTCGCCTGCGAAACGCTGGGCGTCTCGCCTGCCAATTGCGTCTATCTCGACGATCTCGGCATCAATCTGAAGCCCGCCGCGCAACTCGGCATGAAGACCATCAAGGTGGTCGATCCGGCGCAGGCGTTGATCGAACTAGAAGCTGCCGTAGGGTTCCCGGTCGCCTGAGGATTTTTCAACGTCATTGGGGGCTCTTCGGGCCTCGCAATGACGGGCGGGTGAGGTCTATCCTTCCTTCAAAGAAATTCGAGGGAGGACGACGATGCTCAGGCCCAAAAGCGAAAAGCTCGATCTGGACGGTCCCGATCTGAAAGACCCGGACCTCTATATGCGCAATGAGCACCAAGAGGTGTTCACGCAATTGCGCGCGCATGAGCCCGTGTACTGGAACCCGGAGGCGGACGCGGCGGGGTTCTGGGCGATCACGCGCTATGACGACATCGAGGCGATCTCGAAAAATCCGAAGCTCTTTTCGTCGGCCAAGGAGAATGGCGGACACCGGATTTTCAACGAGAACGAAATCGACGAAAACCAGACCGACGCCAGCATGATCTCGCTCGATCCGCCCGCGCACGCCGCCTATCGGCGCATGGTGACGCCGGGCTTTGTGCCAAAACGCATTTCAGGCATGGAGGAGCGCATTCGCGGTCGCGTGACGCGGCTGCTCGACGGGCTGGCGGAGCGCGGCAAGGATGGCGCGACGGTTGAGTTCGTCGATGCGGTGTCGGCGGCGCTGCCCATCGAAGTGCTGGCGGAGCTTTTCGGAGTGCCCGATAGCGACGGGCCCAAGCTCTTTGAATGGTCGAATGCAACAGTGGGCGAGGATGACCCCGAGCTTCGCGTCTCCGACGACTATATGCGCCAGTGCATTATCGACATGGCGACCTATGCAGCGGGGCTCTGGCAGAAACGGCTGGAGCAGCCCGGCGAAGACCTGATTTCGATGTTGGCGCATACAGCCATTCCGAACGCCGAGGGCAAGGCCGAGCCGATGAGCTTTCCGGCCTATATCGGCACCTTCATTCTGCTGGTCGTCGCGGGTAACGAGACGACGCGCAATTCGATTTCGGGCGGGTTGCTCGCGCTGTCGGAAAATCCGGGCGAGCGCGCGAAACTTCTCGCCGATCCCTCGCTCATCCCGAGCGCGGTGCAGGAGATCATCCGCTGGGTAAGCCCCGTGCTGCATATGCGGCGCACGGCGACGCAGGACACGGAAATTCGCGGCCAGAAGATCGCCAAGGGCGACAAGGTGGTGATGTGGTACGCGTCGGCCAATCGCGACGAGGACAAATGGGCAGACCCCTTTACCTTCGACGTAGCGCGCTACAAGGACCCGCACGCAGCGACGCAGCTCGGCTTCGGCGTTGGCCAGCACTTCTGCCTCGGCTCGCGGCTTGCGGAATTGCAGCTTCGGATTTTGTTTGAGGAATTGCTGAAGCGTTTTCCCGACGCGCATGTCTGCGGGCCGGTGCGCCGGCTGCGCTCGAATTTCATCGCGGGCATCAAGGAAATGCCGGTGAAGCTGACGGCTTGAGGATTGCAGTCAGCGTTTGAAAACGCCGTCATTGCGAGGCCCGAAGGGCCGTGGCAATCCAGTCTTTATGCCGACTGGATTGCTTCGCTTTGCTCGCAATGACGGAAAATTCAACCTCTTTTACCTTCGGCCGCTTTGCGTGCGGTGTCGGAGGCTGTGACGTCGAGGCCGATTTCCTTGGTCAGTCTTTCGATCATCGCCGCTTCGACGCGGTGGAGCTGGCCGTCGGCCAGCGCGACCTCCCAGAGCATGCGCACCACATCCTTGCGCTCATCGACCGTGAAGCTCTCGGCGATGGTGCGGGTGAAGATCGACTCGCCATAGGGCAGGCGCTGGCGCTGTTCGGCGAGCGCCACCAGCGTCGATGCGTCCTCGGCGTTGAGATTGAAGTTTTCGCCGACGATGCGGGTGATGGTCGCGCGTTCATCGGTGGCGAAATCCTCGTCGCGGCGCGCCGCTTCGACCATGAGGGCGGCGGCGGCGAGCCGCTTGACCTCGGGTGTGACCGGAGCCGAAGGCTTGGGCGCCGATTTGTTCTTCAGCGCATTTATGATTCTGTCCAGCATGGTCTCGCTCCCGAAATGAACCGCTGTACCGTCTCTCGTAGAGCTTAGCGCGGCGCAGGGGGGTCTGTCCCCTGCGCCGCGCGGTTCTTTTTTGATGTCAGTGCGACATCAGGTTCTTGCGCTGCTTTACCGGCGTCCGGCGAGGCGCGAGTATTTCCAGCACCACCGCGAGGGCGGGCAGAACGGTAATCGCCATGATCATGTTGATCATGAACATGAAGGCCAGCAGCAGACCCATATCCGCCTGGAACTTCAGCGCCGAGAAGGCCCAGGTCGAAACACCGATGGCCAGCGTGATGGCGGTGAAGAATGTCGCCATGCCCGTTTCCTGCAATGCGAGATGGAAACACTCGGTGATGTTCAACCCCTCAGCCAGATGGAACTGGGTTCGGTTATAGATATAGAAGGCGTAATCGACGCCTATGCCGACCGCCAGCACCATGACGGGCAGGGTCGCCACTGTCAGGCCGATCTGTAGCACCTCCATGAACCAGTAGCCGAAGAAGGTGGCGAAGGTCAGCGGCAGGCAGCAGGCGATGACGGCACGCCAGTCACGATAGGTAAGCGTGACGAGCGCGATGATCACCACATAGACCCAGAGCATCATCGGCAGTTCCGACTGCGAGATTTCCTCGTTGACGGCGGCCTGAACACCCATGTTGCCCGAAGCGAGGCGGATATTGACGCCCTTCATCGGGAACTCGCTGCGGAAATCCTTTACGGCCTGGATGACCGGCTTGATGGTCGTCGCTTTGGCATCGGTCAGGAATATCTGTACCGGCAGGATCGAACAGGCCTGGTTCATCAACGCAGAACGACCCGGAACGGTGGCGACGGCTTGCGCCAGCGCATCCTTGTTACGTGGTATGTCCTGCCATTTCAGATTGCCTTCGTTCCAGCCTGCCGACGAGGCCTTGACCGCGAAGGGAAGCGAAACGACGAGGCTGACGCCCGGCACGTTCTCCATGTACCAGGAGAACTGGTTCAGATATTTCAGCGTCGGATAATCGACGCAGGCATCCGGCGGCGTCTCGACGACGACCGTCAACTGATTGAGACCGAGCGCGAATTTTGACGCGATGTCACGCGAGTCCACGTTGTAGCGCGCATCTTCGCGAAGCTCGGGTGTTCCGGCATGAAGCGCACCCACATGGCGCAGGCGGCTTTCATAAATCGAGATGCCGAACAGCACGAAGGCCACGCAGAGCACCACAACCGAGTTGCGCGGATTGGCGACCTTGCTGAGCCAAGTCATCACCTTGAGACGGAAGACACGCGCATTATGCATGCTATCGGCAAAACTCTTGTCGAATTTGAAATAGCTGACGATCAGCGGCAGCATGATCAGGTTCGTGACGATCTTGAGCGCCACGCCGATCGAAGCCGTGATCGACAATTCGCGAATCATCTCGATGGGAATGAGATAAAGCGTCCCGAATCCGACAAGCGCGGTGGTGAGCGCCATGGAGCCGGGAATAAGCAGAACCGAGAAGGACACGCGCGCCGCCTGGTCAACGCTGGCACCTTCGGCAAGCTCGGCAGTGATCAGGTTGATCTGCTGAATGCCGTGACTGACGCCGATGGAGAAGACGAGGAAGGGCACCAGAACCGCCAAGGGATCCAGCCCGTAACCCAGCAGATTTAGCAATGCGAATTGCCAGACCACAGATGTCAGCGAGGCAAAGAGCGTGGCGAAGGTGAGAGCGAAAGAGCGCGAATAGAGATAGACCGCCAGCGCCGTCAGGATGAAGGCTGCGAGGAAGAACACCAGAACGCCGTTGGCACCATCCGCTATGTCACCGATCGACTTGGCAAAGCCGATGATGCGTACGGTGTATTGGTCGTTCTCGTATTTTTGCCTGATCTGCTTTTCGAGTTTCGCAGCGAGATCGAAATAGTCGAGCTTCTGGCCGGTCGAGGGATCGTAGTCCTGCAAGTCGGCAGCGACCATGGCGGCGGTGAAATCGTCGGACACGAGACGGCCCACGAAGCCGCCGCGAATGACGTTGCTTTCAACCTTGACCAAGGCTTCCGGCGTCATGGTGTCGGCCGTCACCTTGCCGGAGATCACGTCCTCGGCGCTGATGCCATCCTCGGTAATTTCGATGTAGCGCGTATTGGGTGTCCAGAGCGAGGTGACGGTGGGCCGAGAGATACCCGGCAGGAAGAAAACCTCGTCGGTCAGTTCCTTGTAGCGCTTGAAAAATTCCTTGTTCCAGATCGTGCCGGATTTCGGCTCCATCACGATGATGATGCGGTTGGAGCCGAAGAGCTGGTCGCGGTACTCCTGAAAAGTCTTGATGTATTCGTGGCCGATGGGGAGCTGCTTGTCGAAGCCCGCCGTCATGTGAAGGTGAAACGCGAACCAGAGCGCGAACAGCGTGACGATCGCCAGGAACCCGAGGATCAGCGACCTCGCCCCGAATACCAGATTCTCAAGGAACTTAATCATGGATACCTAATCTCCCTCACCGCGCTCCTTGATCAGAGGCGGCGCTCATTACGATTTCCAGTCCACGTGCACCGGCGGCCTTCCGTACGTCGATGCACGGATATTCCGCCGGCGTGAATTCAGCCGGATCTCGGAGGAATCTGACAGGCATAGGCCGCTGGCTCCGGGATTCGGAGTTTGCGGGACACTTGTAATCCGTCAGGACTACCCCTCCCCTTTGGACGCCGTCCTCTTCTGTCTGCCTATGGTCCCCACCACCTGCAAACGGGACGGTCATTCTCCCTCGTCATTCTCGGATAGCACAAAAACAGCCGCGCGGTAACGGGGAGTCGGACTCCGCATAAGAAATTTCAACCACTGACAATCGTGAAACAAGCGTTTTGAGTGGATTTTCATGTTACCGGCACCATCGCAAGCCGCGCGTCGAGGTCTGTTTGGTAATTGCGAGCGCATTGTCGCCGACAGAAATAGCCTATAGAAACGCAATTCGGACCGAGGGAGACCGCGCTTGAGCCGGACAGGGTTCGGCGTTCGGCCATATTTGCGCTGGCGATGGGGATAGCTGAAAGGATGATCGAGCAATGCCCCGTCTGCGGCCAGGCGGCGACCGTCGCGCTGGACCGGCCACTGGAAATGCCCGTTCTGATGAACCGCATTTATCCCTCCAGCGAATTGGCCCGCGCCGCCAGGAAGGGCCCGCTCGAATTCATCGCCTGTAGCCATTGCGGCTTTGCCTGGAACCGCGCCTTCGATCCCGCGCTCATTGTCTATGACGAAGATTATGAGAACGATCAGGCTTATTCGCCCTCTTTTCGCGCCCATATGGAGGCGCGCGCGGCCGATGTGGTCCGCTCTGCTGCGGCAGGCGAGCCGATCAGCTATCTGGAAGTCGGCTGCGGACAGGGGCGTTTCCTGTCGCAAGTCGTGGCAGCTGCGGGGGACCGTCTGCAATCAGCCGAAGGTTTCGATCCGGCATGGCGAGGCCGCGACGGCACGGGGCCGGACGGCGCGCGCATTCACCGCCATTATTTCAACACCGACACCGCATCTTTGCTGGCCCATGCGCCCAATGTTGTGGCGACACGCCATACGATCGAACATGTTTCCGATCCGGTCGGATTTCTGACCGCCATCCGCGAAGCGCTCGGCCCCAGCTCGACGGCGCGGCTTTGGGTGGAGACGCCCTGCGTCGCATGGATCATCCGCCATCGCGCTATGCAGGATTTCTTCTACGAGCATTGCTCGCTCTTTACCGCCGACGCTCTGGCAACGGCGCTGCGCAAGGCCGGTTTCGTCTCGCCGCGCGTCACGCATGTTTTTGGCGGACAATATCTCTGGGCGGAGGCTCTGGCGACGGGTCCGATCGAGACGGCCATCGACACGGACGTTGCCGATGCGCAACCCGCACAGCAATCGCTAGAGCATGTGCGCGAGGAGTTTGTGCAACATTGGCGGGCGGAGCTGAAGGCGGCGCGCGCGCTGGGGCCGGTTGCACTCTGGGGCGCAGGCGCCAAGGGCGTCAGCTTTTCGATATTGGCCGATCCGGCAAACGAGGTGATAGATCACGTCATCGACATCAATCCCGGCAAGCAGGGTTTCTTTCTGCCGGGATCGGGGTTGCGCGTCGTCTCGCCACAAGATTCAGCCGCAAGGCGGCCCCAGACGATCTTCGTCATGAACCCCAATTATGTGCGTGAGATCGCGGAGACGGCGCGCGACGCCGGTATCACCGCGCGCTTCGTCGCCATCGAGTAAGGAGACTGCGATGCGGATAAATATAGACACGGATGCGCTGACGCTGGAGGCCGACGGAAAGACGGTCGAACTTTATAGCGACGATGCTTTTCGTGCACTTACAGACCTCTGGGTGAAGGTCGGCTGGAACCAGAAATACTCTTACGGTTTTTCCTGGCTCGGCGTTCCGATCATTCAGCTCCCGGAGGATATGATCCGCTATCAGGAGGCGGTCTTCAGCCTCAAGCCAGACGTGATCATCGAAACGGGCGTCGCACATGGCGGCTCGGCCATTTTTTCGGCGAGTCTTTGCCAGCTCATCGGCAAGGGCCGCGTCGTCGCGGTCGATATCGAGATCAGGCCGCATAATCGCAAGCGGATCGAAGCTCATCCGCTCGCACATCTCATCACGCTGATCGAGGGTTCGTCCACGGCGCCGGAGATCGTTGAGCGTGTCCGCAGCGCGATCAAGCCGGGTGACAAAGTGTTAGTGGTGCTCGATTCAGATCACAGCTACGCGCATGTGATGAACGAGCTTGAGGCCTATGCACCGATGGTGAGCGAAGGCTCGTGGATTATCGCCACCGATGGCGTGATGCAGGACCTCACCGATGCGCCGCGCGGAAAACCGACCTGGGATACTGATAATCCAGCAAAAGCGGCGCGCGATTTCGCGGCGGCGAATTCCCAGTTCGTCATCGAGCCGCCGGCATGGCCGTTCAATGAATCAACGCTTTCCGACAACATCACGCATTGGCCCGACGCCTGGCTTCGGCGGACCAAAGGCTAGTGGCATCGCGGGCGAGGATGGCTTGCCCACCCTCGCCCGGCCAGTCTGGTCTGAATTTCACGTGCATTTCTCGTAATAATAAGGATTCCTTCGCCATTGCGAGAGGATTCTGCTCAAAAATGACGTCTCCGTCACTTTCATCTTGACGCTGGCCATACTTTGCTTATGGTTTTGTAAGTAACGTGTGTGTTTTCTTGCCCGACGCGACGTTTAAAGTCCGCCGCAAGCGAAACGCCAGACCGATATGGGAGAGAAACCAGATGAGCGACGTGCGCCAGATTACCAAAGACGAAGCTTATGACGCTGTCGCGCCGGATGATTTCCCGGCGATGATGGAAGTCGATCGCTACAACAACCGTTCGACTGCCTTCGACAAGATCATTTCCGCGACCCATGACCATTTCTGGGACCCGCTCGACAAGAAATATATCGACTATGCCGAGCCCTTCGACATCGAGAATGAATTCATTCTGCCCGAAGAGTTCATCATTGAGCTGCGCCTGCCGAGCTTCGAGAAGCTGACGCAGAAGCAGCGGGTGCGCTTTGCCAATGAAAGCGCGCGCTGGATGCTCTCCTCGATCCTGCACGGCGAACAGGGCGCGCTCGCGCTTTCGGCCTCGCTCTGCCACATTCTCCGCGATCCGGGTGCGCAGGAATACGCCGCCAACCAGGCGCGCGAAGAAGCCCGCCACGTCACCGGCTTTGCGAAGTACATCGAAGCGCGTTGGGGCAAGCCCCTTCCCGTCGGCAAGACGCTGGGCGACCTGCTCACCGACCTCGTCGGCGCGCGCGAAGTCTACAAGAAGATCGTCGGCATGCAGATGCTGGTCGAAGGCCTCGCCATGGGCGCTTTCGCGACGTTCTACGCCAATTCGCGCGACCCGCTGATGGTCAAGCTGATGCAGCTCGTGATGACGGACGAAGCCTTCCATCACAAGTTCGGCAAGATCTGGGCCGACCGCACGATCCCCAAGCTCA
>CAZLLB010000094.1:0-11664 GCA_964560165.1 uncultured Parvibaculum sp. | reverse complement strand
GACTTCGCCATGGGCTGCGATCAGTTCGTCATCCATGTCGCGCGGGTGGCTCGTCGTGTAACGCAGCCGCTCGACGCCCTCGATCTTTGCCAGTTCGCGCACCAGCCGTCCGAGCGAGGCCGGGCGGCCTGCTTCATCCTCGCCGTGATAGGCGTTGACGTTCTGGCCGAGCAGCGTGATCTCGCGCACGCCAGCATCTGCCAGCGAACGCGCCTCGTCGGCGATGCGGGCCATGCTGCGCGAATATTCCGAGCCGCGCGTATAGGGCACAACGCAGAAGGTGCAGAACTTGTCGCAGCCTTCCTGAATGGTGAGGAAGGCGGTCGGCCCGCGCGCCAGCGTCTTGCGCTTTTCCGGCGCAGGGAGGCTGGCGAATTTATCCTCGATGGGGAAATCCGTATCGAGCACGGTGGGGCCGGGATTATCCCCGCGCGCCTTTATCCCCGCAACGAGGTCGGGGAGGTGATGATAATTCTGCGGCCCGACGATCAGGTCCACCGCGGGGGCGCGTCGGCGCATTTCCTCGCCCTCAGCCTGGGCGACACAACCGGCAACAATGACGATTGGCTGGTCAACCTTGCTGGCAACTTGTGCAGGCGTCTGGAGCGGCAATACAGGCAACTGTCCGGCTACTTCAGCAACGCGGGCAACTTTCCAGTCGCGCAGGCGGCCAAGCTCGGAATAGACCTTTTCGGCGGCTCTTTCGCGGATATGGCAGGTGTTGAGGACGACGATATCGGCGTCGTCCTGGGTTGGCGTTTCGACATAGCCTTCAGGTGCCATGACATCGACCATGCGGGCCGAGTCATAGACATTCATCTGGCAACCATATGTTTTTACGAAGATTTTCTTCCGGGGCGCGGAGGCGGCCCGGTCCGTCGCAGTCAGGGGATCCTGAGCCTCGGCTTCGTCCGGCGCGCTCTCAGGCCGGGATGACGCGGTCTTCTCATACAAGGTTCGGGTTCGGCTCCTTCGCAGGATATGGGCAAAAGCATCCTAGCATGAGGGCGGGGGCCATCTGCACCCTCAATCTCACCCCTCAACTGGCCTTGCGGGCCAAAACCGGCACCGCGCCGCCCGCCGCTTCGCTCTCAGGCGCGCTCACCGGGCGGCCCATAAGTGCGCGCGCAACGCCGTTTCGGCAGCTTTCCTCGCAATAAGCGGCGAGCGCCTTGCGGTTACCGATCTCGCGAATGGTGACGGGCTTGTGGTACTCGACCACCACCTCGATGGGGCCGAGCGAAAAGGCCTCCCAGAGATGCGGGAACAATTCCATATCACCATACCAGGCAAAGAAAGGACGGAACTGGCGTCCCATCGGCAAACCGCAAAGCCGCACATAAGCGACCGAAACCGGCTGCACGACGAGGTCTTCCTCGCGATCGGCTTCGCTGCTGACGATTGCCAGTTGGGCGACGCTCATCAGCGCGCTCTTGAAGGGCAGAACGCGATTGCCGTCGCTCGACGTGCCTTCGGGAAAAAGGATCAGCCGGTCCCCGCCCGCGATGCGTCCATGAATTGCATTGCGCGATTCCGCCGTGCGCGTCCGCCGCTCGCGCTCGACGAAAACCGTCTGCTGCAATTTCGCCAGCGTCCCGAAGAAGGGCCAGCCCGCCACCTCGCTCTTGGCCACGAACGAGGAAGGCTGCAATGACGCCATGATCGGAATATCGAGCCAGGACGTATGATTAGCAGCGATCAGACAAGCGCCGCCATCATAAGGCGTGCCGCGCGTCACGACATGAATGCCGATCAGTTTGCAGAGAAATCGATGGTAGCGGTTCGGTAAAGTCTTGGCCAAAGGCAAGCGCAGCTTCAGCGCCAGCGCTTGAGCCGGCATCAGCAAAAGGGCCGACAGAACAAAACCAGCGAGCAGAATAGCGGCGCGCAATCGACCCATCACCATCTCCTCTCCGACTACCCCTTCTTACGAGGGTCGCCGGGCTTTTTGTCTCGGTCGAGCGGAACGCCGTAAAGTTCAAGGCGATGATCGACGAGTTCGAAACCAAGTTCGCGCGCAATGATTGTTTGCAGCCGCTCGATTTCTTCGTTGTGAAATTCGATGACCTTGCCCGTCTGCAAATCGATCAGGTGATCGTGATGCTCGTCCGGCACTTGCTCGTAGCGCGAACGTCCGTCGCGGAAATCATGGCGCTCGAGAATACCGGCTTCTTCAAAAAGGCGAACGGTGCGATAGACGGTCGCGATCGAGATTTTAGAATCCACCATCGAAGCGCGATGGTAAACCTCTTCGACATCGGGATGGTCATGGGCGAGCGACAGAACCCGCGCGATCACGCGGCGCTGGTCGGTCATGCGCATGTTTTTCTCGATGCAGAGATTCTCGATACGTGCCTCGTCCAGGGACGTGGCGGTCGAACGATCTGTCGCAGAGGTGTTTTTCATCGTCGCCGTCATATTGTGTAGGGGGCTGCGTTCCCATCCTTTTACCACACTAAGCGCCTGAATTATAACCGTTTCGAGACGGGGGGCCTTTCACAGGCCGAAGCGCATGGCCCGCGCCGCGACACGCGCTGTGCCGCGCTTGTAGTAAGCGGGCCGCATACCCACCGTGACGAAGCCAAGCCGCTCATAAAGGACGATTGCAGGCAAGTTGTCGTCTGCAACTTCGAGAAAGAGCGAAATCGCGCCAAAGGCGCGCGCGCGCGCCGCCGCCGCTTCCATCAGCATCCGGCCAAGGCCCTGACCACGCTCATGAATATTGACCGCCACGGTCAATATCTCGGCCTCGTCGGCGGCCATGCGGGTGATCACAAAGCCCGAAAGTTGCCGAAGTTGCTGGTGTTGCCTGTTGTCGGAAAAGTTGTCGTTATTGTCGCTCCAGACGCCTGCACGTGTTGCCTGCAACACAAAGACGCCCGGCATCGCCAAAATCTCGGCCAGCGCCGCTTCTCCCCAGGCTTCTTCGAAGGAAGCCGCGTGAAGAAGCGCCATGGCGGAGACAAGTTCCGCGCCGCCGGGGCGAATTTCTATCCCCGGTTTTTCACTTTCACTCATTTAAACGAAAACCGGATCGAGACCGCCCGGCAGTTTCGCGTCAGGCGCGCGCAAGTAGAGCGGCGCGGGGGCGATGCGGAAATGATCGGGCCCATGCGCGGCAAGACGCGCCTGAGCAATGCGCGCAACGACAAGCGCATCAGGCTGCGCGAGAGCATCGGCGAGACGGCAGGCGATATTGCGATGCGCCAGATGCTCGGCGAGAAGCGCCGCGCCGGTGCCGACCGCGACGACACGGGTGCCCGGCATATGATCGCAAGCCTTGTCGAGCGCCACGATCATCGGCTTATTGAGCGCCAGGCGATGGGCGTCGAAGACCTGCAGATAGACCTCGGCGCGCCGCGCATCGAAAGCGGCGGCGATAACTTCATCAGCTTCGGCGGCGACGGGCGCGGCGACCGCTTCAAGCGTCGTGACGCCGATGAGCGGCAGGGCGCGGGCAAGCGCGAGCCCCCGCGCGGCGGCCAGACCGGCACGCAGACCTGTGAAGGTGCCAGGCCCGATGGTGACGGCAAGCGCCGTCAGGTCCGCAGGCGAGAGCGCCGCTTCTTCGAGCACCGCCTCGATCATCGGCATCAATTCTTCGGCATGGCCCCGCGTGCGAACCTCGAAACGATGCGCAAGGAGGCGCTCGCCATCGATGATCGCGGCGGAGAGCGCACCTTGCGCCGTATCGAATGCGAGAAGAGGCAGATTACGCTCCGTAATCAGATGATTTTAGCGACATCGTTGAATTCAAAGCGCGGGCTGCGATCAAAGAGCCCGGCTGGATCGCCATGGCCGATATTGCAGATAAAATTCGCCTTGTACTTGGTGCCCGCGAAAAAACCCGCATTGACCTTCTCGGCGTCAAAACCCGACATGGGGCCGCAATCGAGCCCGAGGGCGCGCGCGGCGATCATGAAATAGGCGCCCTGCAATGAACCGTTGCGGAAGGCATGGGCTTCGGCCCAGTCAGCCGACCAGTTGAACCAGGTCTTGGCTTCGGGCGAATGGGGGAAGAGTTTCGGCAGATGCTCGTAGAATTCGGGATCATAGCCGATGATGACGGTGGCGGGTGCCGACATGGTTTTCGCCTGATTGCCCTCCGAGAGCATGGGCTTGAGCTTTTCCTTGGCGTCCTTCGACTTCACGAAGACGAAACGCGCGGGCGACATATTGGCGCTGGTCGGCCCCCATTTCATCAAATCGAAAATCTGGCGCAGCGTTTCGTCGGAGACGGGCTCGGACGTCCAGGCGTTGTGGGTGCGGGCGGTACGGAAAATAGTATCGAGGGCGTCGTCGGACAGCTTGCCGCTCATGGGATGGAAACTCCGGTCAATTTGTTATCGGGCTGTTATCGGGAAAATCGAGGCGGCCAAGATAACGCCCATGCGCGATTGCGCCAGCCCTCGCGCAGGAACAATGACTTCGCGTCACTGAAACAATGATCCGGCAACCTTGAGATTAAGAGAATGGCGAGATCAGACGGCGCGCACTTCCATCACTTCGGGCACGTAATGTTTCAACGTATTCTCGACGCCGCGCTTCAGCGTCACGGTCGATGAGGGGCAGCCCGAGCAAGAGCCCTGCATGTTGAGGAAGACGATACCGTCCTCATAGCCCTGAAAAGTGATGTCGCCGCCATCCTGCGCCACGGCGGGGCGGATGCGCGTGTCGAGCACTTCCTTGATCTCGCGGACGATCTCGGCGTCCTCGCCCTCATGTTCGGCATGGGCGGAGGCGGGAGCCGCCGTCTGATCGAACAGGATCGGCGCGCCGCCGGTGAAATGCTCCATGATCGCACCGAGCAGAGCGGGCTTCAGATGCTGCCACTCGCCGTCGCTCTTCGTCACGGTGACGAAGTCGGAACCGAAAAAGACACCCGAAACGCCCTCGACCGCGAAAAGCCGCATGGCCAGCGGCGAACGCTTGGCGGCTTCCTCATTGGGAAAATCGGCCACATGCCCCTCGCCCAGAACCTCGCGGCCCGGAAGAAACTTCAAGGTCGCCGGATTCGGCGTCGCCTCGGTCTGGATGAACATGGGTCTGGTCCTCTGGAAGCCTGCGGCGTGGGGAAAACCCCTGTTAGCGGCATGGGTTAGCTGCTGATCGTGGTTCTATAGATGGACCGGAGCAGAGGGGGAATCAAGCTCGGGTGGATTTAGAGCCTTGGGCTGTACAACGAGTGCGATAGTTGTCAGCGAACGCCGACTTTAATTTCATGTATGTGATCGCCGACTTTAAGAACTTGTCATCGTTCGCTGACTTATTTATAAAGTCAGCGAACGATGATAAGAGAACAGCCATGCGCGTCTCCACACCCACTGATATTGGCCTTCTCATACGCGAAAAGCGGAAAAAATCCGGACTCGATCAGCGCGCTTTGGCCGAGCGCGTCGGCGTCAGCCGTCAATGGATCGTAGAGATAGAGAAGGGCAAGCCGGGTGCTGAGATCGGATTGATTCTGCGCACAGTGAAGGCGCTTGATCTCGATATTCTGGTCGAAGAGAAAAAGCCCATGCCAGAAATCAATCTGGATGCACTGCTCGACAATGCGCGTGGCGGAAAAGCATGACCAGCGATCATCTCGTCACCCTGTTGAACGGCATAGAAATCGGGCTCGTTACACGTGGGAAAAACGGCGCGCTGACATTTACCTACAATGAAGACTGGCGGCAGCGGCGCGATGCCTATCCCCTGTCGCTCTCGATGCCGCTCGCCGCAAGCCAACACGCGCATGAGAAGATCGACGCCTTTATATGGGGCCTCCTGCCCGACAATGAAAATATTCTCGCGCGATGGGCCCAGCGGTTTCACGTTTCCCCACGCAATGCCTTCTCCCTCATCTCACATGTCGGTGAGGATTGCGCGGGCGCTGTCCAGTTTGCCACGCCTGAGCGGCTTGAAATTCTAAGCAACACCCAGCCCGAAATTGAATGGCTGACAGAAGGCGATGTCGGTTCAAGGCTGAGCAATCTGCGGATGGATCAGGGCGCGTCTCGCCTTCCGCGCGACGCAGGACAATTCAGCCTGGCCGGAGCACAAGCCAAGACGGCGCTTCTCCATGAGAACGGCAAGTGGGGCGTTCCTTCGGGCCGAACGCCTACTACACATATTCTGAAACCCCCGTCGGCAGAATTCGACGGTCATGCGGAGAATGAGCATTTCTGCCTGGCGCTCATACGCGCCATGAATCTTCCCGCCGCCGACTCTCAAGTGAAGCGTTTCGGAAATGAAATAGCCATTGTCGTAAAACGCTATGATCGCATTGAAACTGCTGGCGGCCTCGTCCGCATTCATCAGGAAGATTGCTGTCAGGCAATGGGTCTTCCGCCCACGATAAAATATCAAAATGAGGGCGGACCCTCACCCGAAGCGATTGTGGGGCTTCTCGAAGTACATTCCACCGAAGCGCAGCAGGATATTACAACCTTTATCGACGCACTTGTTTGCAACTGGCTGATAGCGGGCACGGATGCCCACGCCAAGAACTACTCTTTGTTGTTTGGTGCGAACGGAAATATTCGCCTCGCGCCTCTCTATGACATCGCAAGCGCATTGCCTTACGACAATATCGATCATCAGCGGGCTAAGCTGGCGATGAAAATCGGCGACGAGTACCGCTTGCGCGATATCGGCATTCGCCAGTGGCGCAAGTTCGCATCCAGCATAAAGCACGATGAAGTCGAGATCGTTGAGCAGGTCAGAAACCTCGTCTCGCGCATGCCGGAACAATTGGAGCTGACTCGCGAAAGAGTTGCGAGAGAAGGCCTCACACATCCCGTCTTAGACCGGCTTGTTCATAGCGTGGACGACCGCACGAATTATTGCCGCAAGCTTATGCAAATGTAGGCGCTTCAAATCTCGATCGAGTCAGCCCGCAATACTGTCATTGCTTTCAGATAAAGCCATGGGAGACATCGGGCTGCCTGTAAAAAGGCGGCGATCAAGGCGCACTGAATATCTCATGCATTTGGTGGCGAGGTTCAGGCAGCGGCGTTTGTCGCTCAGGGCCGGGGTGGCCTGGGACAGTTTCACGTAGATCATCGCTTTCGCGCGCCATAGGGCGGAATGTGGCGTGGGTATGGGTGCAGACGTGAACATGGGGCGGAGCCTAGGCTCGTTTTGCCGCCATTGCGTGTTCTCAATTGTGGTCTTTTCGAGATTCCGATATAGTGACACTTATAATGTCACTTGTGGAGCGGGGAGGCTCAGCGGGCTATGGCTTATAATTTTCCGATTGCGCTCAGGGGTTCGCCGGGGTCGCCTTATACGCGCAAGATGCTCTCGGTTTTGCGCTACCGGCATATCGCCTATCGCTATCTCGTGCGCCCGCATGGGCCGGTGGAGGGATACCCCTCGCCCAAGGTCGAGCTTTTGCCGACCTTCTATCTGCCGGGCGCGGATGGGCAGCTTGAGGCGGTGGTGGATTCGACGCCGATCATTCGGCGGCTGGAGCGCGAGGTGGTGGGGCGCAGCATATTGCCGCCTGATCCGGTGATCCGTTTCATTGACGAGGTGCTGGAGGATTTCGGCGATGAATGGCTCGCCAAGGCGATGTTCCATTATCGCTGGGCCCATGAGGCCGATGTGGCGCAGGCGGCGCAGGTTCTGCCGCGCTGGATTAATGTGACGTGGGCGGATGACTTTATTGCGCGGCAGGGGGCGCTGTTTTCCAAGCGGCAGATCGATCGGCTTTATGTGGTTGGCTCGAATGCGACGACGGGCAAGATCATCGAGGCCAATTACGAGGCGTTTCTCGACACGTTCAACGCGCATCTGAGCCGGTTTCCGTTTCTGACCGGCGGGCGGCCCGGCGCATCGGATTTCGGGTTCTTCGGGCAGTTGACGCAGCTTACCCATGTCGATCCGACGCCGAGCGCGCTGACGCTGAAGCGCAGTCCGCGCATCTATGCCTGGGTCGATGTGATGGAGGATCTGTCGGGACTTGAGACGCGCGAGGAAGACTGGCTGACACGCGAGACGCTGCCCGAAACGCTGAAGGCACTGCTGGCGCTGGCCGGGCGGGTTTATCTGCCGCTGCTCATCGCCAATGCTGCGGCGATTGATGGCGGGAAGGCGCAGATGGAAACGGAGATCGACGGCGCACGCTGGGTGCAGGACGTCAATCCATATCAGGCGAAATGTTTGCTGATGCTGCGGCGAGCTTTTGGCGATCTTTCGGAAGGGGATCGCGGAGTGGTGGCGGCGCTGCTGGAGGAGACGGGGTGGGAGGGGTTGCTGCGGGTGTGAGGGCCGGGCGTAGCTGTGGTGGGGGCCTCGTCCTTCGAGACGCGGCTTTGCCGCTCCTCAGCATGAGGGTTTTAGGCCAGCGCTTGCACGGCTTCTTCGGTAAGGGTGCCGGGGACGACGGTGACGGGGATGGGGAAGCCTTTCGCGCCGACAGTGGAAACGAGCGGGCCGGGGCCGTCCTTGCCGGTGCCCGACGCCAGCACGAGGATGGCGATGTCCTTGTCCTCGTCGATGAGTTTCAGCAATTCGTCGGCTAGGCGGCCTTCGCGGATCACCAGTTCTGGCATGATGCCCGCATAGTTGTTCACATTGGTTGCGAGCTTGTGCAGCGCGGCTTCGGCTTCGGAGCGGGCCTCCTCGCGCATGATGTTCTGTACACCGAGCCATTGGCCTGCGGCGTCAGGCGGCCCGAGGACGGCGAGTAGAGTGACGACGCCATTGGTGTGTTTGGCGCGCAGGCTGGCGAAGTGGATGGCGATTTCGGATTCCGGCGTGCCGTCTGCGACCACCAGAAACTTGCGGCGCTTGGGCGCGGAGACGGCACGGGGGCTTGCGCTCGCTGTCATGTGTCTCCCTCGGGCTATGCGGCTGTTACTTTAGCAGAACATTGGCGACTTCGCGCGCCTGGGTGCGGGCGCGCAGGAGATAGAAGCCCTGCGCGGCGAGATGGCTCGGCTGAAACAGCGCATCGGGGCGGCCATTGATGACGATGAGGGGCGAGAGTTCAGCACCTTCGCGGAAAGTGTCGAGCATTTGCGCCCAGCTTTTCGTGAGGCCCTTTTCCTTGATGATGGGCGCGAAATCTTCGCCCAGCGCCTTCAGGATCAGGTAGTAGCCGTAGAGCTTGCCCTTGGTGTTGTAGAAAACATCGTCGGCATTGGTGTCGAACCAGTCCGATGAATGATCGCGCACTTCGTCGTCAAGGATTGCCGATTGCGAGCCGAGGTCGCTTGCGATGCGTTCGATCGTCGCCATCAGATTATCGGAGCGGCGCTCATAGGTTGCGTTGCCCGCTGCGAGGCGCGCGTTGTAGCGCAGCAGTGCCTTGCGGGCTTCGCGGTATTGCGATTCTGAACTGGCGCGCGGCGCGAGGGAGACGGTCGGATTCCATAGCCAGACGTTGCCGGGATATTGGAGGAGGCCCGCCGCCTTTTGCAGATCGGCATCGGCCTCGCTGCTGCCGCGTGTGCGGCCGACCTGATCGGTCATTTCGAAGGAGAAGCGGGCCAGCGCCGACATGATGCCGGTCTGGAAATTCGGCATGTTGTCGAGCATGGAGCCGGGCTGGAAGAAGGGGTCGTTGGCGGTCCAGGAATTCTCGTTCACTTCGCGGTCGATCAGCGCCGTCATGACGGCGACGGCCTGACTGCCACCGGGCTTGGCCGCATTTTCGCCGGTGGGCGCGAAGGCGGGATCGTCATCGACCGTGTTCACGATCAACATGCCGATGGGATAGTAGAGCAGGATGATGAGAACAAGCGCGATCAGCGCACGCTTGCCGACGCCACCGAGGCCCGGACGATCGTTGAGGTTTTTCCAGAAGCCGCCAGCTCGCGGTTCGGTGGGCGCGGATGACGCCTCGCCCGAGCCGAAGCCCTTGCGATACATCCAGCGGCGGCGGAACCAATCACTCATTCCGGTGAAACTGTCGCGCGTCCATCCCCAGAGGCTGGCGCTCAAGCGCTCGGCACTTTCTCGGATGGCCATGTATGTCGTCGCTCCTGCTAATCCCGGCAAAGACCAGATGGGGAGGCTCGCGCCCCGATTAAAGCTCTCTCAGATGAAGCCGACAATATTGCGGACCTGTTTGAGGACCGGATCGGCGATGGCATGGGCGCGGGCGGCCCCTTTTTCGAGCACGGCGTCAATATAGCCCTGATCTTTCTCCAGCATGCGCTTCATTTCGCCGGTGATGGGCGAGAGCTTGGCTACCGCCAGTTCGGCCAGCGCGGGCTTGAAGATGCCGAACTGCTTGCCGCCGAATTCGACGAGAACCTCGGCCTTGCTCTTGCCGGACAGCGCCGCATAGATGCCGACGAGATTGTCGGCACCGGCGCGGCCTGCAAGACCTTCGACGGTTTCGGGCAGAGGCTCGGGATCGGTCTGGGCTTTGCGGATTTTCAGCGCGATGGCGTCGGCGTCATCCTTGAGTGTGATGCGCGAATAGTCGGAGGGGTCCGATTTCGACATTTTCTTGGTGCCGTCGCGCAAGCTCATGACGCGCGTGGCCGGGCCCATGATGAGCGGCTCGGGCAGCGGGAAGAAATCCTTGCCGCCGCTTTCGGCAAAGTCGTTGTTGAACTTTTGCGCCACGTCGCGGGCAAGCTCGAGATGCTGTTTCTGGTCGTCGCCGACCGGCACATGCGTCGCGCGATAGGCGAGAATGTCAGCCGCCATCAGCACCGGATAGGCATAGAGGCCGACGGAGGCCTGCTCGCGATCCTTGCCAGCCTTGTCCTTGAACTGGGTCATGCGGCTCAACCAGCCGACACGGGCGACGCAGTTCAATATCCAGGCAAGCTCGGCATGGGCCGAGACTTTCGACTGATTGAAGATGATGTGCCTTTCGGGGTCGATGCCTGCCGCGATATAGGCCGCCGCGACCTCGCGCGTATTGGCCGCCAGTTCCTTGGGGTCCTGCCAAACGGTGATCGCATGGAGATCGACGACGCAATAGATGCATTCATGGGTCTCTTGCAGGCCGACGAAATTGCGGATCGCACCGAGATAATTGCCCAGATGCAGATTGCCGGTCGGCTGGACGCCGGAAAAGACACGGTTTTTGGGTTGGGTCATGGAACTGGCTTCAACTCTTGATGGCTATCGCCACGGTTTATGCGGCGGGGAGGGAGCGATGGCAATGGGCTCAGTTTAGAATGACTAAAAACTGACTTGACGAAACAGCCGCTTTGTCTTAGATTAGAACCATTCTTAAATAGGAGGGCGCGACCCATGAATGACAAGACCAAGACACCCCAACGCCTGACGACATCGGCGGGTATTCCCGTCAGCGACAACCAGAACGCGCTGACTGCCGGGCCGCGCGGGCCGCTGCTGGTGCAGGATTTTGCGCTGTTTGAGAAACACGCCCATTTCAACCGCGAGCGTATTCCCGAGCGCATCGTCCATGCCAAGGGCTCGGCGGCTTTCGGCAGCTTTCGCGTGACGGGCGACATTACGAAATATTCCAAGGCCGATCTCTTTGCCACGGTGGGCAAGGAGACGCCGGTGTTCCTGCGCTTCTCGACGGTGGCGGGCGAGCGCGGCGCGGCGGATGCCGAGCGCGACGTGCGCGGCTTTGCGCTGAAGTTCTATACCGAGGAAGGCAACTGGGACCTCGTGGGCAATAATACGCCGGTCTTCTTCGTGCGCGACCCTTACAAGTTTTCCGACTTCATCCATACGCAGAAG
>CAZLLB010000093.1:0-11891 GCA_964560165.1 uncultured Parvibaculum sp. | reverse complement strand
CGTTTTCAAATTCCCCGCATCCGACCCGGCTCCCGGTTCGGTCAGGCAATAGCTGCCCATGTCCTTCGACTTGTCGGCGAGGATGCGCGCGCGGACATCCGGGTTCTTCAACTCGACGAGGCGCTGCGCGAAAGGTAGATGCGCGATGGCGGCATAGGTCGGGCGCGCGACGAAGGGATGGATCGTGCTCTGCCAGCCGAGCACCATGCCGGTGGGACGGCAGGCGATCTGCGCCGTGACGTTGGCGCCCTGTTTGCGGGCTTCGTCGGTCAGGGCCAGCATGTCGCGCCACTTGTCGGGCTCCACGGGCGACTGGAGCAGCGCATAGGTGACGGGCAGGCCCGTCTCGGCGGAGAGTTCCTTCATCCACATGAATTCGTCTTCGGCGGGCGTCATGTCGGAAGCCATTTCGAAAACGCCGTGACCGGCCTGGCCGAGTGCGCGGCCAATGCCCATCAATTCCGCCTTGTTGGCGAAAGTGCCGGGGACGGGTTCGTCGTCTTTCGCCAGATGCAGCATGGTGCGCGAGGTCGAAAATCCGAGCGCGCCAGCTTCGACGCCTTCGCGGACGATCTTGGCCATGGCCTCGACGTCTTCAGGTGTCGCAGGTTCATTGCGCGCGCCGCGTTCGCCCATCACATAGGCGCGGACGGAGCCGTGCGGCACCTGCGTTGCAACGTCGAGAACGCGGGTCTGCTTGTCGAGGCTGTCCATATATTCCGGGAAGCTCTCCCAGTTCCATTTGATGCCTTCGGCAAGTGCGGAGCCCGGAATGTCTTCGACGCCTTCCATCAGCTCGATCAGCCAATCGCGCTTGTCGGCGCGCACGGGCGCGAAGCCGACGCCGCAATTGCCCATGACGACTGTGGTGACGCCATGCCAGCAGGAGGGGGTCAGCAGCGGATCCCAAGTGACCTGGCCGTCGTAATGGGTGTGGATATCGACCCAGCCCGGCGTGACGATATGGCCTTTCGCGTCGATCTCGCGCTTGCCGCTGCCTGTGACCGTGCCGACTTCGGTGATGACGCCATTGTCGATGGCGACGTCCGCGAGGCGCGAGGCCGCGCCCGTTCCGTCCACCACTGTTCCGCCGCGAATGACCAGATCGTGCATATGCGCTTCCTCCAAAGCCGATGTTGTTTGGAGGGGATTATAAGGGGCCCGAACTAGCTGGCAAATAGAAAATAGACTGTGGTCTAGTTTTCTTGCATTCCCGTGACGCCGGGCGAAAGAGCGGCGGCGGGTTTGGCATGGCCATTGGCTTTGGTCGCCCTTTTGGCGCGTTTCGGTTTACTCGCCGTGGCCTCCTTCGCCACGCGGCGTTCGGCCAGTTTTTGCCGAGCCGCTTCGGCTTGGCCTGAGAGATGCGCCTCATCTGCGATTTCGATTTCGTCGCAAGCCACGCCGATATAGCCCGCGAGTTTGTCGAGATCGGGCAGGGTCTCACGCGCGCCGAGCAGGCCGAAGTCGAGTTCGTCTGCATAGCTCGTGACGGTGATGTTGAGCGCCTGCCCGTGGACCAGAACCGACATCGGATAGTTGTGAACGAGTTCGGCACCCATCAGATAGAGCTTTTCGCGCGGGCCGGGCACGTTGGAGATGACGAGGTTTGCGGGGGGCGCAACGCGATTGCCAAGGCCGATGGCTTGGCTGAGCAGAATGACCCCGTTCATCAACAGGGCATAATTGGTGGATGCTTCCCGCGTCAGGTCGCCGAGTTTTTCTTTCGCCTCTTTCGCGGAGTCATGGATGCGATTGAGGCGCGCGATGGTGTCGCTTTCATCTGTCGCCAGCGTCGTTACGATCATCGAAATCTGGTTGCCGCGTTGCTCCGCACCCTTGGGGCGCACGGAGACAGGGCACATGGCGAGGATCGGCTTTGCCGGGAGCGCGGCGTGATCCTTCAAATAGCGGCGGATCGCGCCGGAGCAGATTGCCAGCACGATGTCGTTGATGGTGACATTGAGGTCCTTCGCAAGACCCTTGATGCGCGAAAGCGGGATCGTATGCGTTGCGAAGCGACGATGCTGCGTGATCTGCTGGTTGAAGGGCGTGTTAGGCGCTGTGAAGGGGCGCGGCGATTTTCTTGTGCCGCCTGCAATGGCGTGGAGGCCGGATTTTACGGCTACGGTTGAAAGCTGCTGCACCGAACGCGCCTGCCCGATGAGGCCGGAATAGGTGCGCGTCAGCCGGTCCATCAGCTTTGGTGCTGCCGCAGCTTCTCTATTTGCGGGTTCGACTTGCCAGAAACCGACGACTTTTTTCGAGGCGCGGCTTTTCGACATCACGCGGTCGAGGATCGACATGGCGGCGACGCCATCGACACAGGAGTGGTGAATTTTGAAATAGAGCGCGACCTGATTGTTTTCGAGACCTTCGATGTAATAACACTCCCAGAGCGGGCGAGTGCGGTCGAGAAGGCGCGAATGAAGCCGCTCGACGAGCTTCATCAACTGGCTCATCGAGCCGGGGGCGGGCAGGGCCGAATAGCGGACGTGGTAGTCCAAGTCGAAATTCTTGTCTTCGACCCAGCTCGGCATGACGTCGAGCGACAGGGTTGCGCTTTTGAGTTTCAGGTTGAAGGGAGAGGCAGGCGGGATCGACTGGTCGATCCGCATCATCATCTCGCGGAAGAAATTGCCTTTGTAATTTTTAGGCAGCTTGAAGATCTGAAGTCCGGCGACATGCGCCGGGCATTCTGCCGTTTCGACTTGCAGAAACGCCGCATCCTGAAGATTGAGTTTCGCCATCCCTGCCGCGCCTCCCAACGCGTTCATCCGTTGAGATCAGTGTTTCACAGGTGGCGAGAGGGAGGAAGGGCCTACGCCACGGGATTGGGAAGCGGCTTGCCGTCAAAGAAGGCATCGACATTGGCAAGCACGGCATCGGACATGGCGGCGAAGGCTTCGCGGGTGCCGCCGCCTATGTGGGGCGTGAGGACGACATTGGGCAAGGCGATGAGTTCGGGGCGCACATTGGGCTCATCGTCGAAGACATCAAGGCCCGCACCCGCAATGGTGCCGTTCTTCAAAGCGGCGATCAGCGCATCTTCGTCGATGGCGGAACCGCGTGAAATGTTGACGATCTGGCCCTGGGGGCCGAGCGCCTTCAGCACATCGGCATTGATCATGTGGCGGTTTGTTTCGTCGGCGCGGTGGGCAACCATCAATATGTCGGCCCATTCGGCAAGCTCGACCAGCGAGCTAAAATAGCGCCACGGCGCATCGGGTTTTTTGGAGCGGTTGAAATAACCGATCTCGGTTTCGAAGGCTGAGAGGCGTTCAGCGATCTTGCGGCCGATGGCACCGAGGCCCAGAACGCCGACGCGGCGGCCGGTGAGGCTTGGACTGAAAAGAAGTTTGGCAAAATTGTCGCCGCGCCATTTTCCGGCGCGAACGAGCCCGTCGCCTTCCACGACATGGCGCATGGAGGCGAGCAGCAAAGCGACGGCCATATCGGCTACGGTTGCGGCATTGGCGCCGACCGTGTTGGTGACCTTGACGCCATGCGCGGCGGCGGCTTTGAGGTCGATGCCTTCATAGCCCGAACCGAAGCAGGAGATGAGGCGGAGATTGGGGCGCGCATCCAAAAAGGCGTTGTCCGCAATCATGGTGCCGACGGTGATGATGGCATTGACGTCACGCTGTTCGAGATCGGTCGTCACAGTGTAGCGCTCGGCGAACCTCTGCTCGAAGGCTTTGCCAAGCGGAAGGGCGATCAGGACGGTGGGTTTCATCACTCAGACTCCGGTGGTTCGATTAAAGAGTTTTGGCGGCCTCGGCGCGGGCAAGAAGCGCGCGGGCCTGCTTCAAATGTGGAATGTCGAGCATGACGCCATCCAGCGCGACGACGCCGACATCGCCCGCCTTGTCGAAGATGTCGATGACGGCGCGGGCATGCGCGAGGTCTTCCTCCGAGGGGGTGAAGACGCGGTTGATCACGGGGACTTGCGCAGGATGGATTGCCATCTTGGCGGTGAAGCCATCGCGCGCGGCGGCGCGGGCCTCAAGCTCAAGGCCCGCATCGTCGCGAAAATCCTTGTAGATGCTGTCGAGCGGAATGACGCCAGCGGCGACCGCGCCGAGCAGGGTCAAGGTGCGCGCCATCTGATAGGGGCCTGTGTAGTTGCCTGCGTCGTCCTTGTTGTCGCGCGCGCCTAATGCGGCAGCGAGGTCTTCTGCGCCCCATGTCATGGCAAAAAGACGTTCGCTCGATCCAGCATAGGTGCCGAGATTGAACATGGAGGCGGCGGTTTCGGTGGCGACGCAGAAGAGCTTGATTGTGCCGGTGCGGATATCTGCTTCGGATTCAAGCTCGGTAAGATAATCCGCGACGGTGGCGACGCAGGCACCGGAAATGGTTTTGGGGATGAGGATCGCGTGAGGCGCGAGGGCTGCGACGGATTTGAGGTCGTCTTTCCAGAGGGGCGTGTCGAGTGCGTTCATGCGGACGCAAAGTTTCGGGCCGCCCTTGCCAGCGCTCTTCAGATAGGCAGCGGCATTCTTGCGCGCCGCTTCCTTGTTGGAGAGTGCGACCGAATCTTCGAGATCGAGGATCAGAGCATCCGCGCCGGAGGTAGCGCCCTTGGCGAGCTTCTTCTCGCTATCGGCGGGCACGAAAAGGAAAGAGCGCATGTCAGGCTTCCTCGCGGGCGTGCATGAAGGCTTGCCGGGTGCAGATGGCGACTTCCTCACCGCGCTGGTTGATAGCCTTGTGCTCAAAGGTGACGATGCCTGCCTTGGGGCGCGATTTTGAACGGCGCTTCGACATGACCTTCGTTTCGACGTGCAGCGTGTCGCCTTGAAAGACGGGCTTGGGGAAGGTGATGTCGGTCATGCCGAGATTGGCGATGGTGGTGCCATGCGTCGTATCGTGAACCGAGATGCCGATCATCAAGCCGAGGGTGAAAAGGCTGTTGACGAGCGGCTTGCCGAATTCGGTTTCCGTGGCAGCATAGTGATGGTCGAGATGCAGGGCAGCGGGGTTCATCGTCATGGTCGAAAAGAGGACATTATCCGTCTCGGTGACAGTGCGGGTGATCGGATGCTTGAAAAGCTGTCCGTCCTGAAATTCTTCGAAATAAAGTCCCGGCATTTTTCTCTCCCACTAAGGACGCGACAGGTTATAGCCTTCCCTACGGCAACAAACAAAAAGAAGAGGGGCGCCATGGATTTCGCCTTCACGCAAGAGCAACAAGCAATCCGCGATGCGGTAGCAAAGACATGCGCAAAATATGACGACGCTTATTGGCTGAAGCATGACCGGGAGGGAGGTTTCCCCGACGACTTCGTGCGCGACATTGCGGGCGGCGGCTGGCTCGGCGTCGCCATGCCAGAGGCTTATGGCGGCTCAGGGCTTGGCGTGACGGAAGCTGCGATTGTTGCGCAGACGATTGCGGAATCGGGCGCTTGTCTCTCGGGCGCGTCGGCCATTCACATAAATCTCTTTGGCCCGATGCCGGTCGTGGTTTTCGGAACCGACGAGCAGAAGCAACGCAACCTGCCGCCGCTGATTGCGGGCACCGACCGCTGCTGCTTCGGCGTGACGGAACCCGATGCGGGGCTCAACACCACGGCGATCTCGACCAAGGCCGAATGGGATGGCAAGGCCTATGTGGTGCATGGCCGCAAGATGTGGACCTCGACGGCGCAGAGCGCAAACAAGATTTTGCTGCTCGCGCGAACCACGGCGAAAGAGAAATGCGCCAAACCAACCGAAGGGCTTTCGCTTTTCTATACGGACCTCGATCGGGGCGGCGCGACGGAAGTGCGCGAGATCGAGAAGATGGGGCGCAAGGCCGTTGATTCCAATGCGGTGTTCTTCGACGGGTTGCGGATTGCGAAGGAGGATCTGATTGGCGAGGAGGGGAAGGGGTTTCACTATCTGCTTCATGGCCTCAATCCCGAGCGTGTGTTGATTGGTGCGGAAGCCGTGGGCGTTGGGCGCATCGCGCTGAAGAAGGCGACGGAGTATGCGCGCGAGCGCGTCGTCTTCGGGCGGCCCATCGGTAAAAATCAGGCGATCCAGCATCCGCTGGCTAAATGCTGGGCGGAGCTTGAAGCGGCGAATCTGATGGTCTTCAAGGCGGCGGCGCTTTACGACAAGGGCGAGAATTGCGGCGCGGAAGCCAATGCGGGCAAGTATCTCGCCGCCGAAGCGGGCTTCCATGCCTGCGAGACGGCGGTAATGACGCATGGCGGCATGGGCTATGCGAAAGAATTTCACGTCGAGCGCTATATGCGCGAAATCATGATCGCCCGCATCGCGCCGGTCAGCCGCGAGTTGGTTCTCTCCTTTATCGCCGAGCGAGTACTCGGCTTGCCGAAATCATATTGAAATGACTTTCCAGCTTCACGAACGCCTCGCCGCCGATACATGGACGGTCAAGGATTTGCCGCTCTGCCGAGTGCTGTTGATGGATGACAGCCGCTATCCGTGGGCGATCCTTGTTCCCCGGCGCGAAGGCTTGCGGGATTTTCATGAAGTGGCAAAGGCGGACAAGGCGGCGTTTCAGGGTGAGATCGACCTTGTATCGGAGGTGCTGAAGGAGGCGACCGGGGCCTTCAAGCTCAATGTCGCAGCCATCGGCAATATGGTGCCACAGCTCCATGTGCATGTGATCGCCCGATTTGAGGGCGATGCCGTCTGGCCCAAACCCGTCTGGGGGTTGGGGGAGGCCATGCCTTACGCGCCGCAGGGGGCTGAACTCCTTATTGAGAAGTTAAGAAAAGGCCTTCTCGGTTAACTTTTGGTTTATCTCTGCCGTCCATCCTTGGCCTGTTCGCGGGCCGGATGAGTCGGGCTCGCCTCCTTATTCAGGGGTTTGGGCTCATGGCGACCGTTCTCATCGCCGATTCCTCGGCGCCGCTCCGGCGGGCTGCGCAATTTCTCTTCGAGAGCCTCGGCTTCGAGGTTGCGGGCGCGCGCGACGGTATGGAGGCGCTCGATCTTGTGCGGGGCATGGGCCCAGATCTGTTGATCGTTGATTCGCGCTTATCAGGTTTTGAGGGCACGGCGCTTGTCGAGGCTGTGCGAGCGCTCTCCGAAGGCCCGCAGCCTTGCATCTTCTTCGTTGCCGAAAATAGCAGCCCGGCCAACGTGCGCGCGGCGCTTGAAGCGGGAGCCGACGACTATCTCATCAAGCCGTTTGACCGTGAGCTTGTGACCTTCAAACTGGCGCAGGCAAAGGCGCGCGGAAAGCTCGTCGCGCGTCCCCGCGCGATCAAGCTGGTGCAAGACAATTCAAGCTCCTGGCGTTTTCGTAGTTTCGGCAGGGCCGTTTAGGTAGCCTCTTCTCATGTGATTGATGAGTGCAGCGACTCGGTAGAAGCCATTAATTATTCAGCCTCTTTCGTTCGCTCCGCTCCACGTCTCAAGATAGTCGAGGCTCTTCAGATAGGGGCGCAAGGCGAAGAAGCCGATCACCGCGCCAAGCAGAAGAACGATGGGCGGCACATAGGCGAGCGAGTAGCGCAGCGCCATCTCATCCTTGAAAATATAATCGGTGACGAGCGCGATTGCGGTCGGCCCAAGGCCCAATCCGATCAGATTGACGATGAGCCCCGATAGAGCGGAGGCGAAGCCGCGCACCTGGTTTGGCATCATCTCGATGAGTGCCGAGGGGCCGACGCCCGTGGTGAAGGTCGCAAAGAAGCTGGCGGGCGCGAGCAGGGCCAAGGCGACGTTCGGATTGTCCATCAGCGGAAAGGCGATGGCGAAGGGCATGGTCACGAGGCCGGTGCAGGCCATGACAATGATGCGGCCATTGCGGTAGCCCTTTGAGCAGACATAGTCGCCCAATGCGCCGCCCGACATGACGCCCAGCGTGCCGAAGACCATGATGATGAGGCCATAGGCGCGGCCGATTTCGGCCGGCGTCCAACCATAGGTTCGGACGAAGAAGGTCGGCACCCAGGCGGCTGTGCCATAGGCCATCATGGCGAGCATCGCGAAACACAAGTTCATCGCAAGGAAAGATGCGGCATTGGCCTTGAGATAGGCCAGCACTTCACGAAAGGGCACTTCGGCATCACGGGTCACGCCATCGGCGCCGACCGTGCGGCGCATATGCCCACGCCGCACAGGTTCGCGCAGCGTCGCTACCCAGAGCGCGACGAGAAGGCCCGGCAGGCCGACGACGAAGAATACGAGTTGCCAGGAATAGACATGGCCGATGATGGGCAGATCGAGGTCGCCTATATGGTTTGCCCAACTGATGGCGAAAGCGCCGATGATGAGGGCTGCGCCCGCGCCGATGTAAACGCCTATCCCATAGACGCCGATGGCGAGGCCGAGGCGCTTTGGCGGAAAATAATCGGAGATGATCGAATAGGCGGCGGGCGTGAGAGCCGCTTCGCCGACGCCGACGCCCATGCGATAGGCGAAGAGTTGCCAGTAAACCTTTGCCGTACCACTCAACGCCGTCATCACGCTCCAGGCGGCGACGCCGACGGCGATAATGCTGACGCGGTGGCGGCGATCGACCAGGCGGCCGATGGGCAGGCCCATCACGACGTAGAAGATGGCGAAAGCTATGCCAAGGAGAAGGCTGATCTGGGTATCGGAGATATCAAGATCGCGCTTCATCGGTCCGACGAGCAGGCTCAGGATTTGTCGGTCGATGAAGGAGAAGGTGTAGGCCAACACGAAGACGCCGACGACATACCAAGCATAGAGGCGGCTCGGATAAGGCGCTTCATCCGCTGGAGACGAGGGAGAGTTATGCAGCACATCCTCGACCTCTGCGGCGACTTCGATCTCGGCCATGTATCCTCCCCTCAAGATTTCGGGCCTGCTCTTTCGGCAGGCTTTGTAAATTTCACTGTATCCCGAAATAGTAATGTGGCGGCAAGCGCTTAAGCGTGTTTTGCGCGTCGGCCATCTGGCATGAGGCTTGCGACTGCTCTGGCAGCAACGCCAGGAATATCGAATATGAGCCTCGTCCAAGCCATCTCAGCTCCACCGCAAATCGCTGCCGCACTCAAGCAGGCGAGTGCGCGGACGGGCACGGACTTCAACTATTTGTTGAAGACTGCGATGCGTGAATCGAGTCTCGATTGTTCTGCCAAATCAAGCACTTCGAGTGCCTGCGGGCTTTTCCAGTTTACCCAGCAAACGTGGCTGGGAACGATGAAGAAGAACGGCGCGGAGCTTGGTCTTGGCCAATATGCCGACAAGATTTCCCAGGATTCCAAAGGGCGTTATGTGGTGGCCGATCCTGCCGCCCGGAAGGCAATTCTTGCCCAGCGCAACGATCCCACCACCTCCGCGCTGATGGCTGGAGCTTTGACGAATGAGAGCCGCGAAGCGCTGGAGGGCAAGCTTGGTCGCTCGGTCAATGGCGGGGAGCTTTACATCGCGCATTTTCTCGGCGCGGGCGGTGCTTCCAAGCTGATTTCCAGCGCGGAGGAAGCACCGGGCGCGCGAGCCGACATGTTGTTTCCCGCGGCTGCCGCTGCCAACAAGTCGATTTTCTACAGCCGCGACGGCCAGCCCCGCACAGTGGCGGAGGTCTATAACAACCTCGTCGCCAAGCATCAGGGAGCCAGTTCAGCGCCGCGTTTTGAGATTGCGCCGCAGCCGGTGCTGGATGATGTGGCCGGTGCAGCGTCTCCGCTCGCGTTGCCGGCCATGCTTCAAAACGACAAGGGTCCGCAAGAGCAGCAGGCCGCGCAAGCTGACAAGGCGGATGCCGATCGCGCTTCCTATGCCGCACTTTATTCAGGCTCTTATTCGAGCGCTTATCCCTCGAATATGCGCGCGAGTAGCAGCCTCGCGGCATCGGGTATCGGCAGTCGCTCGCCGCTCAAAATGTCGCCTGCGGTCGTGCAGATGCTTGCGTCGATCGACACGTCTGGTGCGGCCAGCGCCGCGCCGGATATTCGCCGTACCCAGGACGACAAGGACGACGAGAGCCGCAAGGATGCGCGCCGTCTAATGCCGCGCGCCGGTCTGGTCTATGGCTGATCAGGCGATTGCTTTTGCCGCCCTGAGTTTTTCAAGATCGGCTTCGCTGTAGCCGAGATCGGCCAGCACGGAGAGCGTGTGTTCGCCGAGTGCGGGGGCGGGGCCTTTGGGGCCATCATTCGCACCGGGAAAGCGGATCGGCGAGGCGGGCGCGAGATAGGTCCCGTTGCCACCATGCTCAGGTACTTCGACGATTGCGCCGGCTGCGATGGCTTGCGGGTCTTTGATGACATCGGCGGGCTTCATCAGCGGCGACCAGATCATGTCTTCGCGGTCCAAAGCCTTGCCCCAGTAAGCCATGTCATGCTCGCTGAAAGCTGCGTCGAGAATATCGACAAGCTGCGCGGCGTTGGTACGGCGCACTTTGGGGTTGTTGAAGCGCTCGTCGGTTTCCAACTCGGGCTTGCCGATGACGCGGCAAATGGCTTTCCAGTCGACGGAACCCTGGCGCGGCACGATAACGAACCACTCATCGCCCTTGGCCTTGAAGAAATTGCTGAGCGGGGCGACGGATTCGTGGCGCGATTTGGTTGAGCCGAGCTTGCCGTATTTCAGTTGCACGGCGGTGTCCGAGCCTGCGGCATAGATGCCGGTGCGCAGCAGTGAGGCCTCGACGAGGCGGCCTTTGCCAGTTGTCTGACGCTCGACGATGGCGGCGAGAATGCCGCCGACCGTGGCCATGCTCGTCGTGTGGTCGCCGATGCCGGTGCGCAGGATGGTCGGCTCGCGGCCTTTTACCGTTTGCAGATAGCCGACGCCGGAGCGCGCATAAAAGGCGGCGACGTCAAAGCCGGGGCGGTCGCGATCGGGGCCTTCGAGGCCGTAGCCGGTGACGCTGGCATAGACGAGGCGGGGATTGATGGCGGAGAGCGATTTGTAATCGAGGCCGGAACGCTCCAGCCCGCCGGGGCGGACATTGGTGAGGAAGACGTCGGCGTCCTTCACCAGCCGTTTCACCGCTTCGACACCTTCAGGCGTTGCCGTGTTGATGGCGATGCCCTTCTTGCCGCGATTATCGAGGTCGAAAATCGGGCTGCCCTTCAGATGGTCGGCGCCCATATTCGCCATGGTGTAGCGCATGGGACAGCCCGCAAGCGGCTCGATCTTGATAACCTCTGCGCCCCAATCCGCGAGAATTCCGGCAGCGCCCGGCGCGGCGATGTAAGTCGCCATCTCGATGACCTTGATACCTTCGAGCATGTCCATTCCCTTCAATGTCTTGTTGGGTCGGATCATCCATGAAACTGACAGGCTGTCAAAGGCGCGGGAATAGGGTTCGCAGCGTTAACTCGGTTTGGCAACGCCTGTCGCGAAATAGTCTTTCGCCGTTGCTTCGAGTTTCGCCAGCATGTCGCGCATCGGCCAGGCGCCGAGGCTTATGCGCGAGACGCCAAGTTTTGCCAGTTCCGTTGCGGATGGCGCCGCCGGACTTGCCATGATGTTGACCGGCAGCGCGACCTCGTTGCAGAGCCTTTCGATCAGCGAGGGATCGAGGAGGCCGGGGACGAAAAAGCCGCTCGCGCCTGCTTTCGCATAGGCATGCCCGCGGGCAATTGCCTGATCGAGATTTTCCTCATGTTGCTCGCGGGGACTGCGCAGAAATATGTCGGTGCGGGCATTGAGGAAAAAGGGAAGGCCCGCTTTGTCGGCGGCGGCGCGTGCGGCTGCGATCCGGGTGACTTGCGTGTCGAGCGGGAAGATGCCGTCGCCGCCGATGATCTGGTCTTCGAAATTCATGCCGATGCCGCCCGCCTCGATGATGAGGCTGACGGTTTCGCCCACCGTTTCCGGCGCGTGGCCGTACCCGGATTCCGCATCGACCGTTACCGGGAGATCGACTGTATTGGCGATCTGCTCCACCGAGGCGATCAGCAAATCGCGCGGCAGGTTCTCGCGATCCTTGGCCCCATGGGCATGTGCCAGGG
>CAZLLB010000092.1:0-12045 GCA_964560165.1 uncultured Parvibaculum sp. | reverse complement strand
GCGGAGCCGGTGCTGATCCATCGCGAGACGGACAAATTCGACGGCGCGGGCACTTGCCTGCGCACCTTCTACGATCGCATTGAGGATGAGTTGCGCAAGACCGGAACCGGCCCCTGCACCGAGGAAGACTAGCCGCGCCTCAAACCGTCATGTAGCGCGCTTGCGCGCCGCGCTCTATCGCCGCCGCGATCAGCTTTTCAATGCCCAGCGCATCGCGGAGCAATTGCAGCAGGCGCAATTCTTCCTGCGCCACGGTCAAGTCGGCGGAGGCCACCTCCACCGCCACCGCATAGGCGGTTTCGCGTAAATGAGCAGGCAGCGCGTCCTTCACCAGCCCGAACACGGCGTCGAGCCCGCCATCTTCATGCAGGATCGCCGCACATTCCTTGGCCACCGGAATAAGCCGCGCCGGATCGAATTTTCGGAAGACGGGCAAATGCTGCACGATATCGCCGATGGTGCGCAATTCATTGTCGCTCATGGCGCTGTCCACGGCGCTCATGGTGACCATGACGTAGATGAGGGCGGTTTCGGGCGCGATCGTTGACATGCGGAGTTCCTTGAGGCGCGAACGGGAAGGCGCATGAGCTTAGGGTTTGGGGGCGATGGCGGCAAGCGCGGGCGCGCGGCCCAGAAATTCCCGTGCCCCTGCAATCGCTTCGGCAAGCCCCACGCGCTCTATCACGACGCCGGGCGGAAAGGCCGGAGTAAGCCGCGTCGGCAGGCGTGAATCGAGCATCACGAAAACGCCCCTGTCGTTCGCGCTGCGGATCAGCCGCCCGAAAGCCTGCTTCAGCCTGAGCCGCGTCAGCATGTCGTCATAGCGCGGCCCGCCGAAGCGCTCGCGCCGCGACTTGTGCAGAATGTCGGGACGCGGCCAGGGCGTGCGATCAAAGACGATCATGCGCAAAGAATCTCCCGGCACGTCCACGCCGTCGCGCACGGCGTCAGTGCCGAGCAGGCAGGCATTGCGCTCGGCGCGAAAAATATCGACCAGCGTACTCGTGTCGAGCGCATCCACATGCTGGGCATAAAGCGACAGCCCCGCCTGTTCGAGCGGCGCGATCATGCGCTCATGCACAGTGCGCAAGCGATGAATGGCGGTAAAAAGCCCCAGCCCGCCACCGCCAGCCGCCAGAAAGAATTCCCGATAAGCGGCGGCCACCTGATCGACATCATTGGCTTTCACATCGCGCACCACAAAGATGCGCGCCTGCGCCGCATAGTCGAAGGGCGAAAGCATGAAGGCGCGCCGTGCCGGTGTAGCTAGGTGCCCGACGCCGGTGCGGATTTCCGCCGACTGCCAACCGTCATCGGCATCCACATCGTCGATAAGCCGGTCGCGCAGCGTCGCGGACGTGATGACCACGCCATGCGCAGGCTCAAGCACACTTTCAGCAAAAGGCTCGGTCGGATCGCGCCAGTGCCGATGCATCCCCACATCCGCCTCGCGCCCGCCGATGCGCTCGATCGAAAACCAGTCCACGAAAAGCTCCGGCGTCGGGCGGCCAAGTCCCGACAGCATCGAGCGCCAGGCCGGGATCAGCAGTTTCGCGCGCCGCTCCAATCCGCGCGCCGCCGCATCCATGCGAATGCGCATAGAGGTGTCGAGGTCTTCGGCCTCCGCATCGAGCCTTATGCGCAGCCGCTCCGATATGCGCAGCAGCGGCATGGCGAGGCGCTCAAGCGCCTGATCGAACACGCGCGCCGCTTGTTCTATGCCGTCGAGCAAAGGCTCGATCTCGGCTTCGAGCGAAAACATCGTGTCGGCTTCCGCCGCGCGGGCGCGCACCTGCGTGCCGATCAGCGCCAGAAACTGTTCGGCCTCGCGGCGTGGCGCGCCTTCGTTCATCCGTCCCGCCCAGCCGGGTGCGGGCAGGGCGGCGGCAGCGTTGATCGCCGCCGACAGTGCCTCTTCCGCCATGTCGTCGCCGGTAACGAGATCGCCGATCCGGTCTTCAAGCCCGCGTCCGCGCCGTCCGCGCTGGCCTTCCGCGCCTCTGATCCAGCGCCGCAGTTCTGCTGTCTCGGCAGCCGAGAGATGCGTCGAGAACGCACCATCCGCCGCATCGAAAATATGATGACCCTCGTCGAAGACAAACCGCGAGCGCGCCTCGCGCCCGCTCGGCTCTTCATCCTCGGAATTGCCAGCCGCTTCCACCGGCGCCTTATTGGCGGCGGGCGAGAGCAGGGCGACCGCCTGATCGAGCGCCGCCTGCCGCATGACGAGCGCATGATTTGCCACCACGATATCGGCGCGGCGCGCCTTGCGGATCGCTTTTTCGATGAAGCATTTCTTGAAATAGGGGCAGGCCGTATAAACGCATTCGCCGCGCCGGTCGGTCAGCGAGCCACGCCCTTCGCCAAAACTCGCCAGACGCTGCGAAAGCCATGCTGGAAAATCACCGCCCACCATGTCGCCGTCGCGGCTTGCGCGCACCCATCGCGCGATGAGGCCGACCGCGACCGCATTGCCGCTCAGCGCCGCGCGGTCGGCTGTCTCGGCAAAATTCAGCAGGCAGAGATAATTTTCGCGCCCCTTGCGAATGACGGCCTTTTCCACCTTCTCGGCGGGGTCTGGATAAAGCCGCGTCAATTCCTGATCGAGTTGGCGTTGAAGATTTTTCGTATAGGTCGAAAGCCAGACCGTGCCCTTGTTGCGCTGTGCCCACAGGCTTGCGGGAGCGATATAGCCGAGCGTCTTGCCGATGCCCGTGCCTGCTTCCGCGATGACGATATTGGGCGTGCCCGCCGCATCGCGCGCATTGAAGGCGCGGGCCGTCTCGGCGGCGAAATCGGATTGGCCGCTGCGCTGCTCGGCATCGGGGCCGACGAGTTCTGCAAGCCGCGCCCGCGCATCTGCTTCGCTGACGGGGATCGAACCGGGATTGCCACGTGGTGCGCGGTCCTCCCATTCGGGCAGATCGTTCCACACGTCAAAGCCGCGCCCCGTTTGCGGGCGGCCATCGCGCGCGATGACATCGCCCAGCGCCGCCATGACCCCCGGCCCCCAGGCCCAGCCCGCTTCCGCCATGCGCCACGCAACCCGGCCCGCCGCGCTCCGGTCGGGATAATGCGGCGATTGCAAGGTGGCGAGCAGCTTTTCCGCCGCCCGGTGCAGCATCAGCGCCTGTGTTTCCGGCTGGTCGCCTGCGTCGAGCCCCAGCGCCCGCGCCAATCCGCCTGGCGTCGGCAGGCAGGGCGCGGCAGGATGCACGAAGGCGAAAAGCTCAAGCAGATCGAGAACCTTGTGGCCTGCCTCGCGCCCGGCGCGTCGAAGCCCACCCGCTCCAAGCCCCAACGCAATACGCCGCGCGGTAAACCCCGGATGCACGGTGATGACTGCCTCGTCCCTGAGCCTCTTCAGCGCCTCTTCCGCTTCCAGTTCCTCGACCTCGCCATCGACGCTGACGGCGATCGCCCCCCAACGCATTGCGCCGCTCGAGCCGATGCGGGCCGGCACAAGCGCGAGCGCATCCGGGAGGACTGGACCTTCCGTCTGGATGTCCGGCGAATCGTGGAAAGGAGTTTGGGCCATTGCCGGGCAGTATAACCGCCCTGCAAAGCAGCGGTGGAGTCAGATGCGAAAATCGGGAAAGGATCTGGCAAGCGCTGACAAGGTGGCCGTGATCTTCTGTTGCAGGCGCGGCACATCATGTCGGGCCGTTTCCACGCGCCCCTGATCGATCGCCCGGCTGATTTCCCTCGCGACATCGGCGATGGCGAGGAAGCCTATCTCGTCTGCCGCCTGTCGCAGCACGCGGGTGTTCTGGCGCAGCACGGTCGCGTCGCGCGCCTCTCCCATCGCCTCGATCTGGCGGTAAAGCTTGAGAATAAGCGTCAGCGCCTCGATTATGCGATCCGTCATCTGCACAGCGCCGAGTTCACGCTCCATTTCATAGAGATGGTCGTGATCGAGCAACTGATCGCGCCCGCCCGCCCGGTTTGCCTCGGGCAGGTCAGAAAATGCCTGTGCCGGACCATCCGCCTCGCGCGGTAGCAAAAACCAGAAAGTGCTGCCTTGCCCGGCGGCGCTATCGACCTGAATTTTCCCGCCCATCAATGCGATGAGCTTGTCGCAGATCGCAAGCCCGAGCCCCATGCCGTCGGGGCGCTCCTGTGCGCCGCCCGCGCCACCTTGTGTGAAACTGTCAAAGAGCCGCGTGAGCGCATCCCCGGCGAGCCCGATGCCCGTATCGAGAACCGAAAACCGCAATCCCGGTGCGCCGTCTTCCAGCGCCACCGGCTGCACCCGCATGATCACGCCACCCGTTTCTGTGAACTTGATGGCGTTGGACACGAGATTGATCAGCACCTGCCGCAGCCGGTCGGGATCGGCGACCATGCTGGGCGGCGTCCCCGGCGCGAGATCGAGTTCGAGCGAAAGTCCGCGCTCCTGCGCCCGCGGCCGCATCAGCCGCACGATGCTGCGGGCGAGATCGGCGGGATCGAAGCTGCTTGGTTTCAGCTCCAGCGCGCGTGCTTCCATCTGCGAATAGTCGATCATGTCATCGAAGAGACGCCGCAGCATATGGCTGGATTCGCCCATCGCCTGCGCGAGGTTTCGCTGCGTGCCGGTCAGCGGCTCATCGCCAAGCTGCTGGGCCATGCGCACCAGCGTATCGAGCGGCGTGTTGACCTCATGGCTCAGAATATCGAGAAATTCGCTCTTGGCGTTGTTTGCAGCTTTTGCGCGGCGCTCGGCTTCTTCGGCATCGGCGCGTTTCTGTTCCGTCGCCGCATGGGCGCGCGCCATGCGCTCCACCAGATCGGCATTCTCGAAACGCAGGCGAAAGGCCTCGCGATAGGAGTGGTTCACGCGCCGCGTCCAGCCCGCAATCGTGATGAGGATCAAGGCCGCAAGCCCGATGCATGCAAGGCCGAGCGGTTGCTCGGCAATCACCAAAATGATCAGCGTGGGCGTTAGGGCCGTGGTGATATAGATGTATGCGGCGGCCGGATAGGAGGCGCGCGTGATCGCCGTCGCCATGACAAGAGTAGCAAGGACCAGCATATAGAAAACCTGATGCGCGAAGGTGGCGCCAGGCAACCACAACAGCGCGCCGACGGCCCAGGTCATGCCACTGATGAATGTGCAGGCCGCATAGCGCCGCGCCCAGATCATGGCGCGTTGCATGGCATGCGGATCGGCGCGGAAGCCTTCGCGCACGCGGTCGAAACAGATTTGGGCAACAACCTGAATGGCCAGCACCACGCCCGTCGTCCACACCGGCGCAACCGTATAAAACGATGCGCCGACAAGAATGACGACGCCGAAAAGCGTAAAGCGGCTGCTCTCGCCCAGATCGAGCAGCAGACGTATCTGCTCGGCGGCGATGCGCGTCTCCAGATCGGGCTTGCGCCGAATACGGTCCATCACGCCTGGATCGGTAATGTCAGGCGCGTCGGTTTGGGGAACGGCTGAATCCGGTACGGGCATAAAACGCTACTGGGTACTCTAATAGTGCGGACGGCTCTGCCGCCGCCAAACGAATTCGCAGGAGAATCGATTCGACGCCGGGCCGTGTCGCGTTGACTGTACGAGACCGCGAGCTTAGGGTCCCGGCTCATTACAAATCACAAAATCCTTTCATCGGGTTAACTATGCCTTCGGACACTCAGAACCGCAGCGATTCCGCACTTCTCGAAGCCGCCCAGGTCAGCAAAGCCTGGACCTTCGAGGAAGCGCGAAAACTGGTCGCCCGGCTTGAAAAAGAGGGCAATCCCGACCGCGAAGTCCTGTTTGAAACCGGCTACGGCCCGAGCGGATTGCCCCATATCGGCACCTTCGGCGAGGTGGCGCGCACCACCATGGTGCGTCGTGCATTTCACCTTCTGGCGCCCGGCGTCAAGACGCGGATGCTCTGCTTCTCCGACGACATGGACGGTCTGCGCAAGGTGCCGACCAATGTGCCGAACCAGGAGATGCTGGCCGGCTACATAAACATGCCGCTGACCAAAGTGCCCGATCCCTTCGGCACCCATCCGAGCTTCGGTGAGCACAATAACGCCAAGCTGCGCTCCTTCCTCGACAGCTACGGCTTCGATTACGAATTTGCCTCCTCGACCGACTATTACAAGTCGGGTCGCTTCGATGCGACGCTCCTCAAGGTTCTGGAGAAATTCGACGAGATCATGAAGATCATGCTGCCCTCGCTCCGCGAGGAGCGTCAGCAGACCTATAGCCCCATCCTGCCGATCAGCCCGCGCACCGGTCATGTGTTGCTGGTGCCGCTCGTCTCGCGCGATGTCGAGAAGGGCACCGTCTCCTATGCCGAGCCCGACACAGGCGAGATCGTCGAAGTGCCCGTCACTGGCGGCCATTGCAAGCTGCAATGGAAGGCCGACTGGGCAATGCGCTGGGCGGCGCTCCATGTCGATTATGAAATGGCCGGCAAGGATCTGATCGACAGCATCAAACTCGCCTCGCGCATCTGCCGCGTCCTCGGCGTCAATCCGCCTGAAGGCTTCAACTACGAGCTGTTCCTCGATCAGGAAGGCAAGAAGATTTCAAAGTCGAAGGGCAATGGCCTTTCGATCGACGACTGGCTGCGCTATGCGAGCCCGGAAAGCCTGCAACTGTTCATGTATCAGTCGCCGCGCACCGGCAAGCGTCTCCACTTCGATGTCATCCCGAAGAATGTCGATGAATATCTCGCCTTCCTTTCGGCTTATTCCCGGCAGAACGAGAAGGAGCGTCTCGGCAACCCGGTCTGGCACATCCACGGCGGCAATCCGCCAACGGATGAATTGCCGATCAGCTTTGCGTTGCTGCTCAATCTCGCCAGCGCCTCAGCGACCGACGACAAGGATGTGCTCTGGGGCTTCATCCGTCGCTATGCGCCCGACGCGACGCCGGAAAAGCTGCCCAAGCTCGATCTGCTCGTCGGCTATGCGATCAACTATTACAATGATTTCGTGAAGCCCGCGAAAATCTATCGCGCTCCGACCGAACTCGAACGCGACGCGCTCAGCGATCTGGCGGCAAGGCTCGAGCTTCTGTCGCATGAGCAGATGAGCGCCGAGGAACTGCAAAACCTCGTCTATGAAATCGGCAAGGCGCATGGCTTTGAAAACCTGCGCGACTGGTTCCGCGCCATTTACGAAGTGCTGCTCGGTGAAGAGCAGGGGCCGCGCTTTGGCTCCTTCATCGCGCTTTACGGCGTGAAGGAAACGGCAAGCCTCATTCATCGCGCTCTGGCGGGCGAATATCTTTCCGCCTAGGGCTGAGCTTCAATTCACCATAGAGCGACGCTCCGCGCTGGTCCTTGCGGCTTGCGCTGGCGCGGAGGATCATGCGTCCCATGGTCCGCCTGCTTCTCATCATGCCCGGCCTCGCGGCCGCATTTTTATTATGTGCGCCCGCCGCCTCGGCTGATGCCGCGCCGCAAGCGCCCGTCTCCGCCGCCTTGCAGGGCATCGATGCGGCCCGCGCCGCCTTCACGCGCGGCGATTTTGTCGAGGCCATAGCCGCCGCCCGTTTGCTTGGAACCGCGCAAGGGGCGGCCCTCGCAGCCCGCGCCGGACTTGCTCAAGGCGACTTCATCGCGTCGCCCTCCACGCGGCGCAGCGTCTTCCAGCAAGCTGAAATGGATGCGCGCCTCGCCATCGCGCGCGACCCGCAAAACCCCGAAGGCCATCTCTATCTCGCGCTGGCGCTCGGTTTTCTCGGCCGTATGGACGGCACGCTCGCCGCGCATTTCGCCGGCTACGCCGAGGAGGCGCGCCAGCATATCGACCGCGCTTTGGCGCTCGCGCCGCAAAGCGCCTGGGCGCACGCGCTCTCGGGCGGCTGGAATCTCGAAATCGTCCGCGACGGCGGAATGCTCGGCGAAACACTTTACGGCGCTTCGCTCGACAAGGGCGTCGCCGCCTATCGTCGCGCGCTCGAGCTTGAAGGTGATAATACAGCCATCGCCTATCAATATGCGCTGCAACTTCTGGCGCTCGGCGGCGCGCCGCGCCGCGCCGAGGCGCTACGCGAACTCGCCAGCGCGCTGAAACCCCAACCAGAAGATGCGGCGGCTGAAGACGCAGTAGAGCTGCTCGCGCGCCGCCGCGCCCAGCGCCTGAAACTGGCGCTCGATACCCATGACGACGTCGCCCTGAAAGACATCCTGCGCACCCAGCTCGGCGAGCCATCGAGCGATCGCGCGCCGGGCTTGCGCACCGGCGGTGTCAGCCGACCTGCTACTGGCTCGCCCAGATAATCCGCGCCATCCACAAAATCTCTTCCGGCTTCAGCACACGCGCCTCGAAAGCCGGATTGAGCGATTGCAGCTCGACGCGCTTTTCGCTCCGCCGCGCCAGCACCTTTGCCATCACTTCGCCCGCCACGGTCTTGACGACAACGCGGTCGCCCTTGCGGATTTGTGCAGCGGGCGACACGACCACTACATCGCCATTGCGATAGACGGGCGCCATGCTGTCGCCAGCCACCTCCAGCGCATAGGCATTCTCGTCCTTGACGCCGGGCAGCGAAACCTCGTCCCAGCCGCCGCCGACCGGAAAGCCCGCATCGTCGAAATAGCCGCCCGTACCCGCCTGCGCAAAGCCGATCAGCGGCACGGCCCGCACGCGCGCCGCGCCCCCTCGCACATCGACCAGCAGGAAAAATTCATCAAGGCTCGCCCCCGTCGCATCCAGCACGCGAGCAAGACTCTCGGTGCTCGGCCAGCGCGGCCGCCCCTCCGCCGTCACTCGTTTCGACCTGTTGAACGAGGTTGGATCAAGCCCCGCCGCCTTGGCCAGCCCCGAAACAGACAGACTGTTGCGCCGCGCCAACTCATCTATGGCGCTCCAGAGCCTCGGATGGGAAAGGCTGGAAGGCATGGTCAAGCCCTAGGTTGATATTCCTAGGAATTATAACCCATAAATACACCTTTACCAGCGCCAAGTATGCGCCTTTCCTTGTCCCCTCCGCCCCCTGCCGCTACATTGCGCGCATATCACAAGAGGGCGGAATGGCGGCGCGCACCATCTACAAGATCGTGAGTGAGGCGGAATGGCGCGCAGCCGAGGCAGCGGGCCGTTTCGAGGGTTCGGCGGTCGATCGGCAGGACGGGTTCATCCATTTCTCCACCGCCGCCCAGGCGGTCGAGACGGCGGCAAAGCATTTCGCGGGCGTTCTCGATCTGCTGCTCGTCGCGGTCGATGCCAATGCGCTCGATCTAAAATGGGAGCCGTCACGCGGCGGCGCGCTTTTTCCCCATCTCTATGGCCCATTGCCGATGAGCGCAGTGCGCCGCGTCGAGCCTCTGCCGCTCTGCGCCAGCGGCGCACATCGTTTTCCCGATATGCTCGACCTGCCCGGCGGAGACAAATAACGCGCATGGATCTCTTTCCGCTCGCCCGCCCGGCCCCCCGCTTCGTCGATCCCGAACGCGCCCACAGCCTCACCATCGCTGCGCTGAAAACAGGGCTCGGCCCCCGCCAGCGCAAACCCGATCCCGCCTCGCTTGGCGTCGATCTCCTCGGCCTGCATTTCCCAAATCCGCTCGGCATTGCGGCGGGCTTTGACAAGAACGGCGAAGTGCCCGACGCCATGCTCGCCATGGGTCTCGGTTTTGCCGAAGTCGGAACCGTGACCCCGCACCCGCAATCGGGCAATCCTCGCCCGCGCATTTTCCGCCTTGAGGCCGAGCGCGCCGTCATCAATCGTCTGGGCTTCAACAATCAGGGCCACGAGGTGCTGAAGCGCCGCCTCGAAGCACGGCGCAATCGCGGCGGCATCGTCGGCGTCAATATCGGCGCGAACAAGGATGCCGCCGATCGCGTCGCCGATTACGAAGCCGGCATCACCGCCTTCGAAGGTCTGGCAAGCTATTTCACCGTCAATATTTCCTCGCCCAACACGCCGGGCCTGCGCGCGCTGCAAGGCCGTGGCGAACTTGAAGCGCTGGTCACCCGCGTCTTGAAAGCCCGCAAGGGCCATGTGCCCATCCTGCTGAAAATCGCGCCCGACCTCACCGCGCCCGAACTTGCCGACATAGCCGCCGTCGCCCTCACCATGGACCTCGATGGCCTCATCGTCTCGAACACGACCATTCAGCGACAGGGTCTCGTCTCCGGCCCGCGCGCAGGCGAAATTGGCGGATTGTCGGGCCGCCCGCTTTTCGCGCTCTCGACGCAGGTGCTGCGCGACGTCTATCGCCTCACCGGCGGAAAAATTCCGATCATCGGCGTCGGCGGTGTGTCGAGCGGCGCCGACGCCTATGCAAAAATCCGCGCTGGCGCCTCGCTGGTGCAGCTTTATTCCGCGCTCACCTATGAGGGGCCCTCCCTCGTCACCCGCATCAAGCGCGATCTCGCCCTGGCATTGGCGCGCGATGGTTTCACACGCGCCGCCGATGCGGTCGGCGTCGATGCGGTAAATTCGTAAAGCGCGATCACCTGGAGAAGACCTCATGCCCAAAGTCACGATCTGGCACAATCCGCGTTGCAGTACCTCGCGCGCCACGCTGTCCCTGCTCGAACAGCATGGCCTTCAGCCCGTCATCGTCGAATATCTGAAAACAGCCCCAAGTGTTGACGAGCTGAAAGCCACGCTGAAGAAACTGCACATGAAGCCGCGCGAGCTGATGCGCAAGAAAGAAGCGCTCTACAAGGAGCTGGGCCTCGACGCGGACGATCTCTCCGACGACAAACTCATCAAGGCTATGGCCGACAATCCGGTCCTGATCGAGCGCCCCGTCGTCTTCTTCCGCGCCCGCGCCGCGCTTGGCCGCCCGCCGGAAAACGTGCTCGATCTCTTCAATGATATGGGCTGAGCGTCACGCGCCGCACCGCGCCGTAAAAAGGCAGCAGCGTCACCGCCCTCGCGAAATAGAAAATCGTCAGCGCCGCCCATAGCCCGTGATTGCCATATGAGGCGGCGAGAAACCACCATGCGATCAGGAAAATCGGCAACGCCACGGCCATGGCGTTGCGCATCTCCGCGGTGCGCGTCGCGCCGATGAAAATCCCGTCGAGCAGAAAACACCAGACAGCGACAATCGGAATAAACGCCGCCCATGGCAGATAGATGCGCGCCGCCACGCGCACTTCGGGCGATGCTGTCAGCGCGTCAATGAGCATCGGCCCGGCAAAAAATGTAAAAATCGATAGCGCCAGCGCAACGCCGCCCGCCCAGATCGAAGCGAGCCACACGGCGCGCTCCAGCGTCCGCTGGTTGCGCGCGCCCACCGCTTCGCCCACCAGCGCCTCCGTTGCCGAACAGAAAGCATCAAGCAGAAACGCCGCCAGCGCGATGAACTGCCCAAGCACCGCATTGGCCGCCAGCGTCACATCGCCCGCCCGCGCGCCTTGAGCGGTAAAAAACGCAAAGGCGAAGATGAGGCAGAAGGTGCGCAGCATGATGTCGCGATTGACCGCGATCATCCGCGCCAGCCGCACAGGGTCGAGCAGCCGTGCCCGCGCCCAGCGCCCGACCCAGCCGCTCTGCTTCAGGTCGCGCCAGGCCAGCGCCGCGCCGAGACAGGCCGCCGCGATTTCCGCGATCAGCGTGCCCGCCGCCACGCCTTTCACTGCCCAGCCGAACCCGGCAACGAAGGTGACATTGAGCGCGATGTTGAGCCCGTTCATGAAGACTTGCAGCACCAGCGCCGTGCTCGCTTTCTGCCGTCCGATGAACCAGCCGAGCAGCGCAAAATTCGCCAGCGTGAAAGGCGCGCTCCAGATACGGATCGCGAAAAAATCATGCGCCATGGCCTGCACCTCGGCGCTGCCTTTAAGCAGCGCGAAGGCGATATAGGCGATAGGCCATTGAAGCGCGATGAGACAAAAGCCGATGGCGGCAGCCACAATCAACGCCCGCCCCAGATTGGCGCTCACTTCCTCCGCGTCGCGCGCGCCCATCGCCTGCGCGGTCAGCCCGGTGGTCCCCATGCGCAGGAAACCGAAACCCCAATAGACGAAATTGAAAATCGTCGCGCCGAGCGCAATGGCCCCAAGGGCTGCGGGATTTGGAATACGCCCGATCACCACCATGTCGGCAAGGCCGAGCAACGGCGTCGAAATATTGGAAAGCACAATCGGCCCGGCAAG
>CAZLLB010000091.1:0-12158 GCA_964560165.1 uncultured Parvibaculum sp. | reverse complement strand
TTGAGAAGCGGAGCATGAGCTTTAAAGCGTCGATCCTGCCCGAGCGGGGGGTCTTGCGTGTCGGCGGTGCCGAGGCGCGGACATTTTTACAGAACCTCATCACGAATAATGTCGATCTGGCCGAAGGCGCGAAGGCAATCTATGCCGGGCTGCTGACGCCGCAGGGGAAATTCCTCTTCGACTTCATCATCATCGCCGATGGCGACGGACTGTTGCTCGATTGCGACGGGGCGCGGATCGGCGATCTCGCCAAGCGGCTCACTTTCTACAAATTGCGGGCGCAGGTGACGATCGAGGATGTGAGCGCCACACATAAAGTGATGGCGATCTGGGGCGGCGATGCGGGCGCGATCAAGGGCGCATTTGCTGATCCACGGCTTGCGGCTCTCGGCGCGAGGCTCATTGCCGCCGATCCTAAAGCGCCGGATGCGCAAGCGGCGACGCCCGCCGATTATCACCATCACCGCATCGCGTTGGGTGTCGGGGATGCCGCACATGATTTCGAGCCCGACCGGACTTTTCCGCTGGAAGTCAATTTCGAGGAGATGAATGGCGTCGATTTCCAGAAGGGCTGCTTTATCGGCCAGGAAGTGACCTCGCGCACCAAGCGGCGCGGCAGCGTGCGCAAGCGGCTTCTGCCCTGCACTGTTGAAGGCGACATGCCCAAACCTCATGTGCCGGTGCGCTCCGTTGGCCGCGAGGTGGGCACGGTGTTCTCGGTGGATAAAGAGGGGGGCCGCGTGCTGGCGCTGCTCAGGCTCGACCTCCTGAACGGCGCGCCGCTGGAAATCGGCGATTCAACATTGACGCCGCACAAGCCCGTCTGGGCGCATTTTGAACTGGCTGGCGGCGAGGAAGACGAAGATGCCTGACGCCGCCATTGCCAAGAAAGCCGCCGCAAAAACGGCGCAAGGCGTCGGCTGCACATGGCCGGGCATCGATCCGCTTTATGTCGCCTATCACGACGAAGAATGGGGCGTGCCGGAATATGATGACCGCGCGCTTTTTGAAAAGCTGGTGCTCGATGGCTTTCAGGCCGGGCTTTCGTGGATCACGATCTTGCGCAAACGGGAAAATTTTCGCGAGGCCTTTGACGGCTTCGAGCCTGAACGCATCGTCCGCTACAAGCCTGCGAAGATCGAGAAGCTGCTGACGAATGAAGGCATCATCCGGCATCGCGGAAAAATCGAGGCCACAGTCACCAATGCGCGCGTGTGGCTCGATATCATGGATCAAAGTGGAGGCTTCTCGGGCTATCTCTGGGATTTTGTCGATGGCAAGCCGGTGCAGAACAAATGGACCCATATGGGACAAGTGCCTGCGACGACCGAGATGAGCGAGAAGCTCGCAAAATCGCTGAAATCAAAGGGTTTCCGCTTTTGCGGGCCGACCATCGTCTACGCCTTCGCGCAAGCGGTCGGCATGGTCAACGACCACATGGTCAGTTGTCCGCGCCATAAAGCCTGCGCGAAACTGAAGCGCGTTTAGGACATTAGAAACGGTGCTGAACGAAGTTTCTTTCGCCTGATACACGCTTTCGCCACAATATGGTCGCGAGCAGGCCAAGGTAAGGCGATATTGTCGCCACCTGTTCCAATAAAGCGGAGGGAAGGGGACGATGTTCAAACGCCCGAAGGATACGGATTCAAGCTCGTCGGACAACGAAACGTTGCCGCTATCGACCGGCTCGCGCATTATCGAGAAAACATCGAGCACCACGCATAGCGAAGGCGAGACATCATCCGCCAATCGCGTGGTCACGCCATCATATGAAGCAAGGAAGCCAGCCGTGCGTACGCTTCAGACACATTCTTCTTCCAATACCAGCACGACGACGGCCAATCTTCATGTCGGGCGCGGGCTGAAGCTGGAAGGCAAGATTCAATCCTGCGACAGCCTCGTCATCGAGGGCGATGTGCAGGCGACGATCGAGAGCGGCACGCTCACCATCACCGAAACCGGCGAAGTGCGCGGCGAGGCCACCGTCGATCAGGCGGAAATCAACGGCAAGTTCGACGGCACGCTCACGGTCAAGAAGTGCCTGACCATCAATGCGACGGGCAAGATCACCGGCACGGTGCGCTATGGCGAGTTGAAGGTCGAGCAAGGCGGCAAGATCAGCGGCGAGATTCAGGCGACCGAAGACGTGGCAACAGCGGGCCGCAAGAGCGAGAACGCCGCGTCGGCCTGACGCGATACCATCTCTTGAAGGGTTAACCCGAAGGAATCCGGGCTCGTTTCAGCGAGCGCCGGGTCTTTCGGCCTGCGCGCATGGTTAGATGGTGGAAAGTCTCGCGCGGCTGGCCTAATTTAGGGATGCGGCCAAGGGAGGGCTGCGGGCAGGCTTGCGCGGTCGGGGGGGCCTTCGGCGCGGGGTTGTCCGGTCTAAAAAAATAACCAGGTGTTCAATTGGCCAAAGTCGTCATTAGCGGGACAGGCGTATTTACGCCGCCCAACTCGATCAGCAATCACGAACTCGTCGAAACCTTCAATACCTATGTTCGCAATTACAATGCGAAACATGCCGGCGCGATCGGCAAGGGCGAGATGGAGCCGTTGCAGGAATCGAGCGCCGAGTTCATCCAGAAGGCGTCAGGCATCGAATCCCGCTATGTGATGAACAAGTCGGGCATTCTCGACCCCGAGGTGATGACGCCGCTGCTGCGCGAGCGCTCGAATGACGAGCCTTCGATCCTCGCCGAAATGGCGGTCGATGCGGCGCATAAGGCGCTGAAGCGCGCCAACAAGACGCCCGCCGATGTCGATGCGGTGCTTGTCGCCTGCTCCAATCTCGAGCGCCCCTACCCTGCCATCGCCGTCGAAGTGCAGGACCTGCTCGGCATTGAGGGTTTTGGCTTCGACATGAATGTCGCCTGCTCGTCGGCCACTTTCGGCATCCAGACCGCTTACGACATGCTGCGTTCTGGCTCGGTCGATTGCGTGTTGATCGTGGACCCGGAAATCTGCTCGGGGCATCTCAACTTCCGCGACCGCGACAGCCATTTCATTTTCGGCGACGTTTGCACGGCCATCGTGCTAGAGCGCGAGGAGACCTGCACGGCCAAGGGCGCGTGGGAAATTCTCGGCACGCGGCTGATGACGAAATTCTCCAACAATATCCGCAACAATTTCGGCTTCCTCAACCGCACCGCGCCCGAAGGCATCGGCGCGACGGACAAGCTCTTCGTGCAGGAGGGCCGCAAGGTGTTCCGCGAAGTGGTGCCGATGGTGTCGGAACTGATCCTGACACATATGGCCGATGAGGGGCTGGACCCGAAAGACCTGAAGCGCATGTGGCTGCATCAGGCCAATAAGGGCATGAACGATTTCATCGGCCGCAAGGTGCTGGGCCGCGACCCGCTGCCGGGCGAGCAGCCGAATATTCTTCAGGAATATGCCAATACGAGTTCGGCGGGCTCGATCATCGCCTTCAGCCAGCATAGCGAGGATTTGAACGCGGGCGATCTGGGGCTGATTTGCAGCTTTGGCGCGGGGTATTCGGCGGGCAATGTGCTGGTGCGGAAGCGGGCCTAATTTTTCGCTGGCGAAGAAGCTTCGTTCTCTTGGCGTATCAGTGACGGGATAACCATTCACCGTCATTGCGAGCGCAATGACGAATTAGTGTTCGTGCTTCCCGCTAGCTCATTACTTGATGCGCGGGATCCATGGAACAAGTCCCGGGATAGCGGCTACCGCTGATGACGCCTATCAGTGCGCCATCAACACCGGAATCGTGGCGTGGGAGCGGATGTGCTGAGTGGCGCCACCGACGATGAATTCGCGCAGACGCGAGTGGCCGTAGCCGCCGACGACAAGAAGATCCGCATCGTATTTTTCAGCACCGTCCAGCAAGGCGCCGCCGACTGAACGACCGTTCGTTTGCTCTACGATATGCACGCTCGCCGTTATTCCGTGCAAGGACAGATAGTCCGCCAGAAGCGCGCCTGATTCCGTATCCAGTTCCTTGCTGCCTATGCAAAGGATCGTGACGCTTTTGGCCTGCTCCAGAAAAGGCATGGCGGCGGTGACGGCGTGGGCGGCCATGGCGCTTTCGTCCCAGCCGATGGCGACCGCGCCGCCGACATGGATGGCGCAGGCCTTGGGCGCGATCAGCACGGGGCGACCGCCGCTCATCATCGCGGCTTCCAATGTGCTGCCGCCCGCCGCACCTGCATTGCCTTCACCGAAGACGACAATGTCGGAGAGGCGGCTATGGGCGGCGACCACATCGTCGCGATGACCGGCGACGTCGAGAAAACGGGCCGAAGGCAGCGTGTCCGCATTGCCCTTTTCAACGAGCGGCAGACCGGCCTTGGCGGCGGCGTCGGCAAACATCAGGCGGGCGCGAGCGGATGCGCCATCGGCGCCATCTTTCGCGGCCTGCATCAATTGTTCGATCACCTGCCCCGACACGCCGTCGCCGAGATAGGGCAAGGCTTCGGATGGATCGGCGCGAACAAAAAGACCGACAAGCTGAGCGCCGAAAGATTTGGCGGTGGTCAGTGCCGTGCCGAGAACGGCGGCCTCCGAAGGCGCGCCGGAGAGGGGAACGAGAATCTTGCGCACAGACATAATCTTGTCTCCTTCGTTGAGGATCAGTTTTTTATCGCCGGTTTCAAACTTTCGCGCTCGCCGCCGAGCAGCAATACGGGGCAACCGGCGGCGGCGGACAGACGCGCCGCATCGTCATCATCGCCGAGCCAGGCGGCATTGACCACGATGAGGCCAGCGCCCGCATTGCGCGCCGCAGTCGCCACATCGGCGGGTGCGAAGCCACGCGCGAAAATGCGACGGAACGGAGCACCGATGCGATGCGCCAATGTTTCGGCAAAGACGGCGCAGGCTTCACCGAGGCTTGAGCCTTCATCAATAGCGGTGAGCGGGCGGGCGGTAGAGGGCGCGCCCTGCTGCAGCGCGGGCGCGGATGCAAAAGCGGCACTGACCGCTACGCCGCGCGCGGCAAGCAGCACATCGGCGCGCGCATCGCGGGTGGCGGCGCGCACCGCGCGGCCGACCTCGCGCTGGCTGGCCGCGTGGCCACGAATGATCAGCGTATCGTCGGCCCCGGCCGAGGAGGCGAGCGCGGCGAGCGGGCGGCCGCGCGCTATGTCGAAGCTCCATTGCACATGCGCATCGGTCGCCACGCGCTCAAGAATGCGGCGCACGGTTTCGGCCTGTGCCTGCATGGCGCGCAGCATGGCCGCTTCGTCGAGGCCCCGCACTTGCCCAGAAAACGAAACCTCGCGCGCGAAGGGCAAACCCGACAGAGCGATCAGATTTTCATCCTCGACGAAAACACCGCGCAAGCCCGCATCGAGCGAACCGGCGAGACGGGCGGCGAGCGCCAGCGCTTCGCGCGCCATGAAATTGGTGTCGAGGCCGACGACGATGCGGCGCAGCCGCAGCTTTCCGCTCTCCACGCTGGAGCCGGTTTGCTGAGCGGGTTTTCGTGCCGCCATCAGGCTTCACCTTTTCCCATTGTCATCGACGCGCTGTGCGAAGCGGCGCTGATTGTCGGCGAAAGCCGCAAGACGGGCCTCCGCTTTCGCATAGACCGAGCCTTCGGTGAACTTGCCATCGGGCCCGCGCGTTCCGGCGGGCATATCCATCAGCAGTTCGACGCCTTCCTCGATCGTCTCGACAGGATAGACCGCAAAGACGCCGCGCTCCACAGCATCCACGACATCCTGACGCAACATAAGGTGCTTCACATTGGCGGCAGGAATAAGGACGCCCTGATCGCCGGTGAGGCCGCGCCGCATACAGATGTCGAAAAAACCCTCAATCTTGTCGTTGACGCCGCCTATGGCCTGCACCTGACCAAGCTGATTGACCGAGCCGGTGACGGCAAAACCCTGCCCGATGGGCACTTCGGCCAGCGCCGAGATCAGCGCGTAAAGCTCGGCGGATGAGGCGCTGTCGCCATCCACGCCGCCATAGGATTGCTCGAAGACGAGGCTGGCGCTCATGGAGAAGGGAATTTCGGGCAGGAAGGTCGCCGAGAGATAGCCTGAGAGAATGAGAACACCCTTGGAGTGAATGGGACCGCCGAGATCGACCTCGCGCTCGATATCGAGAACGCGCGCGCTGCCAAGCCCCATGCGGACGCGAGCGGTGATGCGGCTTGGGCGGCCAAAGGAGACGGCGCCCATCGACAGGACGGACAGGCCATTGACCTGCCCCACGCATTCGCCTTCGGTGTCGATCATCACGATGTCGCGGGTGATCATCTCGAGGCTGCGTTCGCGCATCCGGTCGGCGCGGGAAATCTGCGCCTCGACGGCGGCGTCGATATGATCGGCGGTGATGAGGCTGGCGGATTTCGAGCGCGCAATGAAATCGGCCTCGCGCAACAGATCGGCGATGGGGCGAACAGCGGTGGTGAGCTTCTCGGCATCTTCGGCGAGGCGTGAGGCGCGCTCGATGACGCGGGCGACGCCGGAACGATCAAGCGGCAGCATATCTTCGGCGCGGGTGAGGCCGCCGAGGAAGCGCGCATAGAGAAGGTCATTTTCGTTTTCGCGGTCGAGCACGTCCTCGAAGTCGGCGGCGACCTTGAAGAGTTCGGCAAATTCAGGATCGGCGTTCGACAGCATATAATAAAGATAGCGCTCGCCGAAGAGCAGCACCTTGAGGTCGAGCGGAATGGGGTCCGGCTCAAGCGTCACGGTGCTGACGAGGCTCATGAATTCGCCGGGCGACTCGATGACGATCTTGCGGCGGCGCAGCGCGCGTTTCAGCGCCTCCCATGCCAGCGGCTCGCGCAACAGCTTCAACGCATCGACGAGCAGATAGCCGCCATTGGCGCGGTGGAGCGAGCCCGCCTTGATGAGCATGAAATCGGTGATGAGCGCGCCCATTTGCGGCACATGCTCGACGCGGCCGACGAGGTTCTGCAAGGTCGGGTGGTCTTCATAGACGATGGGCGCGCCGCCGCCGATATAGCCGCCCGCGTCGATAGCGGGTTCGGCCTTCCACGGCGAGGCGGCGGGCTTTTTCGGCACGCCGTTATTGGCGACGGCGACATTGACCTCGTAGCGGCGGAAGGGATTGAGCGCGCCAGGCGAGACGGATTGGCCGCCCATGCCGGGCACGACCATCTGCGGCGGCTGGGCGGGGTCGGCGGCGGGCGCGAAAATGCCCGCATTATCGATGAGATCGGTCGCCACCGTGCCGAGCCAGTCGCGTACGGCGGGCATGGTGTCGAAACGCTGGCGCAGGTCGCGCATGGCGCGCTCGACGATGCGCTCGGCCACTTCGCGGTTGAGAAGCCGGATGCGCTCGCGATGTTCCTTCTCCCAAGAGGGCAGATGCTCGAGCGTTTCGGCGAGTTCTTTCTGGAGCGTCTGGACGATGCCTTCGAGGCGTTTGCGCTCAGCCTCCGACAGCGCATTGAATTCCTCGGGCTTCAGCACCTCGCCCTGATGATCATCGCCGCGATGAACGGGCGCCAGTGCAAAACCGGCAGGCGTGCGCAGCAGCGCGACGCCCTGCTCCTCGGCGCGGCCACGCAGGCCCTCAAAGGCCTGCTCCTGGCGTTCGCGATATTCCTCGTCGATGGTCTGGCGGCGGTTTTGATATTCCTCGCTATCGAGGACGCCGGGAACGGTGATCTTCAAATCCTCGACGAGGCGGGCCATGCCCTCCTTCAGCGCCGCGCCCGCGCCTGCCGCAAGTTCGAGGACGACGGGGCGGTTCGGCGCGCTGAAGCGCATCACATAGGCCCAGTCGGACGGCGCGCGCTCGCGGATGGCGATGTCGGCAAGAAAGCGCGTCACAGCATCGTGTTTGCCCGCACCATCGGGGCCGAGGATGAAGAGATTATAGCCGTGGCGGCGGATGGAGGTGCCAAAACGCAACGCATCCAACACACGCTCCTGCCCAGCAAGACCGGGGAGGTCTTCAAGCTCCGCCGTCGTTTCAAATTCAAACGGCGAGAGGTCGCAGGCGCGGTAAAGAAGTTCCGCCGGTAGAGGATCGACTGCCATGTTGGTCCTGCGTTGTCGGCGTCATCTGCGCGCGCGTTTTGCTCCCGAGGCAACTCTAGGACGGTGGTTCGCATTCAGCAAACGCGGGGTTATGAAAAAATCTCCCACATGGATGAGAGGGATAATCCGAGCAAGGATCGTCGCTTGCCCCGCCGGGTTTTGCAGCCATCACGGGATGACAAGTCACCCTCCCCGCTCTAGATTGCCGCCTCCCCAATCGGAGACGACGATGGCGACCCCCGCTCACGCAAAAGATGGAAAGCCGAGAGCCTGGCAACGCATGCTGAGCGGGCGGCGGCTCGACCTGCTCGATCCCTCGCCGCTCGACATAGAGATCGAGGACATTGCGCATGGGCTTGCTCGCGTTGCGCGCTGGAACGGACAAACGACAGGCGAGCATGCCTATTCGGTGGCTGAGCATTGCGTGCTGGTCGATGACATCTGCGCGCTGATCCGGCCTGGCTGGCCGGTAAAGTGGCGGCTGGCGGCACTGCTGCATGATGCGCCCGAATATGTGATCGGTGACATGATCAGCCCGTTCAAGGCGGCGCTGGGCATCGACTACAAATCCTTCGAGCATCGCCTTACCGCCGCGATCCATATGCGCTTCGGCCTGCCCGCCGAGCTGCCGCAAACGGTGGAAGAGATCATCAAACGCGCCGACCGGGCGTCGGCCTTTTTCGAAGCGACGCAGATTGCGGGATTTTCCGATGAGGAAGGCGCGCAGATTTTCGGGCGGCCGCGTGGGCTGATGCCGGTGAAGCTGAAGCCGCTGGCGACGGGGCAGGCGCAGGCGCGGTTCCTGAAACGGTTCGGGGAGCTTTCGGCCGCCTGAGCCTGTCGCAAAAGGCGCGCCCGAATCAGCTAAACTCCTGGCATAGCGGCATTTCGCCGGTACTTTTCACAGATTTGTGTTATGTATTTGCCATGATCTATGTGAGCCCCCTTAGCGGCGTTGCAGACGCCATCAAGTCTCTTGGGCCGTCGCATCTCGTCAGCCTGCTCGATGCCGAGACGATGATCGACACGCCGGAAGGGATCGACGCGGCGCGGCATTTGCGTCTGCCGATCAATGATATTTCCGAGCCACGCGACACGCTGGTGCCACCGAGCGCGGCGCATGTGTCAGCGCTGATTTCCTTCATTCGCGGCTGGGATCAGCAAAGGCCGATGCTGGTGCATTGCTGGGCGGGGATCAGCCGCTCGACGGCGGCGGCCTATATCGCGCTTTGCACGCTCAATGAAGATTATCCCGAAGCCGATCTTGCACTGCTGCTGCGCAGGCGCGGCGCACATGCGCAGCCCAACCGGCTGATGGTGCGGCTTGCCGACGACGCGCTAGGGCGTAAGGGGCGAATGCGCGCGGCGATCGCGGCGCTGACGCCACCACGCGAGACGTGGGAAGGCGAGTTGTTCGCACTGCCGGCTCACCCCTGATATTTCCTCTGACATAGAGAGACAGATGCGCAAGCCGCTCGGCTCGAAAGCAGACAAGACCGGCGCCGTCCTGCCACTCGGCTCCGTGACGGGTGAGCTTGCAAGCAAGGCCGTCGTCATCGGCCTGAACGCAGCCATTGTCACCGTGTCGGAAGATCAGCCGAAAATTCTGGTCGTACCGCAGGCAGCGGGCAGCGGCGCTAATGCCGAAAGCTGGGACGCCCTGCCCTTTGGTCCCTTCGATCCGCTGCGCCACCGCACACTTGATATCGGCTTGCGCGACTGGGTGCAGGAGCAGACGCATCTGGCGCTCGGCTATGTCGAGCAGCTTTATACGTTCGGCGACCGGGGCCGCAACGCGATGGAAGTGGACCAGCCGGGCGAGCATGTCGTCTCTGTCGGCTATCTCGCGCTGACGCGGACGCATGACGGTGAGCTTGAAGACGCGGCATGGCGCGACTGGTATCAGCATTTCCCATGGGAAGACTGGCGCGAGAGCCGCCCCCTGATCATCGAGCAAACCATTGCGCCGCTGCTGCGCGAATGGGCGGCGCGGCAGGCGGAGGCGACACCGGAAGAGCTGACGCGCGGTAAGCGGAGGGACCGGGTGCGGCTTTATTTCGGCCTTGATGGCGTCGCCTGGGACGATGAGAAAGTGCTGGAGCGCTATGAGCTTCTTTATGAAGCGGGATTGTTGCGCGAAGCGGCGCGCGATGGTCGGCGCAATGCGCGCGACGCGGGCGACACGCCTAGCGGCCATCTTATTTTCGGGCGACCGATGCAGTTCGATCACCGGCGCATTCTCGCGACCGCGATGGGTAGGCTGCGCGCGAAACTGAAATATCGCCCTGTCGCCTTCGAGCTGATGCCGCCCGCCTTCACGCTTTATGAATTGCAGAGGACGGTGGAGGCGCTGCTTGGCCTGCATGTGCACAAGCAGAATTTCCGCCGCCTCGTCGAGAAGGGCGGGCTTGTCGAGCGGACAGGCAGCATGACGACGCGGACGGGCGGAAGGCCCGCCGAACAATTCCGCTTCCGCCGCGAAGTGCTGAACGAACGCCCCGCGCCGGGCTTGCGGCTTGCGCCATCGAAGAGCCGGGCGAATACATAAGCCGCGTTGGCGTCAGACGAGCGCGACCTGTTCGGCATTCGCCGCCGCCATCAGCGCCGCGTCGAGCGTTGCGAGCGGAAGGGACTTGCGCCGAGCAAGTTCGAGATAGGCGGCGTCATAGACGGTGAGCCGGTGCTTGCGGGCGAGGTCGAGCGCTTCATCGGCGTTCATATCTGAATCGACACTGATCGGTAGCGCCGAAAGAAACTTCAACCCGGCTGTCGATATTTCTAGAGTGAGCCGCCCCCGTCGCTCGTTGACCGCCAGGATATTTCGAATCTCATATCCGAATATGCTTGGGACTAAAGCTCGCTCGCGCTCCATCAAACCCAAGGCGTGATCGGCTTTCGTCGATTGCTCGTCCGGCAGTATCCAGCAGGCCACAATGGAAGCATCGAGAACAAGGCCCATCAGTATTTGTGGCCTTCGTGACGCATCGCGAGGATTTCCTCAGTCGTCAGCGGTTCCATCGTCTTGCTTAGTTCTTCTTTCAGCGCCTTCAGCCCATCCATGGCTTGCCTGACCTTGGCGCGATCAATCTCCCTCCTCGGCTCAAGCTGAGCGATGATCTTGCCGTGCCGGGTGATGGCAATGGTCTCGCCCCGCTCAACGTCATCGAGCAGGCTGGAGAAGTGGGTTTTGGCTTCGGAGGCTTGAATTTCACGCATTATTTCGACCAGTCGTTTTGACTAGTCTAAAATAAGACCCCGAATCCGCTAGGTCAAGGGGACGTGGCGCGCGCTGCGCCGTCGCCGCATCGACATATTCGTGGTTGACGCTTGATAATGCTCAGCCGTAGCATATCTCCAATTCGAGCCCGACCCTCAGTGAGGCGTCGGCGTTTTTGATCCCAATAATATGCTCATGTTGAGCATTATTAGGAGACGAGGCAGATGGCATTCGCAGGCGAACTGGAGCGGACAACAACGCTCACCAAGCCGAAAGCCCGCGTGTTCAAGCCGGTAGATATGCCGGAACTGGAATACACGCCCGGTCTCGCGAAGGAGATGGCGCCGCTTTATGAAAAAGTGCGCAATGTCATCCCGTCGGTCGAGTGGCCGTTCTTCGCACCCTATATTCACGCCATTAACCGGCTGAAGAAGGAGCGCGACGCCGTCATTCTCGCGCATAACTATCAGACGCCGGAAATCTTCCATGGTGTTGCCGACATTGCAGGCGACTCGTTGCAGCTTGCCAAGGAAGCAACGAAGGTCGATGCCTCTGTGATCGTGCAATGCGGTGTGCATTTCATGGCCGAGACGTCGAAGCTGCTCAATCCGCAGAAGACAGTTCTCATTCCCGACCTCAGGGCTGGCTGCTCGCTCGCGGATTCGATCACGGGTGCCGATGTGCGCCTGCTGCGCCAGACCTATCCCGGCGTGCCGATCGTCACCTATGTCAACACATCCGCCGATGTGAAGGCGGAGAGCGATATTTGCTGCACGTCTTCCAACGCGCTGAAGATCGTAGAGAGCTTCGGTGTCGATCGCGTACTCTGCATTCCCGATGAATTTCTGGCGCAGAACATCGCCAAGCAGACCGATGTGAAGATCATCGCCTGGAAAGGCCATTGCGAAGTGCATGAGCGCTTCACGCCCGAAGAGCTGCGCCAGTACCGCAAG
>CAZLLB010000090.1:0-12196 GCA_964560165.1 uncultured Parvibaculum sp. | reverse complement strand
CGCGGCAGAAACACGGCCAGCAATCCGATCAGCGGCAGGAAAGCGCATATGCCATAGACGAAGCGGATACTGGTCATGTCGGCAAGCTGGCCGAGCACGGCCGCGCCCAAGCCACCCATGCCGAAGGCGAAACCGAAGAACAGCCCCGCCACCGTGCCCACGCGACCGGGCAGCAATTCCTGTGCATAGACGACGATGGCCGGAAAGGCCGAGGCGAGAATGACGCCGATGGGCACGGTCAGCACAGCGGTCCAGAACAGATTCGCGTGCGGCAGCGCCAGCGTGAAAGGCAGCACGCCCAGGATCGAACCCCAGATCACATATTTGCGCCCGAAACGGTCGCCAAGCGGCCCGCCGATGATGGTGCCCGCCGCCACCGAGCCGAGGAAAACGAACAGTAGAACCTGCGCGGTTTCGACCGGCGTATGAAACTTGTCGATCAGGTAAAACGTGTAATAGCTGGTCAGGCTGGCGAGGTAGAAATATTTCGAGAAGATCAGCGCCAGCAATATCGCAATCGTCGTGCCGATCTGCCGCCGTGTCAGCGTCACGGAGCGCGCCTGCACCGATGCCGCCTTTGCCGCCGCCACCGCGCGCCGCTTGTACCAGCCGCCCACATTCCACAGCAGCACCATCCCGAACGCCGCGGCAAGCGAGAACCAGGCGATGCTGCCTTGCCCGCGCTGAATGACGATCAGCGCCGCCAGCAACGGCCCGATTGCCGAGCCGAGATTGCCGCCGACCTGGAAGAAGGATTGCGCAAAGCCATGCCGCCCACCCGACGCCATGCGCGCGATGCGCGACGCTTCCGGATGGAAGACCGATGACCCCGTGCCGATCAGCATAGCCGCCGCGAGGATCGCGCCAAAGCTCGTCGCAATCGAAAGCACCACCAGCCCCGTCAGCGTGAACCCCATGCCGATGGAGAGCGAATAGGGCCGGGCTTTCTTGTCGGTGTAGTAGCCGACCAGCGGCTGCAACAAGGAGGCGGTGATCTGATAAACGAAAGTGATGAGCCCGACCTGCCCGAAGTTGAGCGCGAACTCGGTTTTCAGCATCGGATAAATCGCCGGCAGCAGCGATTGCATCATGTCGTTGAGAAAATGAGAAAAGCTCAGCGCGGTCAGCACGGCCATGGCCGTATTGCGTTCCGTGGTGTTGTCCAATGTCGCCGTTGCTTGACTCATGTGCCGCTCCTTGCAGCGCTACTCGGGCCCCGCCTCACGAGAAGGCGGCTATCCCTGTGATCTCGCGTCCGAGGATCAGCGCATGCACGTCATGCGTCCCCTCATAAGTGTTCACGGCTTCAAGGTTCATCGCATGACGGATGACATGATACTCGTCCGAAACGCCGTTGCCGCCGTGCATGTCGCGCGCGACGCGGGCAATATCAAGTGCCTTGCCGCAATTGTTGCGCTTCATCAGCGAGATGGCCGCAGGCGCTGCCGTCCCGGCATCGAACATGCGCCCGAGTTGCAAGCACCCCTGAAGCCCGAGCGTGATTTCGGTCTGCATGTCGGCGAGCTTTTTCTGGATGAGCTGGTTTGCCGCTAGCGGTCGTCCGAACTGTTTGCGCTCCAGCGTATAAGTCCGTGCAGCATGCCAGCAGAATTCCGCCGCGCCCATCGCGCCCCAGGCAATGCCATAGCGCGCCCGGTTGAGGCAGCCGAAGGGGCCAGCAAGCCCGCGCACATTGGGCAGCAGGTTTTCGTCTGGTACGAAAACGTCTTGCAGCGAAATCTCGCCCGTCACCGATGCGCGCAGGCTGAATTTGCCTTCAATCTTCGGCGTTGTGAAACCCTTGAACGCACGTTCGACTACAAAGCCGCGGATTACATCGTCATCCGTCTTTGCCCAGACGACCGCGAGGTCGGCGATAGGCGCATTGGTGATCCACATCTTCGCGCCGTTGAGCACATAGCCCCCATCGACCTTTTTGGCGCGCGTCACCATCGACCCCGGATCGGAGCCGTGATCGGGTTCGGTGAGCCCGAAGCAGCCGACCCATTCGCCGGTTGCGAGCTTGGGCAGATATTTTTCGCGCTGCGCCTCCGAGCCGTAAGCGTAGATCGGATGCATGACGAGCGAGGATTGCACGCTCATCGCCGAGCGATAGCCGCTATCCACGCGCTCCACTTCGCGCGCCGCCAGTCCATAGGCGACATAGGACAATCCCGCGCAGCCATATTTCTCCGGCAGCGTCGGCCCCAGCATGCCTTGCGCGCCCATCTCGTTCATGATTTCGCGATGGAAAATCTCGTGCCGGTTGGCTTCCTTGATGCGCGTCATCAGCCGTTCCTGCGCGAAAGCGCGCGCCGCATCGCGAACCAGCCGCTCTTCTTCGGTCAATTGCTCTTCCAGCAGCAGCGGATCCTGCCAGTTGAACGGCGCAAGCGGCGGATTGGCTTTTGCGGCGGGCTTGGTTGCGGCTTGAGACATGATGACCTCGCGGAATAGGGGATTTCGTCGCTGATATAGCAGGGCAGGGCGGCGCTGGCGAGCGCCCCGCCTTAGCCGGTCAGGCTAGGCCGAAACCACATAGGCCCCCAGATGCTCAACCAGATGATCGAAAAGCAGCCGCACCCTGCGGCTCATCTTCAAGTCTTCATGCATCACAAGCCACACCTCCATGGGAAAGCGGATGGTGTTGTGCATCACAGGCACCAGATCGGCATCGTGCATGGCAAGTTGCATCTGCGCCCCGCCGATGCCGACGCCCGCGCGCACCATGGCAAGCTGCGCGACCTCATTGTCGGTCTTGATGCCGAAGGCGTCCTTTGCCGCCGGGTAGCCCTCGTCGAGCCGCCTGCGCATATAAGCCGGAGGGTTGTCATAGCCGATCAGCGTATGGCCCTCGATATCGTCGATGGAGGCTGGCAATCCGTGGCGCTCTACATACCGGCGATGCGCGTAAAGCAACACGGGTATCTCGCCGATTTTCTTCGCGATCAGCGCATCCTGTTCGGGTCTGGCCATGCGCACAGCGATGTCGGCATCGCGGCGCAGAAGATTTTCCACCCGATTGGAGAGTAGCACTTCGATGTCGATCCGCGGATGAGCCTCCCGAAAACTCGCCAATATCCCCGGCAGCACCTCGACACCGATGACTTCCGATGCTGTCACCCGCACCGTCCCGCGCGCCTCCTCGGCCTCGCCCGATGCCGCGCGGACCAGCGCCGCCGATGCGCTCTCCATCGCCTCCGCATGGGGCACCAGCGCCAATGCGCCGTCCGTGGGAGTTAATCCGCCCTGCGAGCGGGTGAAGAGGGCGGCCCCCAGCGCAGCCTCCAGCGCGTCTATATGGCGGCCCACGGTTGGTTGCGTCAGCCCCAGCGCTCGCGCCGCGCCTGAAAGGCTGCCCTCCCGCACCACCGCCAATAGCGTCCGATAAAGCTCCCAGCCAGGCTCGATCTTGTTCATACAAAAAAGTATAGCGTCTCGCCGGATTTCGGCAATTCATATTCATTAGTGAATAGGTCACTTTCTGATCATCGAACAAGACGACAGGACAGGAGATCGGCCAAATGACCCGCACAGCACTCATCATCGGCGCCACCGGCGGCATCGGCAGCGAGACGGCTCTGGCCCTTCTTGCCCGAGGCTGGCGAGTGCGCGCCTTGAACCGCAACCCGGCCCGCGCCGCCAGCGCTATGGCCCATCTTGGCAAAGTCGAATGGGTCAAGGGCGACGCTATGAACGCGGCCGACGTCCTTGCCGCTTCAAAGGGCGTCAGCCTCGTCGTCCATGCCGCAAACCCGCCCGGCTACAAGAACTGGAAGGGCACGGCGCTCCCCATGCTCGAAAGCTCCATCGCGGCGGCAAAGGCCGCTCGCGCCCGCCTCGTCTTTCCCGGCACGGTCTATAATTATGGCCCGGAGACTTTCCCGCTCGTCGCTGAGACCGCTCCGCAAAATCCCCGCACCCGCAAAGGCGCAATCCGCGCCGCGATGGAAGAGCGCCTGAAGCGAGCCTCGGAGCATGGCGTGTCCGTCCTCATCGTCCGCGCTGGCGATTTCTTCGGTCCCTATGCCACGCAAAACAACTGGTTCGGTCAAGGCATCGTGAAACCTGGCAAGCCCCTTCGCTCGGTGGCCTATCCGGGCAGCCACAAGGTCGGCCACGCCTGGGCCTTCCTGCCGGACCTCGCCGAAACCATCGCGCGCCTCGTCGATCGCGAAACCGACCTCGCCGTCTTCGACACTTTCCATTTCGGCGGCCACTGGTTCAACGAAGGCGTCGAGATGGCCCGCGCCACGGCGCGTGTAGCCGGTATCTCTGAGGCTCGCGTTAAAGGGATGCCATGGTTCGCGATCTATCTCCTCGCGCCTTTTTCCGAGACTTTCCGCGAAATGCTGGAGATGCGCTACCTCTGGAAAAAGCCCCTCCAGCTCGACAACCGCAAGCTCGTCGCTTTTCTCGGGCAAGAGCCCCACACGCCGCTCGACCGTGCACTTCGCGTCACGCTCACCGGCCTCGGCTGTCTCTCATCCGAAACCAACGCGCGCCGTCCGCAACTCCTCATCGAAGGAAAGGCATGATCATGAACTGGCCCACAGAAATCAAAACCCGCGCCGAAAACATCACCGTCCGTCTCATCCTCTCCACCTTCATCGGCTACTTCGCGCTCTTTACCTTCGCCGCCACGCGCTACGTGGCGTGAGAAACAAAAATGGCGGCGAAATAATTCGCCGCCATTTTCAAATCTCCGTGTGGCCGGTCTTCAAACCCGCTCAGGCATCCGCGCTGCAAACTCTTCGCAGGCCTGTCGGTATTCGCGCTTCAGCCGGTCAACAAGCTCGCCCACCGGCGGCGCGTCCTTGATCTGGCCGATGCCTTGGCCCGAGCCCCAGATATCCTTCCACGCCTTCTGCTTCATGTTGCCGCCCGAGCCGAAATTCATCTTCGATTTGTCGGCCTCAGGAAGGTTCGCCGGATCGAGCCCGGCGGCAGCGACCGACGGCGCGAGGTAGTTGCCGTGAACGCCCGTGAAGAGGTTCGTGTAAACGATATCGTCGGCTGCATAGTCGATCAGATGCTGCTTGTAATTATGCTCGGCATTGGCTTCCGCCGTCGCCACGAAGCGTGTGCCCATATAGGCAAGGTCCGCACCCAGCGCGAGCGTCGAGGCAATGCCATAGCCGTCCGACAGCGCGCCCGAAAGGATCACCGTCCCGTCGAACCACTGCTTCACCTCACGCACCAGCGCGAAGGGCGAGAGCGTGCCCGCATGTCCGCCTGCGCCTGCGCAAACGAGGATCAGCCCGTCCACGCCCTGTTCGGCGGCTTTCTTCGCATGTTTCACGTTGATGACATCGTGGAACACGACGCCACCATATGAGTGCGCGGCGGTGACGACTTCCTGCGGCGGGCGCAAGGAGGTGATGATGATCGGCACTTCCAGCTTCGTGCAGACCTCGATGTCATGCGCCAGCCGGCCGTTCGAGGCATGGCATATCTGGTTGACCGCGAAAGGGGCTACCTTCTTGTGGGGATTTGCCGCCTGATATTCGGCAAGTTCGCTCTTGATACGGATGATCCATTCTTCCAGCACATGCGCGGGCCGCGCATTAAGCGCCGGAAACGAGCCGACAATACCCGCCTTGCATTGCGCGATGACCAGTTCCGGCCCCGACACGATGAAAAGCGGTGAGCCGATGACGGGAAGCTCAAGGCTGTTTTTGAGGCATTTCGGAAGCGACATGGATTTTCTCCGGGTGGAATGGCATTGCGCAAACTATGACGCGGATTGCGGAGCTGTGCTTGTGCGCTGGCGTATATTTGATTGTTCAGCCGCGTTCAGCGGCCCGTCAGCTTGGCCCGGTCGATCTTCGCCTTGGCCATGATGAAATCCATCACCGCACGCACTGGCGGCGTGTCCTTGAGATCGGGATGCGCCAGCAGCCACATATCGGTCGTGCTAAAAATCTTCTCCGGCGAAATCCGCATGAGCTGCGGATAACTGTCGCCGGTAAGGCAGGTCAGCGCCGCGATACCCGCGCCCGACAGCACGCCATAGACGGTGTCCACCAGCGACGAGAAGCGGAAATGCGTCGGCGCGTCCCGCGTCACATGCCCGCTCCAGCGCGAAAATTCTGCCTGCGAGGCCGAACCGGCAAAGCCGAGGATCATGTGCCCGGCCCACTCCTCGCGCTTGGTCGGCAGACCGTGCTTTGCCGCATATTCCTTCGAGGCATAAAAAGCGACGCCGAGCCGTCCGATCTTGCGGCCCACGAGGTTTTCTTCGCCGGGGCCATAAAGCCTTATCACAATGTCGGCCTCGCGGCGGCGTACGCTCGCGGGCCAGGCTTCCGTCACGAATTCAAGTTCGAGGCTCGGATACAGAGCGTGAAATTCGGTGAGATGCGGCACCAGCCATTGCCCGGCAATGCCGGTCGCCACAGAAATGCGCACCGTCCCGCGCGGCTCACCATCTTCCGCCACTGCGGCGCGCGCCGCGCGCTCTGCCGCCGTCGCCATCGGCTCGACTTCGGCGCGAAGCCGCTCACCCGCCGCCGTCAGCGCATAGCCGACCGGTTCGCGAATGAAGAGTTTCGCGCCGAGTTCTTTTTCCAGCGCTGCGATATGCCGCCCAACGGTCGCATGGCTGAGCTTCAGTTTTCGCCCCGCGCCCGAGAGGCTTTGCGTTTCGGCCACCGCCAGGAAAATACGATAGGCGTCCCAGCCGGAACTGCCGGTTACCGTTTCGCTGGTCGCTGTGCTCTGTCTGTTCAGCATTGAACACGCCCCCGCTTGTTTCTGGCGAGAAGATGGCCCCATTGGCCCCTCATTTCAAGCTTTTGAAGCTCGCGAGAAGTGACGTAACGGAAAGCAGGGGAGGGCCGCTCGCCCAATCGAGTGTGCAAAATGGCGGGATTTTCTGCTAGAAACGCTTCCATCAAGACATTGGGCCATGCGCAAAAAGGCCAAATCAGGGGAGTTTTCAGGTGATTAAAACCAGATTCACGGAAATGTTCGGCGTCGAGCATCCGATCGTTCAGGGCGGCATGCAGTGGGTGGGCCGGGCCTCGCTCGTTTCCGCCGTCGCCAATGCGGGCGCGCTCGGTTTCATCACCGCGCTCACCCAGCCGACGCCGGAAGATCTGGTGAAGGAAATCAAGGCTTGCCGCGAAATGACCGACAAGCCCTTCGGCGTCAACCTCACCATCCTGCCCGCGCTGACCCCGCCGCCTTATGCCGAGTATCGTCAGGCGATTATCGAGAGCGGCATCAAGATCGTCGAGACGGCAGGCTACAAGCCGCAAGAGCATGTTGACGACTTCAAGAAGCACGGCGTCAAGGTCATCCACAAATGCACCGCCGTCCGCCACGCCGCTTCGGCTGAGCGCATGGGCGTCGATGCCATTTCCATTGACGGCTTTGAATGTGCGGGCCATCCCGGCGAAGACGATATTCCGGGTCTGATCCTCATTCCCGCCGCCGCCGACAAGATCAAGATCCCGATGATCGCATCGGGCGGCTTCGGCGACGCTCGCGGCCTCGTCGCTGCGCTGGCGTTGGGTGCTGAGGGTATCAACATGGGCACGCGTTTCATGTGCACGGTCGAAAGCCCGATCCATCAGAAGGTGAAAGAACAGATCGTCGCCAATGACGAGCGCGCCACCGACCTCATCTTCCGTACCCTGCACAACACGGCCCGCGTCGCCAAAAACGCCGTCAGCCAAGAAGTCGTCGCCATCGAGAAGAAGGGCGGGGCCACCATCGACGACGTCCGCCACCTCGTCGCTGGTGCGCGCGGCAAGGTCGTCTATGAGGCGGGCGATCCCGATCATGGCATCTGGTCGGCGGGCATGGTTCAGGGCCTCATCCACGACATCCCGACCTGCAAGGAACTGGTGACCCGCATCGTCGCCGAAGCCGAAGCCATCATCAAATCGCGCCTCGACCGCATGGCCGGCCACATCGCCGCCCGCGCCGCCGAGTAACGCGCCCGTTCCTTCCTCTGGGAGAGGCAGGGTGAGGGCCTTGCTACATTAAACAAAAGGCACGCCCTCACCGGCGTGCCTTTCCATTTTTACGCCCGGCGTAGCTCCGGCATCGCCTCGCGCGGCATCGGCGCACGGCCATACTTCTTTTCCAGCACGCGTCCGATTTCCAAGGTCAATTCGCGAGGATCGATGGGCTTTGCCACATAGCCATCCGCACCAATCTCGTCATAGCGTGCATTGTCGGGTCCGAATGAATCCGCCGTCAGCGCAATCACCGGCACATCGCAGAAGGCGTCGCGATGCGCACGGATATGGCGCAGCGTTTCCGGCCCGTCCATCACCGGCATATGCATGTCGAGCAGCACCAGATCGAAACTCCGCGTCTGCAATTGCAGCAGAGCCAGCTCGCCGTTTTCCGCTTCGACAATCTCAATGCCCAGCGGTTCGAGAAAGAGCCGCGCCACTTTCCGGTTGAGCGGATGGTCGTCCACCAGCAGGGCGCTGAGCCCGCGGGCCCAGCGCACGTCGCCCGTCTGATCGACATCGCTATTGGCGGGGTCCTCGCTGGCGAGTGAGCCGCGCATGGTGCGGAATGTCAGCGTGAAAGCCGAGCCCTTGCCCTCGCTGCTCGTGACTGTGATGTCGCCATCCATCAGCCGCGCCAGCTTGCGGCTGATCGAAAGCCCGAGACCAGTGCCGCCGAAACGGCGCGATGTGGAGGCGTCGGCCTGTGTGAAGGGCGCAAAGAGCTTGCCCAGCGTTTCGCCGCTCATGCCCGCACCCGTATCGGCAATGGTGATGCGCGCTTCGAAGTCATAGCCGTCCAGCGGCGCAACCGATGCGGAGATCGTGATCGCGCCGCGTTCGGTAAACTTGATCGCGTTGGAGACGAGGTTGGAAATGCACTGGCGCACCCGTACCGGATCAAAGCGCAGGTAACTCGCCATTCCCGCTTCCACATTGAGCGTCAGCGTCACGCCTTTTTCCTCCGCGCGCGGTGCCCAGAGCTTGTAGAGGCGGCGCAGCAGATGATCGAGATCATTGTCGATAGGCGAAATATCGAACCGCCCGGCCTCGATCTTCGACAGGTCCAGCACGTCGTTGAGGATCGCCATCAGCGTCTTTCCGCTATCCAGAATGGTTTCGATCTGGTCGCGCTGCTCGGCGCTGAGGTCGCCCGACGCCAGCAACTGTGTCATGCCCAGAATACCGTTCAGCGGCGTGCGGATTTCATGGCTGATATTGGCGAGGAAGGCCGATTTCGCGTCATTGGCCGCTTCCGCCGCCTTGCTGGCTTTTTTCAATTCGCGCTCGCGCTCACGCAGGCTGGTGATGTCCGCGCCCACGGCCACAGATCCGCCAAAGCTCAGCGGCATTTCCACGACCTGCATGATCGTCCCGTGCGGCGTCTTCACTTCGATCGTTTCGCCGCGTTCCAACGCCGAGATGATGCGGTCGGCCGCTGCCTCGGAGTCTTCGGGCGAAAGCCCGGGCATGATGGCGTCAACGCTCCGGCGCGTGGCCTCGCGATAGGCAAGCCCCTCGCGCAGCCCCTTGTTGGTGATCGGAAAGTCACGCTCGTTCTGCTCGTTGGCCAGCAGAATTTCGTGATTGGGCCCATAGATGACAAAGCCGCCCGGCAGGCGATCTATCGCCTCCTGAACGATGGCTGCCATTTCCTTGGCGCTGATCGCAGTCTTGCTCATCCCCGTCCCTCGCTGCGCTCACTTTCTGTGGCGCGAAGAGCCTTCCATTGGGGAATCTAGAGCCTCGGCGTTTAATGTATCGTGAAGTCGCCGCGCCCACCGGTCATGCGAGCTTCCGCACATCCAGCACCCGCAACCGGCGATACCCGGTCTCCAGCGCGCCCTGCGCCTCAAAATCCTTCAGCACCAGATTGACCGTTTTCCGCGACAGGCCTGAAAGCTCCGCCAGTTCGTCCTGGGTAATGGCTATGTCGGCGGGCAATTTATCCTCGCCCGCCAGCAGCCGCAGATGCATCGCGATCCGCGCGGCGGGCGTTGCTCGCGCATTGGCGACCATGGCCTGCGTCGCGGCCAGAAGATGCTCCGAGGCGAGTTCGGCAAAATGCAGCCAGAGGTCTGGTTCCCGCCGGGCAATGGCCTCCAGGCTCGATTCAGGCACATAGATCAGCGTCGAGCGTTCACGCACCTGCGCGGTAACCAGTCGTTTCTTACCGACGAGCCGCGCCGCATAGCCGAAGATCGTGCCGCGCCCGACGATATTGGCCAGCGCATAATCGCCATCCCCCATCCGCACCAGAATGCGCACCGATCCCGCAAGCAGGCTGTAAAGGCCCCGCGCTTCCTCGCCTGCGTCATAGAGCCAGTGTCCGGCCTCCACGCCCACCGTTTGCGCTTCGCCGATCAGCGCCCGTTTAAGCTGCGGCGTTTGCCGCCGAAACCAGACGCTCCGCTCCAGTGCGGCTGCTATATCGGCGTTGCGAGGTCCGGCCATAATGCACCTAGATTGTTACTCAAGTAACAATCTATCCTGCCGCACCACCTATCCTCAAGCGTGACAAGGGAAACCGGCGCAGTCCGGCGTTAAGGGAGATACCTCATGAACGGCCTGAAGCTCGAAGTGCGCAAGACAAGCGGCGGTTGCGGCGCCGAGGTGCTGGGCGTCGATCTGCGGCAATTGACCAATAGCCAGATGGAGGCTGTGCGTCAGGCCTATGCCGATCACGGCGTCATCTTCTTTCGCGACCAGAATCTGACGCCGGAAGACCACATCGCCTTCGCAAGGCGCTGGGGCGACATCGTCGTCAACAAGTTCTTCACGCCGAGCGAGAACCCGCTGATCGCGGAAGTGCGCAAGGAGAAGGAGCAGACGACGAATATCGGCGGCGGCTGGCACACCGATCATTCCTACGACGTCGAGCCCGCCATGGGCTCCATTCTCGTCGCCCGCGATCTGCCGGAAGAAGGCGGCGATACGCTATTCGCCAATATGTATGCCGCTTACGACACGCTCTCGTCGGGTCTCAAAAAGACGTTAGAGACCATGCGCGCCGTCCATTCCAATGCCCATGTCTTCGGCGCGGCGAGCGCTTACAAAAGCACCGACGCGAAGTTTCGGAATGAAAATCTGGTCAGCGATGCTGTCCATCCTGTCGTTGTCACCCACCCGATGAGCGGCAAGAAGACTCTCTATGTGAATCCCGGCTTCACCCTGCATTTTGAGGGCTGGACCGTTCAGGAAAGCCGCCCGCTCCTCGATTTTCTCTTTGCCCACGCGACGAGGCCGGAATTCACCTGCCGCTTCCGCTGGTCGCCCGGTTCTGTGGCCTTTTGGGATAACCGCGCGACGTGGCACTATGCGGCCAATGATTATCATGGGCATCATCGGCTGATGCACCGCATCACCATCGCGGGTGAGCCTTTGAACTGACGAAACGGAGGGAACCATGTCTCAGGCGGCTTTGAAAACTGCAACGATCCGTGTGAGACCAAATCCCTCCGGCTTCGGCGCGGAAATCACCGGCCTCGACATCGCAAAGCCCTTATCGCCCGATCAACTTGCTGCCGTCAAACAGGCATGGGCCGATCACTCCGTCGTCTGGTTTCCAGATCAGCCTTTGACGCATGATGAGCTGGAAGCCTTCACCCTCCAGATCGGCCCCTTCGGCCACGATCCCTTCATCGCGCCGATGGAGGGCCGTCCGCATATTCTCGAGCTTCGTCGCGAACCCGATGAAAAAGCGCGCAACTTCGGCGCCGGCTGGCATTCCGACTGGAGCTTTCAAGAAGAGCCACCCGCCGCGACGCTGCTTCATTCCAAGATCACGCCCCCTGTCGGCGGCGATACGCTCTATGCCGATTGTTATCGTGCCTACGATGCCTTGTCGGACAAGATGAAAGCCATGCTGGCCGGCCTCACCGCCATCCACACGGCGGCGCTGCCCTACGGCACCAAGGGCCTCTTTGCACACGAGCAGGCGAACCAGGGCGACCGCACGATGAAGATCATCGTCAGCGAGGAGGCCGACAAAACCTTCCCGCACCCGCTGGTCCGCACCCATCCAGTCACGACCCGCAAGGCTCTCTATGTCAGCCCGGTTTACACAATGGGCATCGAAGGAATGACGCGCGAAGAATCCGCCGCCATCCTCGGCTTTCTCTACACGCATATGACGAAAGACGAATTCGTCTATCGCCATAAATGGCAGCCCAACATGCTGACCATGTGGGACAATCGCTGCACGCTGCATTTCGCCGATGGCGGCT
>CAZLLB010000089.1:0-12220 GCA_964560165.1 uncultured Parvibaculum sp. | reverse complement strand
TACGCAGATCCACACCCATATGTGCTATTCGGAATTCAATGACATCATCGCGGCCATCGGTGCGCTGGATGCCGACGTCATTTCGATCGAGACGGCGCGCTCGAAGATGGAACTGCTGGATGCCTTCGCCACCTATCGCTACCCCAACGAGATCGGCCCCGGCGTCTATGACATCCATGCCCCGCGCGTCCCGAGCAGCGCAGAGATGATCGGGTTGCTCGACAAGGCGGCGGAGCGGCTTTCGCCCGATCAGATCTGGGTCAATCCAGATTGCGGCCTCAAGACGCGCAAGTGGGAGGAGGTCCGGCCAGCGCTGGTTCACATGGTCGAGGCGGCCAGAAAATTGCGCGCGGGCTGAGGCACATTTGCCCGCGAAGGTTTTCGTTTCGCGTCAACTGGTTCTATAGTTTGGCCGCATCGACAGGCCAGACGGGGGAACGCGCGTGACAAGACCGGCATCGGTATCCGATTGGCGCGAGCGGGCGCAGAAGCGTCTGCCGCGCATGATGTTTGAATATATCGACGGCGGCTCCTATGCGGAGACGACGCTGAAGCGCAACATCGAGGCGATCGAGCGCATCGCATTGCGCCAGCGTATTCTTACCGATGTGTCGAAGCTCCAGCTTTCAACCGAGGTTCTTGGCGAGAAGCTGGCGATGCCATTGCTGCTGGCGCCGGTCGGCATGGCGGGGCTCTATGCCCGTCGCGGTGAGGTGCAGGCGGCGCGCGCGGCGCAAGGCGCGGGGCTTCCATTTTGTCTCTCCACGGTCAGTATCTGCTCCATTGAGGAGGTGCGCGCCGCCGTGCCCGATCCACTCTGGTTCCAGCTCTACATGATCAAGGATCGCGGCTATATGGAGGCGCTGCTTGAGCGCGCCAAGGCGGCGGGCGGCCGGGTTCTGGTGTTCACGGTCGATCTGCCTATACCGGGCGCGCGTTATCGCGATATTCGTTCAGGCCTGTCCGGCGTGCTGACGCCACTCGACAAGATCAAGCGTGGCCTGAACGGGTTGGCGCATCCACATTGGATGTGGGACGTCTTTCTCAATGGGCGTCCGCAAAGTTTCGGCAATCTTGTCGAAGCGATGCCGAACGCAAAAGGCACCGACGATTTCTCGCGCTGGATCGGCAAGAATTTCGACGCGAGCGTCAACTGGGCGGATTTCGACTGGGTGCGCGAGCGGTGGGATGGTCCCATCATCATCAAGGGCATTCTCGATGCGGAGGATGCCAGGCGCGCAGCGGATGTGGGTGCCGACGGCATTGTCGTTTCCAATCATGGCGGGCGTCAGCTTGACGGTGTGCCTGCCGCGATCGAAGCGCTGCCTGCGATTTCGCGCGCTGTCGGGGAGCGCATGACGGTGTTGATGGATGGCGGCGTGCGCTCGGGCCTTGATGTGCTGAAGGCGCTGGCGCTTGGTGCCAAAGCCGTTCTGATCGGCCGCGCCTGGGCTTATGCGCTGGGCGGCGGAGGAGAAGCTGGTGTCAGCGCCATGCTGACGACGATGCGGCACGAGCTTGAAGTAGCGATGGCGCTGACCGGCTGCACAGATATTCGCACCGCCGGTGATCATCTGCTGGCCAAAGACCTTTGATCTTGCGCTAATCTTGCTGGCCTATCGCAACAGGAGATTTCGATGAGTGACGAGGTCAAAGACAACCCAGCGAAACATCGTTTTGAGCTTATCGTTGAGGGGATCACTGCTTACGCCGAGTATGAGCGTACACCGGGCACCGTTCGCTTTACGCATACGATCGTGCCGGAGGCTCTGGGCGGGAAGGGTGTCGGCTCGAAACTTGCCAAAGGTGCGCTCGATGCGGTGAGGGCCGAGGGCGCAAAGGTCATCCCGCAATGCCCGTTCATCGCCGCCTATATCAAGAAACATTCCGAGTATCAGGATCTCGTCGCAACGTGAGCCGACGGTTCCTGAAAAGGAGGACGGATGACCAACGTCACCTTCAGAGGAATGAGAGTCGCCAATTTCATTGTGACAGCTTTCGCCATTACCGCGCCCATGGCGCATGTTCTGGAACTGCCAAACAAGTTCGATCTCGACGGGCCGTTATGGCTCGCGGTGCAGCAGCAACTTTATCGTGGCTGGGGTGTGGTGTTTGGCCCGGTGGAAATTCTGGCGCTGGTGACAACGCTCGCGCTGGTTTATCTGCGGCGCAATAATTCGCCTGCGTTTCGCGCCAGCATCATCGCGGCCATTGCCTATGCGGCGATGCTGGTGGTGTTCTTCATTTTCAACGCACCTGTCAATGCGGCTTTCAATGGCTGGACGGCAGCAAGCATGCCCGCCGACTGGCCGGATTACCGATGGCGCTGGGAGGTCGGCCACGCACTTGCGGCCGCTCTCTCAGTCGTCGGGTGGCTCGCGCTGCTGCGGGCTGGCTTCAAGGATGCGCGGGCCTGAGGCCGTTCAGGCTGTTCGGCGGGGTTCGGCGGGTGGCTTGCTGACTGCTGTGCGGACCTGTTCGAGATAGCGGTCCATGCGAGCAAAGCCGTCTTCGGTGAGTTCGATGAAGACGCGCCGTCCGTCACTCTCGTCACGGACGCGGGTGGCGAGGCCCGCCGATACCAGATCGCCGATGCGCCGAAGCGCGGTTGTGGCCGGGACGCGGGCTGCGATGCAGAGGCTTGAGACGGAAATCCGTTTGCCGTTGAGCCGGGCGTGCATCAGATCGAGGAGCATGTCCCATGCGGGGTCTGCAAACAGTCCGCCGGGGAAAAAGCTGGTGCGCGCGCAATAGGTGTCGAGCAACAGTTTGGACCAGTGGCGCGTGATTGCGGCCTGATCAAGCGGAGTGCTCACGTCGTGTTCGGGCGGTGGTTGAATGGCAGGCCGAGGGCCGCCCTGCCTTGCGCCCCAGGCAGGGCGGCTGCTGAAGGGTGTGTCTTTCCGCTCAGCCTGTGCGGCCTGAGAGGAGGCGGAGGTGGCTCTTTCGAGCATTTCGAATCGCTGTGTCATGCAACCATAGTTACACATGGAATTCTTAATACAACTATAACGGGATATTCAAAAGTCGAAATACTCGTTCTACGTGTGGGCCTGGCCGGGCTCTGCCGCAAAGCTCCTTTCGAGTTCGCGTGCTAGAAAAGGATCAATTGATGTTTGGTATGAAGGGCTTAAATAGAGGCATTCTGCCCTGTCTCCGGGAAAAGTGATGGCTGACGATACCATTTTGAACACTCAGACTTTTGCCGATGCCGCACGCGGCGTCATTGCCATGGCGCATTTCGCTGGCGAGCGTCACTGGGTGCCCGCGACCAGCGGCAACTTTTCCGTGCGCATCGACGGGCGGCTCGCTGCGGTGACCGCGACGGGGGCCGACAAGGCGAGGCTCACCGAAGGCGAAGTCATAGAAGCGGAGATTTCGGGGCTGAAGCATCCGCGCGCTTCCGCCGAAGCGCCGCTGCATCTGATGCGCTATGCCGCTGACGCTTCGGTCGGCGCAATCGCCCATATTCACTCGCTGCCCGCCACGGTGCTGTCGCGCCGCCACGAAGCGGCAGGCGTGTTGCGGCTCGAAGGCTGGGAATTGCTCAAGGCTTTCTCCGGCATCAAGACGCATGAGATGGTGCTTGAGGTCCCCATCGTTCCCAATGATCAAGATACCGACCGGCTCGGTGCGCTGGTCGAGGAACGGCTGAAAAAATCTGGCCCCGCTTACGGTTATCTGATCGCCGGTCATGGCCTATATGTATGGGGCGCGAACGCCGAGGATGCGATCCGCCACATGGATGCTTTCGATTTTCTTCTGACTGCCCAGCTTCACGAGGAGGCAGCGCGATGACGCAGCTCACCGTTTATCCAGACACTGATCCCGCCGCGACGCTGATCGATACCTATGACGCTGCCGAGATCGCGGCGACGCTTTGCGAGATCGGCGTCGTCTTTGAGCGCTGGGAAGCCTCGGTTCAATTGCCCGATGATGCGGGGCAGGAGGCGGTGCTTGCCGCTTACGACGCCCAGGTGAAGAAGCTGATGCGCGAAGGCGGCTATCAAACGGTCGATGTCGTGCGCGTAAAGCCTGACAATCCTGATCGTGTCGCCATGCGGCAGAAGTTCTTTGCCGAGCACACCCATGCGGAAGATGAAGTGCGCTTCTTCGTTGAAGGCGCGGGCGCGTTTTATCTGCGACAAGGCGGTCGCGTTTTTCGCGTTGTCTGCGAGCGCAATGATTTGCTGAGCGTGCCCGCGGGGATCACTCATTGGTTTGACACAGGCGCGCATCCTCATTTCTGCGCCATTCGTATCTTCACCTCGAAAGACGGCTGGGTCGGCAATTTCACCGGCGACGATATTGCGACGCGCTTTCCAGCCTTTGGCGATTGAGCCATGTCCGTTCGCGCAATCTTGACTGACATTGAAGGCACGACGACGCCCATCGCCTTTGTGCATGAGGTGCTGTTTCCCTATGCGCGGGAGCGTCTTGCACAGTTTTGCGCCAAGCATCACGCGGAGGCGGAAGTTGCCACGGCCTTGAAGGCGTCGCGCGATCTCGACGGTCATTCCGATTTCGATCTCGATCAGACGGTCGCGCTGCTGTTGCGCTGGATGGACGAAGACCGCAAGGCCGGGCCGCTCAAGACCTTGCAGGGTTTGATCTGGCGCGAGGGCTATGAAGAGGGTGTGCTGAAAGGCCAGATCTATGAGGATGCGGCGGCTTTGCTTGAATGCTGGCACAGCCAGGGCCGCAAGCTCTTTGTCTATTCATCCGGGTCTGAGGAAGCGCAGAAGCTTATTTTCGGCTATTCAGACAAGGGCGATATGACCTCTCTGTTTGGAGGTTTTTTCGATACGCGCGTCGGCGCGAAGGTCGAGGCGTCGTCCTATACGGCGATTGCAAAGACGATCGGATTTGCGCCCGCCGATATTCTTTTCCTGTCCGACCTTCCAGCCGAAATCACTGCCGCTAAGGCGGCAGGGTTGCAAGTCGCGCGTATCGACCGGGCGCTCAATGCCGATGCGGCGCAGCGTGAAGATGGTGTGCTGGTCGCAGGCTCATTCATTCCGGTCGATGCGGAATTGATGCTCCGCAAATAACGCCGCGGCCGGGAGGGACGGTGTTACGCGTAGTCCCTCGCGACAGTCACATCTTCGAAGCTGCTCCTGGAGATGGCCTTGAAAATCGGCGTCAGAATGGCCGCGACAGCGAGATTCAGGATCACCGTATAGAGCGCCGCGTAGCCGGGAATGGTGAGCGAGCCGATCACGAGCGGCCATGTGGAGGTTTTGAACTCCAGCATCCATGCCATCCATGTGCCGGTGCCGAGGCCAATGGCCCAACCGATCAGCAGCGCGCGCGGATCGAACCAGCGTGTGTAGAGGCCGAAGAAGACGGCGGGCAGGGTCTGGATCATCCAGATGCCGCCGAGCAATTGAAGCTGGATTGCGAGTTTAGTGTCGAGCAAGAGCACGAAGAAGAGTGCGCCGATTTTTGCGACCAGCGAAACGATCTTCGCCGTTCGCGCTTCGTCTTCAGAGGTGCAGTTCGGCTTCAGGTATTCCTTGTAGATGTTGCGGGTGAAAAGGTTCGCTATCGCGATCGACATGATAGCGGCGGGCACCAGCGCGCCGATGCCGATAGCGGCGAAGGCGATGCCGACAAACCATCCCTTGAACTGGTCGAGGAAGAGGGCCGGGACGGCGAAGTTTGCGCCATAGCGCGCGAAACCTTCGGCAAATTCCGGCTTGGAGGCGACGCCTGAGGCATAGGCCATGTAGCCAAGCAGGGCGAGGAGGCCCAGCACCAGAGAATAGGCGGGCAAGATCGCCGCGTTGCGACGGATGACATGGGCCGAGCTTGCGCTCAGCACGCCGGTCATTGAGTGAGGATAGAGAAAGAGCGCCAGCGCTGAGCCGAGCGCCAGCGTTGCATAGGCGCTCCAGCTTCCGAGGCTGCCTGCGGGCGGCGTTGCCAGTGTCAAGTTCTCGGGTGGCACCGAGCCGAAGATCGCGGCATAGCCACCGAGTTTCGCCGGGATGATGATGACGGCGGCGATGACGGTGATGTAGATCAGCATATCCTTGACGATCGCGATCATCGCGGGCGCGCGCAGGCCGCTTGTATATGTGAAGGCGGCGAGAATGACGAAAGCGATGATGAGCGGCATATGGCCGATGGCGCCGTGCGTCTCGACGCCGAGCGCGCCGATCACGACTTCCATGCCGACGAGTTGCAGCGCGATATAAGGCATCGTCGCCAGAATACCGGTCAGCGCCACGGCGAGTGCGAGGCCGCTATGGCCGTAGCGGCCCTTGACGAAATCGGACGCCGTGACGAAGCCGTGTTTCCTTGCGACCGACCAGAGGCGGGGGAAAATCACAAAGACCATCGGATAGACGAGGATCGTATAGGGGACGGCGAAGAAGCCCATCGCGCCGGCGCTGAAGACGAGCGCTGGTACGGCGATGAAAGTGTAGGCCGTGTAAAGGTCGCCACCGAGCAAAAACCATGTGACCACCGTGCCGAAGCGCTGGCCGCCAAGGCCCCACTCATTGATGTGATTGAGGTTGCCAGCGCGCCAGCGCGCCGCAGCAAAACCCATGACGGTGACGAAGCCGAACAGGCCGACGAATACCCAGAGCGCGGTCCACTGCATGATTATTATTCTTTTTCAGTGAGGAGATAGACGGTGATGGTCAGCACCGCGCTGATTCCGATCCACATCAGTTGATACCAATAGAAGAAGGGAACGCCGCCAAGCGTCGGCTCGACCGTGTTGAAGAACGGCACCCAGAGCACGGCGATGAAGGGGAGGAAGATGATAGGGATAATCCAGCGGCGCTTGCGGCCGGTCCCTGTCTTGTCCTTGTCAGCCATGTGTCCTCGCCTTCGCGTGAAGGGATCACAAGGGAGGATCGGCTGCGTATATCGCGAGGAGCGCGGCGTCAGGCCGCGCGCCCTCAATCTCCCCCTTGCGAAATCCCGTTTGGTCTCAATGCCGGGTTGCCGCGTCCCGCCGGAACATTAGTTCGGCGCAGCGAGCCTGTCACGCGCCCTGTGGCCGGAATTATTCGCCTGCGGCTATCGGCAATTCATGTTCGGCGGGCTGGCGGTGTCCGCTTATGCGTGTGCCGAGGCGGTCGAGATAAATATAGAGGACCGGCGTGATGTAGAGGGTCAGGAGCTGGGAGAGGATCAGGCCGCCGACCACGGCGAGGCCCAGCGGCTGGCGTACCTCTCCGCCTTCGCCGAAACCGATGGCGATGGGGAGCGTGCCGACCAGCGCCGCCATGGTGGTCATCATGATCGGGCGGAAGCGGATGACGGCAGCGCGGAAAATCGCTTCTTCGGGTTGCAAGCCGTCATGGCGTTCCCGCTCCAACGCAAAGTCAATCATCATGATAGCGTTCTTCTTGACGATGCCGATCAGCATAATCATGCCGACAAAGGCATAGAGCGTCAGCGGCAGGCCGAAGAGAAGCAGCGTCAGCAGCGCGCCGACAGCAGCGGATGGCAGGCCGGAGAGGATCGTCAGCGGGTGGATGAAGCTCTCATAGAGAATACCGAGCACGATATAGACGGTCAGGATTGCCAGCGTGAGCAGCATGCCGAGGCCACTCATGGAGCTCTGGAAGGCCTGCGCTGTACCCTGGAAGCTCGTCGTCACCGTATCTGGCAGTTTGATTTGCTCCTGCACGGCGCTGATCGTGCTGACGGCCTGGCTCAGCGCCACACCGGGCGCGAGATTGAACGAAATGGTGACAGCGGGAAGCTGGCCCAGATGGTTTTCGGTCAGTGATGTTGCCGAGCGGCGAAGTTTCGTTACGGCGGCCAGAGGGACGAGGTTGCCAGACGAGGATCGCACATACAGGCGCTGGAGCGCCGTGGCGTCCTCCTGATATTTGTCCAGCAATTCTATGATGACCTGATACTGGTCCGACGAGGTGTAGATCGTCGAAATCTGTATGCCGCCAAAGGCTGAGGCCAGTGCGTTCTGGATCTGCTCGGGCGTTACGCCAAGCGTCGCGGCGCGGTCGCGGTCGATATCGACATTGAGTGTCGGCGTTGAGAGATCGAGGTCGCTGGTGACATCCTGAAAGCCGCTGGCTGTTGCCAAGGCAGCCTGAAGGCGTCCGGCACTTTCGTAGAGCGTCGTGGGGTCGATGTCCTGCAGCGTATATTGATAGGTAGCCTTGGAGGAGTTGCCGCCGACCTGCAATGCGGGCGGGTTTTGCAGATAGACCCTGAAGCCGGGAATGACGGCGAGTTTCGGTCGCAGCTCCTGAATGATTTCGTCAGCCGAGAGGTTGCGTTCGCTGCGTGGCTTCAGCCGCATGAAAAGCGTGCCGTTATTGATGCTCGGGCGCGAGCCGCTGGAGCCGATGGCCGACATGACGGCGGCGACGTTCGGATCATCCATCATGATCTGTGCGGCCTGACGCTGGTGGCGCACCATGTCGTCGTAGGAAATACCATTTGGCCCTTCAGTGGTGGCGCTGATGCGGCCGGTATCTCCACTGGGCAAGAAGTCCTTGGGGATGATTACGAAAAGGACGACGGTGGCGGCGAGGCTCACGAGGAAAACCGCGAAGACGATGCGGTGATGCGCGATGCCGGTGCGCAAGGTTCGCTCGTAAAACCCTTCCATCGAGTTGAAAGCGCGTTCGCTCCAGCGCAGGATGGCCATTTGCTGTTCCGGTGCCGCTCCATGTTTGCGTGCACGTATCATGCGACTGCAGAGCATCGGCGTCAGCGTCACGGAGACGAGGCCCGAGACTATGATCGCCAGCACGATGGTAACGGCGAATTCATGCAACAGGCGACCGACAATGCCGCCCATGAAGACCACGGGGATGAAGACGGCGGCGAGAGAAACAGTCATCGACAAGATGGTGAAGCCGATTTCGCGAGCGCCCTTCAGGGCCGCCGCAAAGGGTTGCTCGCCGTTCTCGATGTGACGCATGATATTTTCGAGCATCACGATCGCATCATCGACGACGAAACCGACCGCCAGCGTCAAAGCCATCAGCGATAGATTGTCCAGGCTGTAGCCGAGAAAGGCCATGCCGCCAAAGGTGCCGATGATCGAGATGGGCAGCGCCAAAGACGGGATGATTGTCGCAGACAGGGTGCGCAGGAAAAGAAAAATCACCAATACGACGAGCGCGGCGGCGAGACCGAGCGTGAGCTGCACGTCATGCACGGAAGCGCGGATCGACTCGCTGCGGTCGTAGAGGATGTTGAGCGAGACGGATGCCGGTAGTTGCTCCTCGAAACTCGGTAAAACGTTCTTGATCGCATCAACGACTGCAATGGTGTTTGCGCCGGGCTGACGCTGGACAGCCAGAATGACGCCGCGCGTATCGCCGGCCCAGCTTGCCTGCTTGTCGTTCTCGACGCTGTCGAACACCTTGCCAAGATCGCCAAGGCGCACCGGCGCGCCGTCGCGCCAGGCGACGATCTGGCGGCGGAAGGCTTCGGCGTCGGTCAACTGGCCTTGGGATTGGATGAGTGTTGTGCGCGTCGGGCCGCTTAACGAGCCGGTTGGATTGTTGACGTTGGCGGCGTTTGTGGCTGCGGTCACTTCGTCGATGCCCAATCCGCGCGCGGCAAGCGCATCGGGATTGAGTTGGATGCGCACGGCATATTTCTGCGAACCGTAAACATTGACCTGCGCCACGCCGTCGATTGTCGAGATGCGCCGCCCGAGCAGCGTTTCACCATATTTATCGACTTCGGACAGCGGCAGGGTTGGCGAGCTGATAGTCAGGTAGAGGATCGGTGAATCCGCCGGGTTGACCTTGCGCAGTGTCGGAGGGTTTGGCATTCCGTCGGGCAATTGGCGTTGCGCGGCGGAAATGGCGGATTGCACGTCCTGCGCAGCCGCGTCGATGTCGCGGTCGAGTTTGAATTGCAGGGTGATGCGTGTCGAGCCGAGGCTCGATGTCGAGGTCATCTGATCGACACCGGCGATGGTCGAGAACTGGCTTTCGAGCGGCGTTGCGACCGAGGACGCCATGGTTTCGGGCGAGGCACCCGGCAGCGATGCGGAGACGGAGATCGTGGGAAAATCGACTTTGGGCAATTCGCTGACGGGCAGCGTCGTGTAACCGAAGATGCCGAACAGGACGAAGGCGACCATCAGGAGTGTGGTCATCACCGGTCGGCGAATGAAAATTTCGGAAATGTTCATGAGTTAGCCGCGCCCTGCGCGATATCGACGATTTTCACTTTGCCGCCGGGGGCGACGCGAAGCTGGCCGTCGGTGATGACGGTTTCGCCAGCCTTCAATTCGCCTGAGACGACCGACATGTCGGAGTCCTGATAGATCACCGACACGTTGCGCAATTCGACGCTCTTGTCTTCTTTGACCACATAGACATAGAGACCTGTCTGGCCGGTGTTAATGGCTTCGCGCGGTACGGTGATCGCCGATTTTAGATTATCGAGGAGGACGCGGACATCGACAAATTCGCCCGGGACGAGGCGGAGGTCGGGGTTGGCGTAGGTCGCGCGCAATTCGATGGTGCCGCTCAGCGAGTTCACCGTATTGGCGATGAAGTCGATCGGCGCGGAAACCGTCGAGTGGTCGTTGCCGTCATGGGGGGCGAGCGAAGCGACGAGGGCATTCTCCGCCATGCGGGCCTGCAATTTGGGCAGATTCTGCTGCGCCAGTGTGAAGGAAATTTTTACCGGCTGGATTTGGGTGACGACGACGAGGGCACCCGTATCGTTCGCTTTGATGATGTTGCCGGCATCGACAAGGATCGGTCCGGTCTTGCCATCGACTGGTGAACGGATTTCCGTATAGCCGAGTTGCAACTGCGCCTGATCGACAGCGGCCTGATCGGCGGCGACGCTGCCTGCCAGTGCTTTCGATTGGGCCAAAGCGGCGTCGCGGGTCTGCTCGGACACATAGCCTTTCTTCACCAGCGAATTGGCGCGGCCAAGATCGAGGCGCGCATTGGCAAGCTGCGCCTGATCTCGTTGCAGGTTTGCCTGTGCAACGCGCAAGGCCGCCTCATAGGGCGCACGGTCGATCTGGAATAGAAGATCGCCCTTGTGGACGAGTTGGCCTTCCTGGAAGGCGGCGGCGACGATCTGGCCGTCAATGCGCGATTTCACTTGCACAGTTGCATTGGCCAGGACGGTGCCGATTGCTTGCGCATAGACCGGCACGTCGCGCGCCTCTGCCGTTGCGACCGTTACCGGCGGGACATCGTGATTTTTCCCGGCGTTTCGATCGGAAGAAGAGCCGAGCAGGGCGCGAAGGCTGAAAATGGCGATAAGGCCGATCGCGACCAGTATGAGGATCGTACGGGGAGAGATTTTACGCATGTCGAATTTAATGCCGTCTGAGGGGCTCCTGCGATGCCCGCAGCATGCCGGTTCAAAGCAAACGCCCGGAGTGGTTGTTTCCGTCGCGTTATGGATTATGTGTAATAAGATGTAGTAGGGCGGTTCGCGCCGCCTTCTTCTAGGGACAACTTATGTCGGTTCCACGACGCCGTGCGAATGCTGTGCCGGTTCACGATTTTGTGTAACGCCGGATGTTGAAACTAATTCTCAAATTCATTATCACACTGCATAGGTAGCGAACTTTTTTGTAGAAGCGAGCGCCTTGAAAGAGCGATCCGTTCATCATCATTGGCCAGCGAGGCGGCGAAGCCGGTTTGGCAGCGCCAGCTCTGCTTCATCCGCTTTCCTGGCGCGTGCGGATTGATCGGGATCAAGGGCGTGAGGACACGAAGGTTTTAGGTTGGCGGTTCGATGGTCGTAATTGACACAAGCAAGCGCCGCGCAGGTGCAGCGGCGGGTGGTGTAGGGCCGGAAATCTGGTTCCGCGCGCATACGCCTCGCCCCGGTCTTTTCCCCGGTCTCGCTGCGGCGATGGAAGAGTTCTTCACGCGCCACCGCCGCAAGCTGCCTTATGTGCACGCGGTGTTCTTCGTTGGTTTCGTCGTCGCCATCATCCTTCCGCTTTTCTTGCCGCTGCCGCCTGAAGACGCCACGCCGCTCAACAACTTCACGCTGGCGGTCAATTTTTCTTTCTGGGGCATCTGGTTCCCGCTGGTTTTCCTCTCGGTCATCTTCACCGGACGGAGCTGGTGCGGTGTGCTCTGTCCCATGGGCGCGGCGTCGGAATGGGCGAACCGGGTTGGGCTGAAGCGCAAGATCCCCGGTTGGCTGCGCTGGGAAGGCGCGCCCATTGTCAGCTTTCTCATCATCACCATTCTCGGCCAGACGGTTGGCGTGCGCGATCATC
>CAZLLB010000088.1:0-12247 GCA_964560165.1 uncultured Parvibaculum sp. | reverse complement strand
GAAAACCAGGTTGCGCGAGCACTCTGCGATGGCGATTTGCGCGCCCATGAACGGGAGATCCATATGCCCAAATCACGTGATAGCGACAAGCTGCGCGACGCCACCATTGCCGACGTCAAGATCAAACGCGGGCCGGGTGGTGAGACGCATCAGATTTCAGGCGGCGACGTGCCACCGCTCACGACCCAGCAAGGCGCTGCAATATCCGATGATCAGAATACGCTGCGGATCGGCGCGCGCGGTCCAGCTCTTCTTGAGGATTTTCATTTCCGCGAAAAAATCTTCCATTTCGACCACGAGCGCATCCCCGAGCGCGTCGTCCATGCGCGCGGCTATGGCGCTCACGGATTTTTCGAAGTCTATAAGCCGCTGAAAGACATCACCTGCGCCGATGTCTTTCAGCGTGCTGGTGAAAAGACGCCCGCCTTTGTTCGCTTTTCCACCGTCGCGGGCAACAAGGGCTCCGCGGATCTCTCGCGCGACGTGCGCGGCTTCGCAGTCAAGATTTATACCAAGGAGGGCAATTGGGATCTCGTCGGCAATAACATTCCCATCTTCTTCATTCAGGACGCGATGAAATTCCCCGATCTCGTTCATGCTGCAAAGCAGGACCCGGATCGCGATTTCCCGCAGGCGCAGACCGCGCACGATACATTCTGGGATTTCATTTCGCTGAGCCCCGAAGCGATCAACATGGCCATGTGGATCATGTCCGACCGCACGATCCCGCGCTCGCTGCGTTTCATGGAAGGCTTCGGCGTCCACACATTCCGCCTCGTCAATGAGGCTGGCAAATCCACCTTCGTCAAATTCCATTGGAAGCCCAAGCTCGGTATCCAGTCTGTCGCCTGGAACGAGGCCGTCAAGCTCAATGGTGCCGATCCCGATTTCCATCGCCGCGATCTCTGGGAGGCAATCAGCAAAGGCGATTTTCCCGAATGGGAACTCGGCTTGCAGCTCTTCGATCAGAAATTCGCCGATGAATTCGAGTTCGACGTGCTCGATCCCACCAAGATCATTCCCGAAGAACGTATCCCGGTGCAAATCGTCGGTCGCCTCGTCCTCAATCGCAACGTTGACAATTTCTTTGCTGAAACCGAGCGGGTTGCCTTCTGCACCGGGAACGTCGTTCGCGGCATCGACTTCACAAATGATCCGCTTCTTCAGGGACGCAATTTTTCCTATCTCGACACGCAGATCAGTCGCCTCGGCAGCCCGAATTTCACCCATCTGCCCATCAATGCGCCCAAATGCCCGTTCCATCATTTCCAGCAGGACGGCCAAGGGGCTTTCACCAATCCAAAGGGCAGGGTGAATTACGAGCCGAATTCCTTCTCTGGAGCTGAAGGTGGCCCGCGCGAAACGCCGCGCGCCTTCCGCTCATATGAAGAAGATGTCTCAGGCCTCAAGCTTCGCGAACGCGGCGAACTCTTTGCCGATCACTACAGCCAGGCCCGCCAGTTCTACATCAGCCAGACGCCCGTTGAGCAGACGCATATCAAGGACGCTTATGTCTTTGAGTTGAGCAAGGTCGAGCGCCCCGAGATCCGCGCCCGCATGGTCTCGCATCTGCTGAATGTGGACAAGCCGCTCGCCAAAGCCGTCGCCGACGGCCTCGGCCTTGCAAAAATGCCCGATGCCGCCGACCCCGCACGAAAGGTCATCACTGATCTTCCGGCGTCAAATGCCCTCAGCATCATTCTGAACGGCCCCAAGTCCTTCAAGGGCCGCAAGGTCGGCGCCCTTGTCAGCGATGGCGTTGATGCCGAGTTGCTGGATGCGCTCGAAAAGGCGCTGACGAAAGAAGGGGCGGTGCTCGAACTCGTCGCCCCCAAGATCGGCGGCGTCAAGGCGAGCGACGGCAAGTTGCATCCCGCCCAGCAGAAGGTGAACGGCGGACCGTCCATCCTCTACGATGCCGTCGCCATTCTCGTCTCCAAGGAGGGCGCGGCGTTGCTCTCGGGTGAGGCGACGGCGAAGGATTTTGTCAGCGACGCTTTCGCTCACGCCAAGTTCATCGCCTATGTCGATGCGGCCTTGCCTCTCTTCGGCAAGGCGGGCGCAGCGCCGGATGAAGGTTGCCTCTCCCTCCAGTCGCCCGCGGACGCGAAAAAATTCGTCACCATGTGCCGCGATCTTCGCTTCTGGGCGCGAGAGCCAAAAGTTCACTCCGTCTAAAAATCGCGCCCGATATTCGCAGCGTGAATATCGGGCGTTTGCTCGCCGTTTATCACTCGCATTGACAAAGTTCTGTTTTAGAACTTACATGGCGCGGTCACCGAACCGACCGAGGAGCGCCCATGTCCGCGAAACGCAATGCCACCGTCGCCGTCATCGGCGCGGGCGATTATATCGGGGGCGCCATCGCCAAGAAATTCGCCGCCGAGGGCTACACCGTCTTTGCCGGACGCCGCACAGCGGACAAGCTCAGCGTCCTGAAATCCGAGATCGAAGCGGCAGGCGGCTCCTGTGTCACCAGCGGCCTTGATGCGCGTAAGGAAGATGAAGTCACTGCCTTCCTCGCCGCCGCCGATGCCTACGCGCCGCTCGAAGTATGCATCTTCAATGTCGGTGCCAACGTCAATTTTCCGCTGCTCGACACCACCGAGCGGGTCTTCCGCAAGGTCTGGGAGATGGCCTGTTATTCCGGCTTCCTCGCGGGCCGCGAAGCAGCGCGCCTGATGTTGCCGCGCGGGCAAGGCTCCATTTTCTTCACCGGCGCAACGGCGTCGCTTCGCGGCGGCGTCGGCTACGCTGCCTTCGCCTCGGCCAAATTCGGCCTGCGCGCCGTAGCGCAAAGCATGGCGCGCGAACTCGGCCCCCAAAACATTCACGTCGCCCATCTCATCATTGATGCGGGCGTCGACACAGCTTTCGTCCGTGATCGTATTCGCGCCGCGCAAGGCGAGGAGGCCGTTAAAAACCTACCCGCCGACCGGCTGATGAACCCGTCCTCCATCGCCGACACTTACTGGCAATTGCACCAGCAAAAGCGCGATGCCTGGACGCATGAACTCGATATCCGTCCTTATGGGGAGCAATGGTAATGACAAACATAAAAGTGGAACACCACTTCGATTTCGGTAGCCCGAATTCCTACATGGCCTGGAGGGTCATTCCCGAAATCGAGAAGCGCACCGGCGTCAAATTTGAAAACGTGCCCGTCCTTCTCGGCGGTATCTTCAAGCTCACCGGCAACCAGCCGCCCATGATCGCCTTCGGCAACATCAAGAACAAACCGCAATACGACATGATCGAGATGCAGCGCTTCATCGCGCGCCACAAGCTCGACAAGTTCAAGTTCAACACACATTTCCCCGTCAACACGGTCCAGATCATGCGCGGGGCCATCGCCGCCGAGATGGATGGGAACCTGCCGAAATATATGGACGTGGTCTTCCGCGCCATGTGGGAAGACAGCTTGAAGATGGACGACGCGGAGGTGATCCGCGCCGCGCTCGGCAGCGGCGGGCTCGACGGTGCGCGCATATTGGCTCGCATTCAGGATCAGGACGTGAAGGACAAGCTCATTGCCAACACCTCCGCCACCGTCGAGCGCGGCACCTTCGGCTGTCCCACCTTCTATGTCGGCAAGGAAATCTTCTTCGGCAAGGATCGGTTGCGCGATCTGGAAGAGGAAATTGTCGCCGCCGAGGCTCGCTAAAGAAGCCCGCTAAAAACTCCGTGTCATCCCGGCCTTGTGCCGGGATCCAGGGGCCACAGATGCCGAATTCACCGCTACTGGACCCCGGCACAAGGCAGGGGTGACAATGTTTTGTAGAGCGCGCGCCATCTTGCCGCCGCGCTCCGAACAGCTATCATCCTCCCAGACATCAGGGAGGATGACCAATGAGCGACCCAGAAATCGGCGCAATCCGCGAATTTCTTGCTAATTCCGGCTTCCCCGAAGATATGATCGAACTTCGCAAAGCCTATGACGCCATGGGCGACACATTCCCGCCCGCCGCCGATGTCACCTTCGAAAAGGTGAAGGCAAACGGTGTCCCCGCCGAATGGTCCTCCACCCCCGGTGCAGCGCGTCATCGCGTTATCATGTATGTGCATGGCGGCGGCTATGTCATCGGCTCCATTGCGAGCCATCGCCATCTCGTCAGTGAGCTTGGCCGTGCCGCAGGCACTCGCGCCCTTTCGCTCGATTATCGTCTGGCCCCTGAGCATCCTTTTCCCGCCGCCGTCGATGACGCACTGGCCGGATATCGCTTCCTGCTCGCCGAAGGCTTCGAGCCGGGCAACATTGCCATCGCTGGCGACAGTGCAGGCGGTGGCCTCACCGTCGCCACGCTTCTCGCCATCCGAGATGCGGGCCTGCCGCAACCCTCCATGGGCTTTTGTATTTCCCCCTGGGTCGATCTTGAGGCGCTGGGTAATTCCATGACCACGCAAGCCGCCATCGACCCGATGGTCCAGAAAGACGGCCTCCTTGGCATGGCGGCGGCCTATCTCAATGGTGGCGATGCCCGCGCGCCGCTTGCTGCGCCGCTCTACGGAAATTTCAAAGGTATAGCCCCGCTGCTCATTCAAGTTGGCGCGGCTGAAACCCTGCTTGACGATTCAACGCGGCTGGCCAGTGTCGCAGGCGCGGCGGATGTCGAAGTCAATCTCCAGATATGGCCCGAGATGATCCACGTCTGGCACTTCTTCCACCCCATGCTCGCCACCGCCCGCCGCGCCATCCTCGGCGCAGGCGAAACGATTTCGAAAGCGATGGACAGAAGCGTCCCGGTGAAGAAGGTCGCCGAATGAAACTCCGTCATTGCGAGCGCAGCGAAGCCAGCCAGCACTCTTAGAAAGAAGGCTGGCTTGCCAAGCCGTGCAGGCTCGCAATGACGCTTATTTCGTCAGAAACTTCGCAAACGTATCGCCCACTTTCCCGCCGCTCATCTGGTCGAGCACCGCGGCCGTATCCAGCGCCTCGAAGACTTCGCGGATGCCCTCCGCGCCACATCGCGCAAACAGCGTGTACTCGTTCTCATAGGTCCCGCCGCTCGCCCGATACCGCGCCCGATAGATAAACCGCACCGCGCTCGACCGCTCATCCCCGATCTCGTCCAGAATCTCGACCGTACAATCGGGAAAGTAAGTGTCGCTCCAAACGCCCGTGTTGAAAGCGACGACTGCCTCGAAGCCCTTCATCGGGCGAGGGTAGGGCAGCGACGCCGACAGGCTCCACTCGATCTCCGGCGCATACATCGCCTTCATCTTCTCGACATCGCCGAAAGCTGAAACAAGCCGTCCCGCAGGCGTCCGAACCACCATCTGAAATCCTCCTCAGTCCAAAATCATCCCGATCGAGCCGACAATCGCGCGAGGGCTCGCGGCCTTGCGCGCAGCGCCTGCGAACAATCCCTTTTCCAGCGGCTCTTCCAGCATCACCGTAATCGTCTGCACGAAATGCGGTAGCATATCCGCCGACGCCCATGTCGGATGCGGGCGTGTGGCATCCGTCAGCGCCGCCTCGCGCATCGACAGCACCGCGCTCAAATATCCGCCCATGAAAACGAAACGCTGGTTTTTTGCAGCCGCGGGCATCTCCGGCATCAATCGGCGCAAATGATCAAGCGCGCGCAAGTAGCCCGAGTTCCACCGCTTCTCCAGCGCGTCCATGAACAGTTCGCGGTGATTGTGCGCCATCGTCGCGATGAAGCGCAGATAAGTGTCTTCCTCGTCCGCCGTCTCGCCCAGCCCGATGGAGGGATAGACCAGCGCCTCTACCACATCGCGCACGCGGCCCGGCCCGCCCGTCGCCTCAAGCCCATCGAGAAAAGCGTTGCGGCGAATGTCGATCAGCTTCGCGCCATCCGCCACCAATTCGCGCACCAGCGCTTCTTTGGTTCCGAAATAATAAGCGAGAGATCCGTGGTTCTTCTGCTCCGCCGCCTCGACGATCTCGCGCACACCCACGCCGTCGATCCCGCGAAGGGCAAAGAGTCGCCGCGCCGCCAGCTTGATCTGCTCGCGCGCATTCGTCCGTTCTTTCCCCTGCGTCTTCGACATGCGCGAAAGAATGCCTTGCACCGCGCGCTCGGTCAATTACAATTATCCGAACGACCTAATTACAAAAACGTCAGGGAGCCTTCCATGTCCGAACTCGATTTCACCGGAAAAACTGTGCTCGTCGTCGGCGGCTCGAGCGGCATCGGCAACGGCATCTCGCATGCCTTCAAGGATAAGGGCGCGAGGGTTCACGTCTGGGGCACGCGCGCCAAGGCTTCCGATTATTCCGCCGCCGAAGGCAGCGACATGAGCGGCCTTCACTACGACCGCATGGACGTCTCCGACTTCGACGCCATCGAAAAATACGACGCGCCCTTCAAGTCGCTCGACATCCTCGTGCTGAGCCAGGGCACCGTCATCTACCAGCGCGGCGAATTCAAAATGGACGGTTTCCAGAAGGTGATGGACGTCAACATCAACAGTCTCATGGCCTGTGCGATCAAATTTCACCCTCTGCTCGCCGCCTCGAAGGGCTCGCTCATCACGGTCAGTTCCACCGCGGCCTTCCATTCGACGCGCGGCAACCCTGCTTACAACGCCTCCAAGACCGGCGCGGTTGGCCTCACCCGCACATTGGCCGAAGCCTGGGCGAAGGACGGCATCCGCGTCAACGGCATCGCGCCGGGCCTCGTCGATACCAAGCTGACGAAAGTGACGACCGAAAACCCCGAGCGTCTCGCTGGTTCCATCCAAGGCATCCCGATGCGCCGCCTCGGTACACCTGCCGACATGGCGGGCGTCGCGCTCTTCCTCGCCTCGCCGCTCGCCTCCTACGTGCTGGGGCAAACGATCCCCGTCGATGGTGGCCTCATCCTTTAAAAAACTCAGAAATCAGCAAACGGAGTATTATCATGGCCTGGGATTTTGAAACCGACCCTGCCTTCCAGAAAGACCTCGACTGGATCGCTGAATTCGTCCGCACCGAAGTCGAGCCGCTCGATCATGTGCTGGGCTCGCCTTACGATGTGAAAAACCCCAACAACATCAAGCTCGTCCGCCCGCTTCAGGAAAAGGTCAAGGCGCGCAAGCTCTGGGCCTGCCACCTCGGCCCCGAACTCGGCGGGCAAGGCTACGGTCAGGTCAAGCTGGCGCTGATGAACGAAATTCTGGGCCGCTCGCATTTTGCGCCCACCGTCTTCGGTTGTCAGGCGCCCGACACCGGCAATGCCGAAATCCTCGCCCATTACGGCACGCCCGAGCAGAAGAAGCGTTATCTCCAACCGCTCCTCGACAACGAGATCGTCTCCTGCTTCTCGATGACCGAGCCGCAGGGTGGCGCCGATCCGCTGATCTTCACCACGACGGCCGTGCGCGAAGGCAATGAGTGGGTCATCAACGGCGAAAAGTGGTTCTCCTCCAACGCCAAATACGCAGCCTTCTACATCGTCATGGCGATCACCGAACCGAACGCAGCCCCCTATCAGCGCATGTCGATGATTATCGTTCCCGCCGAAACACCCGGCATCGAGATCATCCGCAATGTCGGTTTCGGCGCAGAAGGCGAGGGCAGTCACGCCTATATCCGCTACACAAACGTCCGCGTGCCCCTAGATCACGTCCTCGGTGAGCCCGGCGGCGCTTTTGTCGTCGCGCAGGTTCGCCTCGGCGGCGGTCGCATTCACCACGCCATGCGCACCATCGCCGATGCGAAGAAAGCTTTCGACATGATGTGCGAGCGCGTCATCTCGCGCGACACGCAAGGCTCGAAGCTCTCCGAAAAGCAGATGGTGCAGGAGAAGATCGCGGATTCATGGGTCGAGATTGAGCAGTTCCGCCTGCTCGTGCTGCGCACCGCCTGGCTGATCGACAAGCACAAGGATTACCGCGTCGTCCGCAAGGATATCGCAGCAGTCAAGGCTGCCATGCCGAAAGTCCTCCACGATGTGGCCGCCCGCGCGCTTCATCTGCATGGCTCGCTCGGCCTCTCCAACGAAATGCCCTTCACGGGTCAGGTCATTTCGTCCTTCTTCCTCGGGCTGGCCGATGGCCCAACCGAGGTTCACAAGGTGACGGTGGCCAAGCAGGTGCTTCGCGAATATCGTCCTTCCAACGAACTCTTTCCGTCCTATCATTTGCCGAATGTGCGCAAACACGCGATGGAGAAATATGGCGACCAGATCGAAGACCTCGATCACGTTGCATAACCGTCATTGCGAGGAGCGCAGCGACGAAGCAATCCAGTCTCCTTTGCGGCTTCTGGATTGCTTCGCTCTGCTCGCAATGACGAAGGTAAAAACGGGAGGGACACATGACTGACAACAGCCGATCCGTAGCGGGCCTCACCGCCCTCGTCACAGGTGCCGCCAGCGGCATGGGCCGCGCCACGGCGGAAGTCTTCGCCGCTGAAGGCGCAAACGTCGCCGTCACCGACTACACGCTCGAAGGCGCGGAAAGAGTAGCCGCCGCCATCGTCGCCAAAGGCGGCAAGGCCAAAGCCTGGAAGCTCGATGTTGGCGACAAAGCCGACATCGAAAAAACCGTTGCCGAGATCGCGCAATATTTCGGTGGCTTAGATGCCGTGGTCAATAATGCAGGCATCTCCGGCTTCACCCAGATCGACAATGAAGGCTATGACGAACTCTGGGAGCGCATGATCCGCGTCTGCCTGACCGGCCATCAGCGCATCATTCGCGCCGCGCTGCCGCATCTGCGCAAATCGGAAAGCCCCCGTATCGTCAACATCGCCTCCACCGAAGCGCTCGGCGCCACCGCGCTCGATAGCGCCTACTCAGCAGCGAAAGCCGGCGTCACCGGCCTCACCCGCGCGCTTGCCGTCGAACTCGGCAAGGAAGGCATCACAGTGAACTGCGTCTGCCCCGGCCCCATCCTCACCGGCATGACGCAAGCGATCCCCGACGACCAGAAGGAAATCTACGCCAAGCGTCGCACCGCGCTGCGCCGCTACGGTCGCCCGGAAGAAGTCGCCCACATCACGGTGAGCCTCTGCATGCCTGCGGCGTCCTATATTACCGGCGTCACGATTCCTGTGGATGGCGGATTGATGGCGAGGAACGCCTAGTTTTTTCTGTCACCCCGGCACAAGGCCGGGATGACACCAGAGAATAAGAGAACCAAATGAAAGCCCTCCTTTATCAAGGCCCGCGCAACATCGCTTACGAGTCCTTCGACGACCCGTCTCTCGCCGCCGACACAGACGCCATCGTCAAGATGGACAAATGCGGCATCTGCGGCAGCGATCTGCACATCTATCACGGCGAAGGCTTCAGCCCGGATCTCGGCTTCTGCGTCGGCCATGAAGCGGTGGGCGAAGTCGTCGAGCTGGGTCGCGGCGCGCGCCGCCTGAAAATCGGCGACAAGGTGATGCTGTCTGCCGCCGTCGGCTGCGGTTCTTGCGTCAATTGCCTCGCGGGCAATATCAATCATTGCCTCTCCGGCGGCGCAGGCTGCTATGGGCTCAGCCACCGTCTAGAAGGCTGTCAGGCCGAAGGCATCCGCGTGCCGATGGCCGATTTCAACGCACACCCGATCCCCGAAGGCATCACCACCGATCAGGCGTTGATGCTCACCGACAATCTGCCAACCGCATGGTTCGGCTGCGTCAACGCCAACATCCGCCCCGGCGCGAAAGTCGGCGTCGTAGGCCTCGGCCCCATCGGCCTCATGGCGGTGCAAAGCTGCTTTATTCTCGGCGCATCGGAAGTCTTCGCCATCGATCTCGTGCCCGAGCGCCGCGCCATCGCCGCTACGCTCGGCGCAACTCCGGTTGATGGCGCGAATGCACTCGAAGTCATTGCCGAAGCGACAAAGGGGCAGGGCCTCGATTGCGTCGTCGAGGCCGTCGGTGCCGACGCCACGATCAAAATGGCGCTCATGCTGGCAGGCAAGCGCGGTCACGTCTCGGCCATCGGCGTCAACCAGACGCGCGATTTCGCCTTCCCCATGGGCCTCGCCTTCATGAAGGGCCTGACGTTTCACATCGGCACTTGTTCGGTGCAGTCGCACTGGCCGGATCTGATCCCGCTGATCCGCAGCGGCCGCCTCACGCCGGAAAAATTCATCACGCATGAGTTGACGTTGTCGGAAGGCGCGGAGGCCTATCGGCTCTTCGACGCCAGACAGAAGGGCGCGTTGAAAACAGTGATGGTGCCATAATTCCAAATAATGCCGTCACCCCGGCCTTGTGCCGGGGTCCAGGGCGGTTCGCGCGGCCATGGGCGGCTCGCGCGGAATGTGCGGCCCTGGATTCCGGGGCAAGCCCGGAATGGCAGCAACAATGTAGAGAGCAAACCCCATGTCCCTCGAAACCTGGACCGACCTCGTCAATCTCGATCACCTCCACGAATGGATGGATGAGGAACACCTCGAATCCGGCCCGCTCGAAAACGTCACCGCTCTCGCAGGCGGCACGCAGAACATCCTGCTAAAGTTCAATCGCGGCCCGCGCAGCTTTGTCCTTCGCCGCCCGCCCCATCGCCCGCACATGAACGGCAGCGAGACCATGCGCCGCGAAGCCCGCGTGCTGGCCGCGTTGAAAGGCAGCGATGTGCCCCATCCCGGCCTCATCGCCGCTTGCCCGCGCGAAGATGTGCTGGGTGCCGCCTTCTACTTGATGGAACCCATAGACGGCTTCAACCCCACAGTCGGCCTGCCAAAGCTCCACGCCTCCGATGCAAGCATCCGCCGCCGCATGGGCTTTGCCATTGCCGATGGCGCAGCCGCCCTCGGTCGCGTCGATTACATCGCGGCGGGCCTCACCGATCTGGGCAAACCCGAAAACTATCTTGAGCGGCAGGTCGCCCGCTGGCGCAGCCAGCTTGAGAGCTACAGCGAATATGAAGGCTGGGCAGGCCCCGCCGAAATTCCCGGCGTCGAGCGCGTCGCCGCGTGGCTCGATGCCAACCGTCCGAAAAGTTTCAAGCCCGGCATCATCCACGGCGACTATCACCTCGCCAATGTCATGTATCGTTTCGACGGTCCAGAACTTGCCGCTATCGTTGATTGGGAACTCACCACCATCGGCGATCCGCTGCTTGATCTCGGCTGGCTGATGGCGACATGGCCAGACGAAGAGGGCCGCGGCAGCACCGGCTCTGTCGGCGTGCAGCCATGGGATGGCTTTCCGAAAATCGAAGAGCTCATCGCCCGCTACGCCGAAGGCACCGCCCGCGATATGTCCGCCATCGAATGGTATGGCGTGCTGGCCTGCTACAAACTCGGCATCATCCTAGAAGGCACGAACGCCCGCGCCGCCGCCGGCAAGGCCGCGCGAGAAACCGGCGACATGCTCCACGCCTCCACGCTCGGCCTCTTCCGCCGCGCGCTCGGCTGGATCGAGAAGTAACTCCGCCCACACATATCTTGTCACCCCGGCCTCGCGCCGGGGCCCAGGGGCGACTTGTTGCCCGTCATTGCGAGGCCCGAAGGGCCGTGGCAATCCAGAAGCGGCATGGGATGTGGCACTGGATTGCTTCGCTGCACTCGCAATGACGAAGAGACCCCATTGAACCACACCTCCGTCCTTGCCAGACTTCCCGCACAAGAACTCCGAACCCCGGGAGGAACGAAATATGGGACTGAAAACCAAAGCCCAATACGTCGAAAGCCTTCGTGACGGCCGCGAGAATTTCTGGAACGGCGAGCGCATCGACGACATCACCACGCATGCGCGCTTCCGTGTACCGATCAGCGTCGGTTCCAGCGACTACGATTACGATAACCCGGAGCGCCGCGACATCATCACCTACAAGACGGAGGAGGGCGATCTCGCCCATCGTGTCTATCAGGTGCCGCGTTCCGAAGATGATCTGAACAAGCGCATGGAGCTTCTGCGTAACATGTCGATCGTCGGCGGCGTCACCGGCGTTTTCATGGCGCTACTGCAAGTGGTCGATCCCTTGCGCAAGATCAATCCGCAATATGCCGACAATATCGAGCGCATGTATAGATACGCGAGGCTGAACGACCTTCGCGCCGCCGAAGTCATCACCGACGCGAAAGGCGACCGCTCGCGCAAGGCACATGAGCAGGACGACCCGGATCTTTATCTCCGCATCGTCGAGCGCAACAAGGACGGCATTATAGTGCGCGGCGCCAAGCTCCACATTTCGGCGGCGGCGCTGGTTCACGAGCTTGTCGTCATGCCGACCAAAGCGATGAACGAAGACGAAAAGGATTACGCCGTCGCTTTCTCGATTCCGGTGAATGCCAAGGGCGTCAAGATCATCAATCGTTCTTTCGCCGCGCCTGACCTTAACGAATTCGACTATCCCGC
>CAZLLB010000087.1:0-12276 GCA_964560165.1 uncultured Parvibaculum sp. | reverse complement strand
ATGAGCATCAAATTGACGGTACCGCAGGCGAAGGAACTGAAGCCCAGGATCACCGTGTTCGGCGTCGGCGGTGCGGGTGGCAACGCGGTCAACAACATGATCGAGTCTGGTCTTGACGGCGTCGAATTCGTGGTCGCGAACACAGACGCCCAGGCGCTGGCGCTCTCGTCGGCCGAACGTCGCATCCAGCTCGGTGCGTCGATCACCGAAGGCCTCGGCGCTGGTTCGCGGCCTGAAGTCGGCTGCGCGGCGGCCGAAGAAGCGCTCAACGAGATCGTCGAGCAGATCCACGGCGCCCACATGGTCTTCATCACAGCCGGCATGGGCGGCGGCACGGGTACGGGCGCTGCGCCCGTCATCGCCCGTGCGGCGCGTGAGCAGGGCATTCTGACGGTAGGCGTGGTGACGAAGCCCTTCCAGTTCGAAGGCTCGCGCCGCATGCGTCTGGCCGAAGATGGCATTCGCGATCTTCAGCAATATGTCGATACGCTCATCATCATCCCGAACCAGAACCTGTTCCGGGTGGCGAATGAAAACACGACCTTCGCAGATGCCTTCGCGATGGCTGACCAGGTGCTGCATTCCGGCGTCGCCGGCATCACCGATCTGATGATGAAGCCTGGCCTCATCAATCTCGACTTCGCGGACGTTCGCACCGTGATGAACGAGATGGGTAAAGCCATGATGGGCACAGGCGAAGCCTCTGGCGAGAAGCGGGCGATCGAGGCTGCCGAAGCAGCGATCTCCAATCCGCTGCTTGATGAAGTGTCGATGAAGGGCGCGCGCGGCGTTCTCATCAACATCACCGGCGGCTCAGACCTCACGCTTTATGAACTCGATGAAGCGGCCAACCGTATCCGTTCGGAAGTGGACCCGGACGCCAACATCATTGTTGGCTCGACCTTCGATGAATCGATGAACGGTCATATGCGGGTGTCGGTCGTTGCCACCGGCATCGACAATGAAATCTGCGCTCAGCCGTCCTCCAACGAAACGGCGAAGCTCGCCAAGGTCGTTGCAACGGAACGCGGCGCGCCGCCGCGGGCTGCTGCTACCTTCGCTGCGTCGCGCTCCGCCGTCGCATCGCGCCCGCAGATCGAGGTTGTGGAACAGGCCGCCGCCCCTGTCGAGGCGGAAGCCGTTGCCGCTTTTGAGCAGCAGCCGGAACGCACCGCGCCGCGCGTCGGTGGATTTGATCCGCGTGAATATGAAGCGGAGGTCATCATCCACAAGCCGGAACAGCGCGTGCAGCGGCAAGCTGCCATGCATGACGAGCCGGTGGTGAGCGCGGCGAATGTTCTCGCCGAGCCCAGGCAGAAGCCGTTCATTCCCGGCGATCTTGATCGGGTGCAGACGGCGAAGGGGGATGCGCCTTCCTTCCCCGGCAACCGTCCGGTGCCCGTTGCCCAGTCGCGGATGCCCAAGCGCGGCCCGTCATTCTTTGAACGTCTGACCGGGAGCAGCCGTCGCCGCGAAGAGGAGCCGGCATCCGCGCCCGCGCCTCGCCGCGAGCCGGTGGTGGCACGAGAGCCCGCGCGCCCTCACGTCGAAGCTCCCAAGCCGGCAACCAATGCGCCGAGCCTGACGCCTTCGGCGGAAAGCCGATTGGTTCAGCCGTCATTCGAGGAAGAACAGTTGGAGATTCCGACCTTCTTGCGCCGTCAGGCTAACTGACGACGTATCCGAGTTGCGCCCTGCGGGGGGTGCTTAAGCGAGCCCCGCCTACCTGGGTCATCTATCCCAGGTGGGCGGGGTTTTTCTTTTTAAAACAATAAGTTATCGAACATTTCAAATGGTAATAATCTGAAAGAAAGCGTGTTTTGTTAACCTCTGCCGCGCCTGTTAGAAACAGCATCGAAGTAGATCGGCTAAGGATAGTTCGGTGCGTAGAATAGAATCAGACACGGTTATGCTGGACGAGGAGCGCGCGCAACGGCGCGAGCGCAATGTCCGTGCCGTGGCTTGCCCGCAAAAGACCCTGAGCGCACCGGTTGTGCTTGAAGGCATCGGGCTTCACACCGGCCATATGATCCGCATGGACCTGCATCCGGCGGGTGCAGGTTTCGGCATCGTTTTTCGCCGTACAGATCTTGGCGATGTGCCGATCAATGTGACGGACATTCCCGCGCGTTACGATCATGTCGGTGACACGATGCTATCGACCGTCATCCGCAATGAGGCAGGCACGTCGATCGGTACTGTCGAGCATCTGATGGCCGCTTTGTCCGGCCTCGGTGTGGACAATGTGTTCATTGAGATCAACGGACCCGAGATTCCCGTGATGGACGGTAGTTCGCAGGTTTTCGTCGAGACTATCGAAGCAATCGGCTTGAAGACGCTTAACGCGTCACGCCGTGCCATCCGTATTTTGAAGCCGGTTGTGGTTGAGGACGGCTTGAAGAAGGCCGCTCTTCTGCCGGGCGAGGGTTTCAAACTGGCGTTTGAGATCGACTTCGATAATCCGGTCATCGGTCGTCAGACCATCGAAGCTGATTTCATGGACCCCGCGTTCAGCGATGATATTCTGCGCGCTCGCACCTTTGGCCTTCTCAAGGATGTTGAGGCGATGTGGGGCGCAGGGCTCGGGCTTGGTGGTTCGCTTGATAACACGGTCGTCGTCGATGGTGATCGGGTGTTGAACGAAGAAGGCCTCCGTTTCGACGACGAGTTTGTTCGGCACAAGGTGCTCGACGCCGTTGGAGACCTCGCGCTTGCGGGCGCGCCGTTGATTGGCCGCTATGAGGGCATGAGAGCCGGCCATGCCATGAACAACCGGGTCCTCCGTGCGTTGTTTGCTGACAGGTCGGCTTGGGAAATTGTCGAGCTGGGTGGTGTGTCCACCGGCGAGATTCGCCGCGCCATGGCTGTCCCGGCTGAATAAAATTTTCGCTTTTGTAACATTCCATCGTCGTTAATGAAGCCGGCTCGCATCTTTTCGAAGCTGCTCGCTATGGCCTCCTGTGCCGGTTTAAGCTAGAACCTGCTCTGGCGCGGGGGTGCCGGCTGAGAGCGCCGGGGCCTTGTCACGCTCCCGGAATCGCTATGATATGGCCTCGTTCCGACGGTTGGAGCGGTCCTGCCGGGTGACCGTTGAAAATGGACTTTGCCGGCATGAGTGAGGCCAAGCTGCTTACCCCGCATTCCCAGTTTTCTCGTCTGCGCACAGCCTTGTTCGGCGCGCTCCTCATTGGCTCGCTCGCGGCTGTCGCGGGGTGTTCCTCCGAGACTGAGTTGCCTTATGAAGAGCGCCCGGTCGAACAGATTTACAACAAGGCGATGGATCTGCTGGCTGATGGCAGTTACCAGAAGGCCTCAGTCGAGTTTGATGAGGTCGAGCGCCAGCATCCTTATTCAGTGTGGGCGCGCCGCGCGACGCTGATGTCGGCTTACGCGCATTACAAGGTCAACGAATACGACGACGCGATCCTGACCGCGCAGCGTTACATTTCGCTGCATCCCGGTAGCAAGGAAGTTGCCTACGCCTATTATCTCATTGCGCTCAGCTATTATGAGCAGATTTCAGATGTGGGCCGCGACCAGCAGATGACCGAGAACGCGCTGGCCTCGTTGACCGCCATAATCCAGCGCTTTCCGCAAAGCGAATATGCGCGGGATGCGCGCCTCAAATTCGATCTGACACGCGACCACCTTGCCGGCAAGGAAATGGAAATCGGTCGCTACTATTTGAAGAAGCGCGATTATATTGCGGCCATCAATCGCTTCCGCATCGTCATCGAAAACTACCAGACGACGACGCATACGCCCGAAGCGCTACATCGTCTGGTCGAGGCTTATCTGTCTCTGGGCATCAAACCCGAAGCACAGACGGCAGCGGCTATTCTCGGTTACAACTATCCGGGTAGCGACTGGTATCAGGACAGTTATGCGCTCCTCGCAGGCCAGGGCCTCAAGCCCGAGGAGAACAAGGATTCCTGGATCAGCAAGGCCTGGAACACCGTTTTCTAGAAGCGTGTCCATATGCTCGCTGCGCTGTCGATCCGCGATATAGTTCTCATCGATAGGCTTGAGCTTGTGCTCGCCTCCGGTCTCTGCGCGCTGACGGGCGAGACCGGCGCGGGGAAGTCTATTCTCCTCGACGCGCTTGGGCTCGCTATCGGCGGGCGCGCGGATGCCGGGCTCGTCGGCCTGACAGCGGAACAGGGCAGCGTCACGGCGGTTTTCGATGTGTCGCCCGATCATGCATCTCGCGAGATTCTCAAAGGCAACGGGTTGGACGCTGAGGGCGATTTGATCCTCCGCAGGGTTCAAGCCAGAGACGGGCGAACCCGAGCTTTCGTCAACGACCAGCCGGTAAGTGTCGGATTGCTGCGCCAACTCGGCGACGCGCTTGTCGAAATCCACGGCCAGCATGATGAGCGCGGACTTCTGGATGCATCGGGGCATCGCGCTTTGCTTGATCTCTTCGGCGGGCTGGAGATAAAGGTGCAGGAAGTGCGCCGCCTTTGGGCTGCCGTGGCGGTCGCGCGGGCCGCCTTGAATACGCATGAAGCCATGCTTGCGAAGGCGCGCGCAGAGCAGGACTATCTGCGTCATGTCGTCGGTGAACTCGATGAGCTGTCACCGGAGGAAGGTGAGGAAACCAAACTCGCCGAAGAACGTATTCTGATGATGCACTCGGAAAAGATAGCGGCCGATCTCATCGAAGCGCAGGATGCACTGGCTGGCAATGGCGGGCTTGAGGCGCGGCTGGCGCAAGCCATGCGACGTCTGGCGCGGGTAGCCGATCAGGTGGGCGGGAGGCTTGATGCGTCGATTGCCGCGCTTGATCGCACGCTTGTCGAAGCTGCGGAGGCGCGCGACGAGCTGGTGCGGGCGACGCATGCCCTGGAGTTTGATCCCGAGCGGCTCGAACGCGCGGAGACGCGGCTCTTTGCCCTTCGGGCAGCAGCGCGCAAACACAACGTCACGGTCGATAATCTCGCGGCGCTCGCGGAGAAATTCAGAAACGATCTTGCCGATATTGAGGGTGGCGAAGTGAAGCTCGCGGCCTTGGCACAGGCTGCCGAGGCTGCTCATGCCGCTTATGTCAGAGCCGCCGAAGCCCTGTCTGCCTCACGTATCAAGGCGGCGGCGAAGCTCGACCAGAAGGTGATGAGCGAATTGAAGCCGCTCAAACTCGACAAGGCGACTTTCAAAACCTATGTGGAACGGCTGGCACCGGAGAATGCCGGGCCGGATGGCCTCGACCGTGTTTCGTTTCTCATTTCGACCAACCCCGGAGCGCCGCTCGCTCCGCTCATCAAGATCGCATCGGGCGGAGAGTTGTCGCGTTTCGTTCTGGCATTGAAGGTTGCGCTTGCCTCGCAGGGTAGTGCGCCGACGCTTATTTTTGACGAAGTCGATGCCGGTGTCGGCGGTGCCGTTGCCGAGGCTGTGGGTTTGCGTCTGGCTGAATTGTCGAAAGATGCACAAGTCCTTGTGGTCACGCATTCGCCGCAGGTGGCGGCGCGGGCGCAATATCATTTGCGTATTTCAAAAAGCGAGATGAAGGCCAAGGGTGCGCGCGTCGCCACTCGTGTCGATGTTCTCGATGCGCCGGAGCGGCGTGAGGAAATTGCAAGGATGCTTGCTGGAGCCACTGTCACCGATGAAGCGCGGGCGGCGGCAGGCAAACTCATCGGGAGCCACTCGTGAGCAAGGGTGTATCGGATGGCACAGAAAAGCCCTCCGAACAGTTGACGCTTGATGAGGCGGCGGGAGAGTTGGAGAGGCTCGCGGCTGAAATCGCGCGTCACGACAAACTCTATCACCAGAAGGATGCGCCGGAGATTTCCGACGCTGACTATGATGCGCTTCGCCGCCGCAATGACGAAATCGAAAAGCGTTACCCAGAACTCGTCCGCGTGGATAGTCCATCGAAAAATGTGGGGGCGGCCCCTGCTGATGCTTTCGGCAAGGTCGCACATAAAGTCGCCATGCTGTCGCTCTCCAACGGCTTCGATGACGCCGATGTCGTCGAATTCTGGAATCGCGTCGGACGGTTTCTCAATCTCAAGGAGGATGACGAACTCGCCATCACGGCGGAACCGAAGATCGACGGGCTTTCTGCATCGCTGCGCTATGAGAAAGGGCGGTTTGTGCTTGGCGCGACGCGCGGCGATGGGCGCGAGGGAGAAAATGTCACTGAGAATTTGCGGACGATTAAGGACATTCCGCATGAGCTGAAAGGCAAAAACCTGCCGGATGTCTTTGAGGTGCGCGGTGAAGTCTATATGAGCCATGAAGATTTCGGGCGGCTCAATGAGAACCAGACCGAAGCGGGAAAACCGCTCTTCGCCAATCCGCGCAATGCGGCGGCAGGCTCACTGCGCCAGCTCGACTCGAAAATCACGGCCAGCCGACCCTTGCGGTTCTTTGCTTATGCGTGGGGCGAGGCGAGCGAGGTTTCGGCAGATACTCAATCCGGCGTGATGGACCAGTTCCGCAAATGGGGTTTTCCAGTCAATCCGTTGTTTCGCGTCAACACGTCGTCGGAGGACTTGCTTGCCTTCTATCACGAGATAGAGAAGCAGCGCGCGGATCTCGGCTACGACATTGACGGCGTTGTTTACAAGGTCAATCGGCTCGACTGGCAGCAGCGTTTGGGCTTCGTCTCGCGCTCTCCCCGTTGGGCTTTGGCGCACAAGTTCCCCGCAGAGCAGGCAATAACTGAGCTACTCGGCATCGACATTCAGGTCGGGCGCACAGGCGCGCTGACGCCGGTTGCGCGGCTGAAGCCGGTGACGGTCGGCGGCGTCGTCGTCTCGAACGCGACCTTGCACAATGAGGACGAGATCGAGCGCAAGGACATTCGCATCGGCGATACTGTCGTCGTACAGCGCGCAGGCGATGTTATTCCGCAGATCGTGCGCGTCGTTGAAGACAAGCGCGCCAAGGGTGCTCGCCGTTACAAGTTTCCCGAGCTTTGCCCGGCCTGCGGTAGTCACGCAGTGCGCGAAGCCGATCCCAAAACCGGCAAGCTCGATGTGGTGCGCCGTTGTACAGGCGGTCTCATTTGTCCGGCGCAGGCCGTTGAACGGCTTCGGCATTTCGTCTCGCGCAACGCCTTCGACATAGAAGGTTTGGGCGAGAAGCAGATCGCTGCGTTCTACGCCGATGGGCTCGTCAAGCAGCCGGGCGATATTTTCACCTTGGAAGAGCGTGACAAGAAGAGCCTGAAAAAGCTCAAAGACCGCGAAGGGTGGGGCGGCACGTCTGCCAGGAAATTATTTGCGGCCATTGATGAGCGCCGGACCATTGACATAGATCGCTTCGTCTTTGGCCTCGGCATACGCCATGTCGGCGAAACCAATGCGCGCCTCCTTGCGCGGTCCTACGGCACGCTCGAACATTTCATCGAGGAGATGGAGAAGGCGGCAGATACGGGAAGCGACGCCCGGCGCGATCTCATGTCCATCGATGGCGTGGGCGAAGTCCTTGCCGAAGCGCTGATTGACTTCTTCGCGGAAGAACACAATCGCGAAGTTTTGCAATCGCTTAAGGATGCCGGTGTCGTTGCAGTACCACTCCCGGCGCAGGAGATGTCCTCACCTGTCGCGGGTAAAACCGTTGTCTTTACCGGCTCGCTCGAACGCATGACGCGCGCCGAAGCCAAAGCGCGAGCCGAGCAACTGGGCGCGAAAGTGGCGGGCAGCGTATCGGCCAAGACCGATCTTCTGGTCGCAGGCGCTGATGCAGGCTCAAAGCTCACCAAGGCGGCGGCGCTCGGCGTCAAGGTTATCTCGGAAGACGAGTGGATCGAGATGGCGGGCGGCTAGATCGCCCGCGTCGCGTCCTTGAGCCAGGCCAGCGTTTCGGCGTCGAGGTCTGGTGTCAGCGCCTCGCGCACATGGGCATGATAGGCGTTGAGCCATTCGATTTCTTCCGCCGTCAACAGGCTTGCCTCGATACAATTCAGATCGATGGGGGCAAGCGTCAGCGTTTCGAAGCCGAGCATCGGGCGCTCACCGCCTTCGACAAGCGCCGGTGGCGTGACGACGAGCAGGTTCTCGATGCGGATGCCATAGGCACCGGTTTTGTAATAGCCCGGTTCGTTCGAGATGATCATGCCGGGTTTCAGCGGCACGGAGCCGAGCTTGGAAATACGTTGTGGGCCTTCATGCACGGAAAGATATGAGCCGACGCCGTGGCCGGTGCCGTGGTCGTAATCAAGCCCGGCCTTCCAGAGAGACATGCGAGCCAGCGCGTCGAGTTGCGAGCCGGAGGTACCTTCGGGAAAGCGCGCCGTCGCGATGCCGATATGGCCTTTCAACACGCGGGTGAAGCGGTCGCGCTGTTCGGCGCTCGCCTTGCCGATGGCGACAGTGCGCGTCACGTCGGTTGTGCCGTCGAGATATTGCGCACCTGAATCGACGAGGAAGAGTTCGCCAAGCTGCAGGGGTTGATTGGTGCCCTGGGTCACGCGGTAATGGACAATGGCTCCGTTCGGGCCCGCGCCGGAAATCGTATCGAAGCTCAGGTCTTTCAACTCGCCGGTGTCGGCGCGAAAGGCTTCCAGCTTCTTCGAAGCCCCGATTTCGTCTATGCCGCCTTTGGGTGCGTTCAGGCTGAGCCAGGCAAGAAAGCGCGTCAGTGCGCCGCCGTCGCGCAGATGCGCGGCGCGCGTGCCGTCTATTTCCGCTGTATTCTTGCAGGCCTTAGGCAATTCACACGGATCAGTTCCGCGCTTTATTTTTGCGCCCGCCGCTTGCAAGCGATCATTGATCCATGACGCACAAGTGGTCGGATCGACAAGGACCGTCTTTTTGTCTGCGCCGAGATCGTCGAGCGCCTTGGCGAGGTCGGCGCTCGGGCGCAGGCTCACGACATTGCCGAGATGTGCACGGGCTTCGGAGCCAACTTTGCGGTCGTCGATGAAAAGTTCGGCGTGGCCATCCGTATGGATCAGCGCAAAGGAAAGGGGCAGGGGCGTGTGACCGACATCGCCGCCGCGAATATTGAAGGCCCAGGCAATCGAATCCGGCATGGTGAGCATGGCAGCGTCCGCACCACCGAGCGATGCGGAAACGCGCTTCAATTTTTCCGACGCAGGCTCGCCCGCATATTTTAATTCGTGCGGTTGAACAGGTGCGGTGGGCGGCGGCGGCTGATCGCTCCAGACCGCGTCAAGCGGATTGGCATCGACGGGCACGAGTGTGCCGCCCGCTTTCTCCGCTGCCGCCTTGTAGCGAGCAACAGCGTCGATCGTGTGCAGCCACGGATCGTAAGCGAGCTTTGCGCCTTTCGGCAAATGTTCTTCGATCCAACGTACAGGTGGTTGCTCAATAAGGTGCTGCGGCTCAAAAATATTCACGTCGGTCTGAGAGCGGACCTGAAGTGTGTAGCGCCCGTCGATGAAGATTGCGGCCTTTTCCATCAGCACAATGGCGAGGCCCGCCGATCCTGAAAAGCCGGTCAACCAGCGCAGGCGCTCGGCATGAGGCGGCACATATTCGCCCTGATGCTCATCGGCGCGAGGGATCAGGAAGCCGTCAAGGCCGCGTCGCTTCAACTCATCGCGGAGGCGTTTGGCGCGTTCGGCCCCGAGGGCGGGATTGGCTGTATCGTCATAGGTCTGGAACATGCGCCTAATATGGCGCTGGCCGAGGAGCCATGCAACCGAGCTAACCTTGAATCCTGAGCGTTACCCAGTCGCCTTTAGGCTTGCGGGCACGGAGGAATAGGCCCTGCGAGCGAAGGGCGCTTGTGACCATGGTTTCCTGATTGCGCAGGATGCCGGAAAGGATCAGGGCGCCGCCGACTTTCAGATGCGCCGCGAAGGCTGGCGCGAGGGAGACGAGGGGTCGCGCAAGGATATTTGCGACGATAAGGTCGTAAGGCGCACGAGCGCGCAGTGTCGGATGGCTGAAACCCTTGGCTGTAACGGCGGTAATGAAGGGCGCCGTTCCATTCTTGCGCGCATTGTCGCGCGTGACGTGGACGGCGACGGGATCGATGTCGCTTGCCAGCACATTGCAATGGGCAAGCTTGGCGATGGCGACGGCGAGCACCCCCGTTCCAGTGCCGATATCGAGCGCGTTGATATGCACACCCGGCCGGACGAGGTCGGAAATAAATTCGAGGCAGCCAGTCGTCGTCTCATGGTGGCCCGTGCCGAAGGCCTGGCCCGCATCGACAAGAAGCGGAATAACGCCTGCCGGTATCTTGTCGGCATCGTGGCTGCCATAGATAAAAAAGCGCCCGGCGCGCACGGGGTCCAGTCCTTCGAGTGAGCAAGCCACCCAATCGATTTCGACCACTGGACTGATTGTGAATTCTGTGGGCGTTGCGCCCGTCGTTTCCTTGGCGGCTTCGAGAATGCCTCGCAGCGCTTCGACATGCGGCTCCTCATCATAGAGCGCTTCCACGGTCCAGAAGCCATGCGCTTCGACCTCGTTCCAGTCGGAAGCAGTCTTCACCAATGGGCCAGTGCCGGGATTTGCTTCGCTGGTCGAAACGGCCAGCGCCGCTGGTGCGAAGGCTTCTTCAAGCGCGCTTGAAAAACTCTCTGCTGCGGCATAGGGCACGACGAAGGAGGCTTTCCACAGGCTCATGGATCAGGCCCGTTCCAGAAAACTGTCGATGACTTTCTTCTGGCCTGCCTTGTCGAAATCGACAGTCAGTTTATTGCCATCGATTTCACGCACGTCGCCATAACCGAATTTCTGGTGAAAGACACGCTCGCCCTTGCGGTAGCTAGCGGCGGCGGGGTCGCTGGTCGCGACGAGATCACCATGCACCTCGGCGCTGGGTGGGCGTACCTTTGATGTTGCTTGTGTGTTTGCCTGCGCGCGTTTCCAGCCGGGGCTCGAATAGGAACTGCCTTGCGCGAAGTCCTGCGCGAAACGGCTTGGCGCGTAGTTCTGATAGCTGCCCGCGCCCATAGCGCTTTCGGCCACTTCGACATGTTCCTTGGGAATCTCGTCTATGAAGCGCGAGGGAATGGCGCTTTGCCATAGCGCGTGAATGCGGCGGTTGGCGGCAAATGAGATATAGGCATTCTTGCGAGCGCGCGTGATGCCGACATAGGCGAGGCGGCGTTCTTCCTCTAGGCCCGCAAGTCCGCTCTCGTCGAGCGCGCGTTGATGCGGGAACAGACCCTCTTCCCACCCCGGCAGAAAGACATTGTCGAATTCGAGGCCCTTGGCGCTATGCAGCGTCATCAGATTGATCTTGTCGCCGCTGTCCTGAGACTCAATTTCCATGACCAGCGAGATGTGTTCGAGATAGCCGGCAAGGTTCTCGAAATGCTCCATCGACCGCACGAGTTCCTTGAGGTTTTCGAGCTTGCCGGGGGCATCCGCCGATTTGTCGTTCTGCCACATTTCTGTGTAGCCGCTTTCATCAAGGATGATCTCGGCGAGTTCGGTATGTGGCAATCCGGGCACGAGCGAGCGCCAGCGCTCTACCATCTCGACGAAGCCTGCCAACGCTCGGCGCGGCGCGGGCTTCAATTCCTCGGTTGTGATGATTTCACGCGCGGCGCGCATCAGTGAAACGCCGCGCGAGCGTGCGAGCCGGTGGATCGTCTGTAGTGCGACATCGCCAAGACCGCGGCGCGGCTTGTTGACGATACGCTCGAAAGCCAGATCGTCATCGCCCTGGGCGACGAGGCGTAGATAGGCATTGGCATCGCGGATTTCGGCGCGTTCATAGAAGCGCGGGCCGCCGACGACGCGGTAGGGAATGCCGAGATTGATGAAGCGGTCTTCGAATTCGCGCATCTGGAACGAAGCGCGCACCAGAATGGCGATCTGATGCAGCATGTGTTCCTTGCGCTGCAATTGTTCGATCTCTTCGGCGATGGAGCGGGCTTCTTCTTCGCCGTCCCAATAGCTCGAAACCTTGACCTTCTCGCCCTCGTTCATCTCGGTCCAGAGCGTCTTGCCGAGGCGTTGCTCATTCGCAGCGATGAGGCCAGATGCGGCACCGAGAATATGCGGCGTCGAGCGATAATTGCGTTCGAGTCGAACGACCTTGGCGCCGGGAAAATCTTTCTCGAAGCGCAGAATGTTATCGACCTCCGCGCCACGCCAGCCATAGATCGACTGATCGTCATCGCCGACACAGCAGATGTTCTTGTGCTTCTGCGCCAGAAGCCGCAGCCAAAGATATTGCGCGACGTTGGTGTCCTGGTACTCATCGACCAGCATGTACTTAAAGCGATCCTGATAGTCGGCGAGGATTTCGGGATTTTCCTGAAAGATGCGCAATGGTTCGAGCAGCAGGTCGCCGAAATCGACCGCGGTCAGCACCTTCATCCGGGTCGGATAGGCG
>CAZLLB010000086.1:0-12324 GCA_964560165.1 uncultured Parvibaculum sp. | reverse complement strand
GCGGAAAACTTCCTGCATATGTGCTTCTCGGTTCCGGCTGAGGAATACAAGGTCGATCCGATCCTGGCGCGGGCTATGGATCGCATTTTCATTCTTCATGCGGATCATGAGCAGAACGCCTCGACATCGACGGTGCGTCTTGCCGGTTCCTCGGGCGCGAACCCGTTTGCTTGCATCGCGGCGGGCATTGCCTGCCTCTGGGGCCCGGCACATGGCGGCGCGAACGAGGCGGCGCTGGAAATGCTGGCCGAGATCGGCACCGTGGACCGCATTCCCGAATATATCGCCAAGGCGAAGGACAAGAACGATCCGTTCCGTCTGATGGGCTTTGGGCATCGCGTCTATAAGAACTACGACCCGCGCGCGCGCGTGATGCAGCAGACCTGCCATGAAGTGCTGAAGGTTCTTGGCATTAAAGACGATCCGCTGCTCGACGTAGCGATGGAGCTTGAGAAGATCGCGCTCAATGACAGCTACTTCATCGAGAAGAAGCTCTATCCGAATATCGACTTCTATTCAGGCATCACACTGAAAGCGATGGGCTTTCCGACGACGATGTTCACGGTTCTCTTCGCGCTTGCCCGCACTGTGGGCTGGGTCGCGCAGTGGAACGAGATGATCGAAGACCCGGACCAGCGCATCGGCCGTCCGCGCCAGCTTTATACGGGCGCGCCGCGTCGCGATTATGCGTCAATGGAAAAGCGGAAATAGGCTTTGCTTCGACGAAACGAAAAGGGGCGCTCCGGTGGGGCGCCTTTTTTTGTATTCAAGGCGGATTACCACGCCGCCTGCGGCGGCTCGCAATGACAGAAATTAGGAAAGCATTTCCAGCACAGCCTTTGCTGCGCGCAGGCTTGGGCGTTCGCCGCCGACGCCCATCACCTCGCGGAGTTCCGCGAGGTCGGCGAGCGCGCGGGTGCGTTCCGGCGTGTCGTGCAGAAGCGGGCGCAACGCGGCGGCGAGAGCTGTGGGCGTTGCCGCGAATTGCAGGAACTCGCGGACGGAGGGCCTGTCGAGGATCAGATTGACGATGACGACCGAAGGCACTTTTAGCATGCGCGAAACGGCCCAGGCGGCGATGGCATCGATCTTGTAGGCGACGGCCATGGGCACACCGGCGAGGCCAAGCTCCAGCGACACAGTGCCGGAAGCGGCGAGCGCGGCAGTGGCGGCGGCGAAGGCGGCGCGCTTATCGGCTTCGCCTTCGACCAGAAGAACGGGAACGCTCCAGCTTTTTACCGCCTCTTCGACGAGATGGCGGACATGCGGCACGGTGGGCACGACGAATTTAAGGCCGGGCGTTTCGGCCGCGAGCAGAGCCGCTGTTTCGCCGAAGACCTTGACGAGGCGCTTCACCTCATTGGTACGGCTGCCGGGAAGCAGGAGGAGGATCGGCGTGTCGGACGCGAGGCCGTGAGCCTCACGGAAACGCGCACCCTCGCCCGCCAAGGGAATGCGCTCGATGGCCGGGTGGCCGACATAAACGCAATCGAGATGCGCTTCGGCGCGAAAAAAATCCGGCTCGAAGGGTAAGAGCGCTAGTACACGGTCGATATATTTTGCCATGGCGCGGGCACGGCCACGCCGCCAGGCCCAGACGCTGGGCGAGACATAGTTGGCGATCTTGATGCCGGGCGCGCGTTTGGCGACGCGCTTTGCGACCATATGCGTGAAGTCGGGACTGTCGATGATGACCAGCACATCGGGCTTTTCGGCGACGGCGAAGGCCACCGTTTCGCGGACACGGCGCAGGATCAGCGGCAGGCGCGGAATGACTTCGCGGGGCCCCATGACAGATGTGTCGGACATGGGGAAGACGGAGGTAAGGCCGTGGCCGATCATGTTCGGCCCGCCGACGCCGGTGATGCGCAGCGCGCCGCCGGTGAGGCTCAACAGGGCTTCCATCAACTCGCCGCCCAGCGCATCGCCGGAGGGCTCACCCGCAACGAGCATGATGTGGGGTGTACGGACGGTCATGGGGCTAAACTTTCGACACGGGCGTGCGGGAAACCGAGGACGAAAAGGCCGAGCGCATCGGCTACGCGAGCGACTTCATCAGCATCGGTGACGATGGCACCGCCTGCCTCGACCGCGATGCCCGCAAGGCCCGCTGCCGCCGCACGCTCGACAGTGCGCGGACCAATGGTCGGCCGATCAACGCGGCGCTCCTGCGCAGGCTTGGGCAATTTGACGAGGACGCCGCTGCGACCGGCATTGTCTCGCGGATTTTCAACTTCAACGCGGGCGAGCATGGCGTCGGTGCCCTTGATATCTTCAAGCGCGATGATGCGGGCGCGCCGCGCAATCGCGCCCTGCCCTATATCGCGCGCGCCAATGTCGCGGGCGGCGCGGATGGCGAGGTCAATATCGGCTTCGTGAGCAGCATCGGGCGCGACGCGAGTGAGCAGGCCCTCGGTGGCGAGAAGCTCGGTGAGGATGGTTTCCGCGCCGATGACCCTGAAGCCCTTGGTTTCGAGAAACTCCACGACGCCGCGCAGCAACGCATCGTCGCCACGCTTCATGCGCTTTATGAAACGCGGCAGTAGAAGCGCGCCTTGGAAATCGGGCACTATGTCGCGCAGCGTCGGGCGGTTCATCGGACCGATAATGACGATGTCCTCGCAGCCCGCCTGCTTGAAGAGCCGGGCGAAGCGGCCCATGGCACCGACGCGGACCCAGTCATGCGGATAGCTCTCAATCGAAGGCCCGGCAGCGCCTCTGACGCCAACGATGAACACATCGCGGCCCATGGCGCGCGCGGCGTCGGCCACACGCAGCGGCAGAGGGCCACTACCTGCGGCGATGCCGAGCTTGCGCGGTCTATCGGCGGGGGCGCTCATGGACGGCTGGCTCAGCGCGACGGCAGGCAGAGAGGCCGGTCGCTGGCGGACTGGATGAAGGTCACGATTTCCATGACATCGGCATTGCCTGCGAAACGCTCGGCAACATCTGCGACGCGATCGCGCATTGTTCCGTCTGCAGAGAATATCTGCCCATAGGCGTCGCGCATCGCGTTGATACGCTCGCGCGTGAAGCCGTGGCGCTTCAGGCCGACGAGGTTGAGGCCCATCAGGCTCGCGCGATTGCCGACGACGAGGCCGAAGGGAATGATGTCGCTCTCGACCGCGCTTGCGCCACCAATAAAAGCATTGCGACCGACACGCACAAACTGGTGCACCGCCGCGCCGCCGCCGAAAATGGCAAAATCGGCAACGTGGCAATGACCGGCGAGCAGCGTGGCGCTGGAGATGATGACATCGTTGCCGATGCGGCAATCATGGCCGACATGGACGCTGGAGAGCAGCGTGCAATTGTTGCCGATGCTTGTGACCATGCCGCCGCCTTCGGTGCCGGTATTGGCCGTCACATATTCGCGGATCAAAACATCCGCGCCGATTTCGAGCGTGCTCGGCTCGCCGCGATATTTGAGATCCTGCGGGGGCTGGCCGAGCGAGGCGAAGGGGTGGATACGCGCGCGCGGACCGATGCTCGTGCGACCGTCGATGACGACATGAGCGTGGAGGACCGAGCCTTCGCCCAGCGATACATCCGGCCCGATGACGCAATAGGGGCCGACCTTGACGTCGGCACCCAGCCGCGCTTTCGGATCGACGATAGCGGTTGCGTGAATATCCGCCATCAGGACGCCGCCTGATCAATGATCATGGCGGCGAAATCGGCTTCGGCGACGACGACGCCATCGACCTTCGCCTTCCCGTTGAACTTCCACACCGGGCCGCGATTTTGAATCCTGTTGACGTGGACATACACGACGTCGCCCGGAATGACCGGCTTTCTGAATTTGGCGCGGTCGATCGACATGAAATAGACGATCTTGCCTTCAGCACCAGTGCCGAGGCCGTTGAGCACGAGCGCGCCCGCCGTCTGCGCCATCGCCTCGACGATCAGCACACCGGGCATAACGGGATGGCCGGGGAAATGCCCTTGAAAAAATGGCTCGTTGTTAGAGACGTTCTTGATGCCGATGCAGCTTTCGGTGCCGCGCATTTCGATGATGCGGTCTATCATCAGCATGGGATAGCGATGAGGAAGCAACTCCATCACCCGCTTGATATCCGCCGTTCCGAGCTTTTCGGATGCCGCTTCCGTTTCGCTCATGTTCTTATCCCTCTTCTACAGGTTGGCAATTCAACTGGTCTCAATTCCCGCCGGTCTCGTCCGGCCCCGGGCCCAGTTTACGTTTGCCTAGATTTTTGATGGCGGCAAGCTCGCGTGCCCATTCTCGTACAGGTTTGGCGGGAACGCCGCCGTAGCGCGCACCCGGCGGCACGTCATGAACGACAGCACCGCGCGCCGCGATCTGCGCGCCGGAATTGATGGTGAGATGCCCGGTGACGCCGACTTGCGCCGCCAGCACGACGAAATCTCCGAGTTTCGCGCTACCCGAAACGCCGGTCTGGGCGACGACGATGCAGTGCCGCCCGGTGACGACGTTGTGGCCGATCTGGACGAGATTATCAATCTTGGTGCCTTCGCCGATAATCGTATCGGGGCCTGCGCCACGATCCACCGTGGCGTTGGCACCGATCTCGACATCATCCTGAATGATGACGCGACCGAGCTGCGGCACCTTTTCGTGGCGCGGCAGGCCCATGGCGAAACCGAAGCCGTCCTGACCGATGCGAACGCCGGGATGGAGCATCACACGGTCGCCAATATGGGCGTGGCTGACGGTGACGTTGGGGCCGATGAAGCAATCGCGACCGATGGTGCAGCCCTTGCCGACAGAGGCGTTGACCCCGATGACGGTGCCTTTGCCGATTTCGGCATGAGCGCCGATGGAGGCACCCGGCTCGATGGTGACGCCCTCGCCGAGACTGGCACTTGGGTGGACATTGGCGCGGGGATGGACTGTGCCCGGCTCGCCGAACGTATCGCCGCCACGGGCTTCGCCGGGATAGAAAAGCTGGCTTGCCAGCGCATAGGCGCGATAGGGATCATTGCTCAGCAGCAGCGAGACCCCTTTGGGCGCGCGCTCGACATAGCGTGGATGCACAAGACAGGCACCCGCCGCCGTCGCTTCAAAAGCGCTGACATATTTCGGGTTGTCGAGAAAACTCAGATGCGTGGGACCGGCAGCATCGAGAGGAGCGATGTCATCGACCATGCGCGCCGCGTCCACGCCGGGCGCAAGATCGGCCCCGACGCGCCGGCCGATGTCACCCAGCGCGAAGGGGCCTTGATTGGCGAAGAAACGAGGATCAGCCATTGCCTTAACTACCAGGCTGCCGAGCTAAACCCGTCCGCCCTTCCCTTGCTCTTATTTGCCTGAAACGGGCGCCACGGTGACGGAAGTGATCTTCGCGTCGAGAGCCTTCAACACTTCGGCCGTCACGTCGAGATCGACACCACCGGCCAGCACGACGGACTGGTCGAGAAGAATGGTGGCACCGTGCTCTTTCATCACATCAGCAAAAATCGGACGGATCGCAGCTTCGACTTCGCCGCGCGCCTTGTTGCTGCCGAGCTGCAGTTCCTGGCTCTTCTTCTGCATCTTCTGCTGAAGGGTCTGCTGCTTCTGCTCGAAAGCCTGAACCTTCTTGGCGAAATCAGCTTCGCTGAGAAGCGCGCGCTGCTCGCCGAGCTTCTTGGCTTCAGCCTTGAGGTCGTCGTTGGCTTTCTTGCTCTCGGCCTGAAGCTTCTTGGCCTGCGCCTGAATTTGCGTCCGCACACTCTGGCCAACCTTCGACTGTGCGAAAAGCTGCTCGGAATTGACGATCACGATGATCGCAGCCGGCTCTGCCGCGCTCGCCGCAGTCAACGATGCGCCGGTAACGAAGGACGCGACAGCCAGACCCGCCAATGCACGCGAAACGAAACGATGGAACTTCATAATAAAGATGTCCTTTTTGACTCTCTGAAGCAGATAAACCTAGAAACTTGTGCCGGCGCTGAAGCGGAAGGCTTCGCGCTGGTCATATGGTTCGTCGATCAGCACCTGGGCAAAGTCGAGCCGGACGGGTCCGAAAGGCGATTTCCAATTGAGACTGAGGCCGGTCGAAACACGCGGCGCCATCTTGTCCTGGACGTTCGCGAACACGGTCGGGTCCGTATAGGCCTTGCCGATAAAGCCATAGTCCACGAACAAGCTGGTCGTGATGCCGAGCGCTTCGGGCAATCCGTTCGGGAAGCTCATCTCAGTTGTGCCGAACGCATAAGCCTCGGCGCCGACGGCGTCATTGGTCAGCAAATCTCGCGGACCGATACCGCCCGACTTGAAGCCACGGAAGTCTGTGCCGCCCTTGAAGAAGCGATCATTCAGACGAATTTCTTCGCCTATGCCCTTGATGTAGCCAAGGTCGAACCGCTGCGTGGCGACGAAGTCTTCCGCAACCTGATAATAAGCATGGGTGAGGAGCTGCGTGGATACATAGCGAACCGTGCCACCAAGGCCGGCAAAGTCCTGGCTGAAGAGCATGTCCCAACCGCCCTTGGGGGCGACGGGATCATCACGATTATCGAGATAATAATCGTAACCGATGATCGAGCGCGTCTCCTTGCCCTCCGCCGCTTTCACGACGTTCGAAGCAAATGGCGACACGTTGAGGATTTCTTCCTGACGCAACTGGTAGCGCGCGAGGAAGCGGCTGTTATCGGATAGCGGGAAACCGAAGCGCAAACCGAAGCCCTGAGTGCGGGAGTCGAAGGAGGCTTCGTCCTGATAGTCGGTTTCGCTACCGAAGAGATCGATACCGCCGACGAGATCGCGATCGAGGAAATACGGGTCCGTGTAATGGACCTGCACCAACTGCTGGCGTCGCGACAGCGAGACGCTTGAGCCGATCTGCAAACCGCGCCCGAGGAAGTTCTGCTCGTTCAGCGAAACGCCGATGATGGCGCTATCGACCGACGAGAAGCCGAAGCTCAATGAAAGCGAACCGGTGGACTGCTCCTGAACCGCGACGTTAACGACCGTTTTGTCGGCAGCCGTGCCGGGTTGCTGGGAGACATCGACCTTGCTGAAATATTGAAGGCCGCGAATGTTCTTTTCAGATTTATCGAGCAGAACCTTGTTGAAGGCATCGCCTTCGACGAGTTTCATCTGACGACGAATGACGCGGTCAAGCGTGCGGACGTTGCCGCTGATATTAATGCGTTCGACATAGACGCGCGGGCCTTCGCTGACCGTATAGGTCATGTCGATGGTACGCTTCTCGCGGTTGCGATTAACACGCGGGCGCACCTGAGCAAAGGCGTAGCCCTGCGAACCGGCGGCGAAGGTGAGCGCGTCAGTCGATTTGTCGATCAATGTCGCGTTGTAGGTCTCGCCCGCCTTCGTCTTGATCAACGGCTCGAGATCAGCCTTGTTCAGCTTTTCGAGATTGGTCTTCAGAGCAATCTTGCCGAACGTATAAACTTCGCCTTCTTCAACCGTAAAGGTGATGTGGAAAGAGCTATCGTCGCGGCTGAGATCGGCCACTGCGGAGACGACGCGGAAGTCGGCATAGCCTTTCGAGAGATAGAACCGACGCAGCAATTCGCGGTCATATGTCAAACGGTCGGGATCGTAGCTGTCCGACGAAGACAGGAACTTCCACCAAGCGGATTCGCTGGTCGAGATGATCTCGCGCAGAGTGCCGTCGCTGAACTCCTTGTTGCCGAGGAAGTCGATGGCCGCGATCTTCGTCTTCGGTCCTTCGTTGATCTCGAAGACGAGATCGACGCGGTTCTGCGGCAGACGAATGACCTTGGGCTCGACCGTGGCGGCGAAGCGGCCACCGCGGCGATAGAGTTCGATGATGCGGGTTACGTCCGCCTGCACCTTGGCGCGGGTGTAGATCGTGCGCGGCTTGAGCTGGACTTCGTTGTTGAGGTCTTCTTCCTTGATCGCGCTATTACCTTCATAGGCCACGCGATTGATGATCGGGTTTTCAACGACGGAGACGATCAGCTTGTCGCCATCGCGGCGCATGCCGATATCGGCGAAGAGGCCCGTGGCAAAGAGCGACTTGAGGGAGTCGTCGATCTGAGCGGGGTCATAAAGCATGCCTTCGCGAAAGGACATGTAGGACAGGACCGTTTCGCGCTCGATGCGCTGGTTGCCCTCGACGTCGATCCGGCGAATCATGGGGCCCGTCTTGGCCTTGCTCGCATCTGCGGCCGCCTCCGCCGCAAGCGCTGACGTGCTGAAGACGCCGCCGCCCGCATGCTGCGCTGCCATGGTCCAAGCTGTGAGAAGCAGGGCGGCAGCGCCGCACAGTCCCGCAAATCTGGTCAAATAACCGGCCAGTCGCCCCATCCCCACACCATCCTCAAACCATGCAGCGCGCCCGCACCAAGCAGGCGCCACATTGTTACTTCAAAAAATCCCCAAGGCGGGGGTTATCCAAGCCCCGCGAGGGGAAACTATCGCGATCGCCATGAAGGCGCTCAACTGAATAAATGCACCAGGTCGTTCCAGGTCGCAAAAACCATCAACATCATCACCAGCGCCAAGCCGACCCGGAAACCGAACTCCTGCGCCCTTTCGCCCATCGGACGGCCACGCACCGCCTCGACCGCATAATACAGAAGATGTCCGCCATCAAGCATGGGCACCGGAAAGAGATTAAGCAGGCCGATGCTGACGGAGAGAATCGCCGTCAAATTCAAGAGAGCGGTGAAGCCCTGCTCGGCCACTTTGCCCGAAACTTCAGCGATGCGGATCGGCCCGCCAAGCTGGCTTGTGTCTTCGCGGCCAGTGACCATGCCGCCGAGATAACTCATGGTGCCGGAAACGACGAACCAGGTGTGGCGCGCGCCTTGCCACAAGCCCGTCAGCGGATCGGTTCTGACGATTCTGTAGCTGCCCTCACCGGCCTTGCGCTGCACGCCGATCTGGCCGATGCGCACGGTGCCGCCGATGATGTCTTCAACTTCTTTCACATCCGGCGTCGCGACAAGCGTGACCTGCGCGCCGTCGCGCATGACGCCGAAGTGCAGCGGCACGCCGGGGCTGCTGCTGACGATGCGGATCATGTCCTCAAAGCCGTCGATTTTGCTGCCTTCGATCGAAATCACCTGATCGTTCGGCTTGAAGCCTGCCGCTTCGGCGGCGCTGCCGGGCACCACGGCTTCGATGATGGCGAGCGCCGTGCCCTGGCCGACAATGGTGAAGATGCCGGCGAAAATGACAGTGGCCAGAATGAAATTGGCGATGGGTCCGGCTGCGACCACGGCCGCGCGCTTGTGCAGCGGCTTGAAGTGAAAGAGGCCCGAACGCTGATCTTCGGGCACCTGCGACAGGCGGGCGCGATCCGGGGTGCTGGCGGCGTTATCGTCGCCTTCAAATTTTACGTAGCCGCCCAGCGGAATCCAGCCGAGCTTCCAGCGTGTGCCGTGCTTGTCGGTGCGGCCCAGAATTTCGCGGCCAAAGCCGATGGAGAATGTTTCGACGGTGACGCCGCAATAGCGCGCGACGAGGAAATGGCCCAGCTCGTGAAAAAACACCACGACCGTCAGCACGAACAGGAATGGAATCAAATAGCCCCAGAGAGAGACTCCGAAACCTCCGATCCCCGTCAGCAGATCCATCACGCTTAAAATCCCATCTCACGCCACGCGGCGAGACATTCGACTTATGTTCAAGTCACCCAGCCGCCGCGAAGCCCCCCGCCACGCCACCCCGGAAGATGGCGCGTCCGGAGGAGAGACTACGTCAGCGGCTTGCCAAATGCACCAGTTCCTCAGCGTGAATCCGCGCTATTCGGTCGATTTCGTAAATCTCGTCGAGGTCGAGGGGCGCGCAACCGCCCGAATTGGTTTTGGAGAGGACGGATTCGCAGATGCCGACTATGTCGAGGAAACCGATATGGCCGCCGAGGAATGCTGCAACAGCGATTTCATTTGCGGCGTTAAGGATGGTGGGTGCCGCGCCCCCTGCCCTCAGCGCTTCACGGGCAAGCCGGAGGGCCGGGAAGCGAACCGGGTCCGGCTCCTCGAAAGTCAGCTTTGCGATTTCGGCCAGATTGAGTCGGGCGCAAGGCGTAGGCATCCGGCTTGGCCAGGCAAGCGCATAGGAGATGGGGGTGCGCATGTCGGGGGAGCCGAGCTGGGCGAGGACCGAGCCGTCCACATAACCGACCATGCTGTGAATGATCGATTCAGGATGAATGATGATTTCGATGCGCGGCTCACCGATGGGAAAGAGGTAATGCGCCTCGATCAGCTCCAGTCCCTTGTTCATCAGGGTGGCGCTATCGACCGAGATCTTGGCACCCATGCTCCATTTGGGATGAGCGACGGCCTGGCTGGGCGTGGCCTTGGCCATCTCGTCGCGCGACCAGGTACGGAAAGGGCCGCCGGAAGCTGTGAGGATGATGCGATCGACGGTGTGGAGCTTGTCGGCTTCGAGCACCTGGAAGATCGCATTGTGTTCGCTATCGACCGGCAGAAGCGTGGCACCCGAGCGCGAGACTTCGGCAAGGAAAAGCGAGCCTGCGGAGACCAGGCATTCCTTGTTGGCGAGCGCGACGGATGCGCCGCGACGTACCGCGGCCAGCGTCGGCGCGAGGCCCGCCGTGCCGACAATGCCGGCCATGACCCAATCGGCAGGGCGGACGGCTGCTTCAATGACGGCGTCCCTGCCCGCGCCGACTTCGATGCCGGTGCCTGCGAGGCCCGCCTTCAACTGATCATAAAGGAGCAGGTCGCCGATGACGGCAAATTGCGGACGCAGGCGGCGCGCCTGCTCAATGAGGCGGACGACGTTTTTATGGGCGGTGAGTGCAACGAGGTCGAAGCGTTCGCGGTCGCGCTCGATGAGGTCGAGGGTCGAGACACCGATGGAGCCGGTGCTGCCGAGCACACTGACGCTGCGCCGCCCGGCGTTCAACGCGTTTTGATCTCGAGCTTGCGCTGTCAGGGCCAAACCAGAACTCCCATGCCCGGACTGAGGCTGCCATGCAGCAGGGCAATCAACGCCGCCGCTACCGCCGCCGTGACCAGGCCATCGACGCGGTCGAGGATGCCACCATGACCGGGAATAAGCTTACCAGAATCCTTGACCCCCGCGCGGCGTTTCAGCGCGGATTCAAAAAAGTCACCAGCCTGAGCCACAACGGCAAGCCCGGCGCTGGCAAGGGCAAGGAGCGCCGGTGAGCCAAGATGGAGCCAGATGGCGGCCGCCGCGCCGACAACAGCCGCGCCGAACATGCCGCCGAGCAAACCGGCCCAGGTTTTCTTGGGCGAGAGCCTTGGCGCGATCTTGGGGCCGCCGATGCCGCGCCCGACGAAATAAGCGAAAATATCCGTCGCCCAGACGACCAACAGCAGCCAGAAGATGGCGAGCCGCCCATATTCGGGGTCAAGGCGCAGCCAGAGCAGCGCGACCAGCGGCAGGATCAAATAGGGATAAGCCAGAAGCGGCGGCCAGAGTGGCGCTCCACGCAGGATGGCAATGGAAATAGCAAAGGTCAGCCCCGCCGCCGCCGCCAGAAGCGCGACAAAGGGGCCGCCGATTGCCGTCAGGAATATGGCCAGCAAGGCAAAGCCCGCGAGCATGACGCGGCTTGTGGTCGAATTGCCCGGTAGCAGAGCCGAAAGCTCCAACGCCATGGCGACGGCGGCAAAGGCGAGCAACGCCGCAAAGGGCCAACCGCCCAGCCATGCGAGGCCGAGGGCGACCGGGGCGAGGATGAGCGCTGATAATATGCGGGTGCGCAGTTCAGCGGTTTTCGGGGCGGTGGGGTCTGCCATATGCGTCAGGATTTCGCGACCGGCGCGGCGACAGCGCCGAAGCGGCGGTCGCGGAGATTATATTCGGCGATGGACTCCTTCAGCCGCTCGGGCGTGAAATCGGGCCAAAGCACATCAGTAAAGACAAGCTCGGCATAGGCGCTCTGCCAGAGCAGAAAATTCGACAGGCGTTTTTCGCCGCTGGTTCGGATGATGAGATCGGGATCGGGAACGCCCGCCGTGTCGAGATGGGCGGAAACCATCTCCTGTGTGATGGTCTCGGGATCGATACGGCCTGCCTTCACTTCGCGGGCGATGCGGCGGACCGCCGAAGTGATCTCGTTTTGACCGCCATAGTTAAAGGCGATTGTGAGCTTCAGCCGGTCGTTGGCATGGGTCAGGGTTTCGGCTTCTTCAATCAGCGCCACGATGTCGGCTTCGAGATCATCGCGCCCGCCAATGATACGGACCTGAACGCCGTTCTGATGAAGCTCGGCCAAGTCACGACGGATAAAGAGCTTTAGCAATCCCATGAGGTCGCTAACCTCATCTGCCGGGCGGTTCCAGTTTTCAGAACTGAAGCCGTAAAGCGTCAGATAGCGGATGCCCATTTCGCCCGCCGCACGGGTGATGACGCGCACAGCCTCA
>CAZLLB010000085.1:10634-12386 GCA_964560165.1 uncultured Parvibaculum sp. | reverse complement strand
CACTGACGGATAATCGCAACCGCACGGAGAGTTCGGTGCGCTCCCTGTTTGCAAAGAACGGTGGCAATCTGGGGGAAACGGGCTCCGTCTCCTTCATGTTCTTGCGGCTTGGCCGCATCGACTATGCCTCGGAAGCCGCCACTGCGGATGCAATGTTAGAGGCCGCCATCGATGCGGGCGCCGATGATTGTCAGTCCGGCGACGAAGGGCATGAGCTTTTCTGCGCGCCTGACGCGCTGCATGAAGTTGCGAGCGCGCTGGAACTGAAATTCGGCGAGCCGCGTTCGGCCAAGATCGTCTGGAAACCGCAAAACGCCATTGAAGTCGATGACGAAAAGGCCGAGACGCTGATCAAATTGCTCGAAGCGCTGGACGACGACGACGATGTGCAGCAAGTTTACTCAAACTTCGAGCTGTCCGATTCGATGATGGAGAAAATGTCGGTCTGATTTTGCCGCATCGCGCTCCAACCGTTGCCGGACCAACTGACAGGCCCACACATATGCCGGCCTCTCTGCGATATCTCGGTATCGACCCGGGCTTGCGCGCGACAGGCTGGGGCGTCATCGACGTTTCTGGCGCGCGGCTTTCCCATGTCGCCAACGGCACCATTGCCTCCAATGACCGCCTGAGCCTTGCCGAGCGGCTGGTGCAGATCGAGGCGGGGCTGGTCGCCGTCATCCAAGCTCATGCGCCTGATGCCGCCGCCGTCGAACAGGCTTTCGTCGCGCGTGATCCGTTGGCGGCGCTGAAGCTCGGCCAGGCGCGCGGCATCGCGCTTCTCGTGCCTGCGCGCTGTGGCATAGCGGTCGCTGAATATGCACCCAATCATATCAAGAAGTCGGTCGTGGGGGCGGGGCACGCGGGCAAGGGCCAGATTCGCATGATGGTCGAGATGCTGCTGCCCGGTTGCGGCGCGCAAACCGAACATGCCGCCGATGCGCTCGCCATCGCCATTTGCCATGCTCACTCAGGCGGCTCCAATGCGCGCATCGCGCAAGCGCTGCTGCGCGATGCGACCCTCGCAAAGGTTAGGCGCGCATGATCGGGCGGCTCAAGGGCATTGTTGACGAGGTTGGTGTCGATTGGGCGATCATTGACGTCAATGGCGTCGGCTATCACGTCACTTGTTCGCGGCGCACGCTTGATGCGCTGCCCGCGCAGGGCGGTGCGGCCACGCTTTCCATCGAAACCAAAGTCAGCGCCGACGCGATCCGCCTCATCGGATTTGCCAGCGATGTCGAGCGCGATTGGTTTCGCCTGTTGCTGAGCGTGCAGGGCGTCGGCACGCGCGTCGGGCTCGGCGTTCTCGGGACGCTCTCGCCCGCCGATCTTGCCCGCGCCATCGCGCTTGACGACAAGAAGGCCGTTTCCGCCGCGCCGGGCGTCGGGCCGAAGGTTGCCGCGCGCATCGTCACCGAATTGAAAGACAAGGCACCGCAAGCCACGAGCCTCGCCGCAGTTCTCGATGCGGGCGACGCGCCTTTGACGCCCGACGCCTCGACCGCCATGCGCGATGCCGTATCGGCGCTCGCCAATCTCGGCTATCCGCAAGTGCAGGCGATGGGTGCGATTTCGGCGGCGGCAAAGAAGCTCGAGGCGGAGGCTTCGGCAGAGCAGCTTATCCGCCAGGGCTTGAAGGAGTTGGCGCGGTGAGAGGTGAACCGCTGAGCACCGTCATTTTCTGCTGTCACCCCGGACAAGCCCGGGATGACAAGATTGTGGGAAGTCATGCCCATGACTGATCGCCTT
>CAZLLB010000085.1:0-10534 GCA_964560165.1 uncultured Parvibaculum sp. | reverse complement strand
GGACAAGCCCGGGATGACAAGATTGTGGGAAGTCATGCCCATGACTGATCGCCTTCTCAGCGCCCGTAAGAAAGAAGAAGACGAAGCCGAGCGTTCGCTTCGCCCGCAAGTTCTTGCCGATTTCGTCGGTCAGGCGCGGGCGCGCGAAAATCTCGCTGTTTTCATCGAAGCGGCGCGAACGCGTGGCGAGGCGCTCGATCACGTTCTCTTTGCGGGGCCTCCCGGCCTTGGCAAGACGACGCTGGCGCAGATCGTGGCGCGCGAGCTGGGCGTCAATTTCCGCGCGACCTCCGGCCCGGTGATTTCCAAGGCTGGCGATCTTGCGGCGCTGCTCACCAATCTCGAACCGCGCGACGTGCTTTTCATCGACGAAATTCATCGTCTCTCGCCTGCGGTCGAGGAAATTCTCTATCCGGCGATGGAAGATCATCAGCTTGATCTCATCATCGGCGAAGGGCCGGGCGCGCGTTCGGTCAGGATCGACCTTGCGCCCTTCACGCTTATCGGCGCGACGACGCGGACGGGCCTCCTCACAACGCCGCTGCGCGATCGCTTTGGTATTCCCGTGCGGCTCAATTTTTACGAGATTTCCGAACTTGAGCTGATCGTGCGGCGCGGCGCGGGGCTTTTCGGCATCGAGATGACGGCGGATGGCGCGCATGAAATCGCGCGCCGCGCCCGCGGCACGCCGCGTGTCGCCGGTCGTCTGCTGCGCCGGGTGCGCGATTTTGCCTCCGTCGATGGTACGGCGCGTATCGACGCCAAGGCCGCTGACAAGGCATTGCAGCGGCTCGAGGTCGATCAACTTGGCCTCGATGCGCTTGACCATCGCTATCTGCGCTGCATCGCCGTCAGTTTTTCGGGCGGGCCTGTCGGCGTCGAAACGGTGGCGGCCTCGCTATCGGAGCCACGCGACGCGATCGAGGAAATCATCGAGCCCTATCTCATCCAGCAGGGCCTCGTGAACCGGACGCCGCGCGGGCGCATCCTGACGCCTGCGGCTTTCGCGCATCTCGGCCTTCCCGTTCCCGCGGGCGGGGCTGGCGGGCAGGGCGCGCTCTTCACCGGCGACGATGCGCCATGAGCCAGCATGAATGGCCCGACCTTGCCGGGCGGATCGAAAACAAGACACATATCCTGCCGGTCCGTGTTTATTATGAAGACACGGATTTCTCCGGCATCGTCTATCACGCCAACTATCTGCGCTTTGCCGAACGCGGGCGGTCGGATTTCTTGCGCCTTACCGGCGTCAATCACACAGAACTCTTTGAAGGCGATGACCCGCTCGCCTTTGCCATTCATCGCATGGAGATCGACTTTGTCAGGCCCGCCCGCATCGACGACAGGCTTGAAGTCCACACACGCTATGCCAAAGCGAGCGGGGCGCGGCTCGAAGCCGTGCAGAAGATCTATCGCCTCGGAGATGCCGGTCGCCGCGACGAAATCTGGCGCGCGATCCTCCATGCCGCTTGTCTCGATGGCCGAGGGCGTCCACGCCGTCTGCCTGAGAAGGCGCGGGTCGCGCTCGCGCCGTTTATCGACGATCAGGATTAATCTGTTGTTGTGTCAAAGCAACAACGTCTCGCTAAGCTATTGAACTTCGTGATAAGTCCCACAATGCGCCACGGTTTCGACATAATTCGTGGACTAACTTTGCCCTTACTTCAGGGGGTACAAGTGCATGTTCGGACATGCGCCAGCGCAAGGCTTCGCTTTGCGCCCGCAAGTCCGTCTGCTTTTGTGCCGCCTTCGTCGCGGAAGGGCGCGCTCTCGGAGATGGACCGGCAATGGACCCGACTATTCAGCATATCGAAACAGGCGTGAACACCGCGCAAGTTATCGCCAATCAAACCGTTAACGCGGTGCCTGTGGATTTTTCCATCTGGGGCTTGTTCATGCACGCCGATGCGATCGTGAAGATCGTGATGATCGGCTTGCTGCTTGCCTCCGTCTGGTCATGGGCGATCATTTTTGACAAATGGTGGCGCTTCAACCGCGTCGAGCGCCGCGCCGACCAGTTCGAGCGCACTTTCTGGTCTGGCCGTTCGCTGGAAGACCTCTATCAGGAAGTCGGCCATCGTCCCGGCCATCCGCTTTCGGCTCTCTTCATCGCCGCTATGCGTGAGTGGCGCCGGTCGCAGGAAATCGCCACTGATAGTTTCCTTGGCCTCAAGGAGCGCGTCGATAAGGTGATGCAGGTCACGATCAGCCGCGAGATGCTCGGCCTCGAAGCCCGGCTTCTCTTCCTTGCCACGGTCGGTTCGGTTGCGCCTTTCATCGGCCTCTTCGGCACCGTCTGGGGCATCATGAACAGCTTCCAGGCCATCGCCATCAGCCGCGACACCAATCTCGCGGTCGTTGCGCCCGGCATCGCCGAAGCCTTGTTTGCGACGGCGCTTGGTCTTGTCGCGGCCATTCCCGCGGTTGTCGCCTATAACCGCTTTTCCAATCAGGTCGGGCGCTTCGGCTCGCGCATGGAGAGTTTCGCCGACGAGTTCTCGGCAATCCTTTCGCGCCAACTCGACGAACGGAGCTGAACCATGTCGTTCTCCGCGCAAGGCGGTGGTGGCGGGCGCGGGCGCAGCAAGTTTCGCCGCGCGCCCATGGCCGAAATCAACGTGACGCCGATGGTGGACGTCATGCTGGTGCTGCTCATCGTCTTCATGGTGGCAGCGCCCTTGCTCACCGTTGGTGTGCCGGTCGATCTGCCCAAGACGCAGGCCGCTTCGCTTTCGGGCGATAACGAACCGTTGACGATTACCATCGATGGCAAGGGTCAAGTATTCTTGCAGGAGACGCCGGTCGAACCGGATGCGCTGGTGCCGCGCCTGACTGCCATCGCGCAGAACGGTTACGAACAGCGCATTTTCGTTCGCGCCGACAGCACCATTGATTACGGCCGCGTCATGGATGTCATGGGGCGTATCAGTTCCGCCGGTTTCAGCAAGGTCGGTCTGGTGACCGAATCCGACACGACACAGACCCCGAAGGCCGGGACGAAATAATACCTTGGGTATGCGCAAGCCGCTCATCTATTCTGCCGCGATACACGTTTTCGTGTTGGTCGCGACCATTGTCGCGCTTCCCTCACGGGAACTCGAGCCGGTACAGACGCGCGCGTTGCCGGTCGAGTTGCTGACAGTTGCGGAAATGACGAACCTGAAGCGTCAGGCCAAGAAAAAAGTCGAGACGCCCAAGCCCGTCGAAACGCCAAAGCCCAAACCCGAACCGGAAAAGCCGAAGGCTGCACCCACTCCCGAGCCCAAGGCCGAGGCAGTGCCGACGCCGCCTGAGCCTGAGCAGAAGGCCGAGCCTATTCCGGACAAGAAGGCCGAAAAGAAACCCGAAGAGAAAAAGCCCGAGCCGCCCAAGCCCGAGAAGACGAAGCCTGTCGTCGATAAAAAACCCGACAAGCCGAAGAAGAAGAGTTTCGATCCAAGCCAGATCGCGGCGCTTCTGAACAAGATCCCCGACGCTGCGTCTCAGCCCGACGAAGCAAAGCCGACAAAGGACAAGGCCGACGCTGCCGAGACCGACGATCCCGACTTGCCGATGACGGCGAGCGAGACGGATGCATTGCGCCAGAAGATCAACCAATGTTTCGACGCGGGCTTCCTCGCGGCGTCGCAGGATGCCGACAAGCTTTATGCCGATCTGAGCTTCGAGCTTGCCGAGGATGGATCGCTCGTTGGCATCCCCTCGATCAAGGGCACGGGGCCGGGCGCGTCGAACCAGCTTGCGATCCTCGCGCGCAAGGCGGTGGTCCAGTGCGCGCCTTACGACAAGCTGCCGCGCGAAAAATACAACACCTGGAAGGATGTCACGGCGCGTTTCACCGTTCAGGGCATGCTGTGACGGCGCTGGTCAGGTTTTCGTGTGTGTGCGGATGTTCCGCTGTGGCGCTGATCGTTTTAGCTCTTTCGATGGTTGTGATATCTGCGCCCTTGATGGCGGCGGGACACACCGATACGCCAGCGGCTACCCGACAGGTCGATAAGGACGCCTCCTCAATGCTTAATGAGGAAATGACTGCGGATGAAATAACGGACGCTGTGAACGCTCTCAGAGAGCGGATCGGGGCATGCTTCGATGCAAGTTCAGTGTTTTCTTTAGAAGAAGCTGATCGCGCTTATGCTGATCTGAGTTTTCATTTGGCCCCGAACGGTTCGGTCATTGGTGTCCCAACGATTAAATCCATCGGCGAGGGACCGTCACGGGAGCTTGGCCGGATAGCGAGCAAGGCGGTGATGCAATGCGCGCCCTACAACATGCTTCCCGCCGACAAATATCAAAATTGGGAACTGGTCGAAGCGCGTTTTACCGTCGGCGGCATGGAGTAAATGCGAAACAAAGCTATCCGTTCGCAGAATTGACAAAATGTGACCCCATCCTGCCTCTTATGGCAAAGGATGGGGTGGGCCCAGAAGGCAGAAGCCCAGAAGGCAGGAGCGATAAAGATGTTTGAAGCTATTGGCGAAATTCGGCGTTTCACATTAGGGGCCGGTGCGGCCCTCGTTCTTGTCGCGGGCCTTGTCTTTCCCGCGCAGGCCGCCATCCATATCGACATCAACACGGCCAAGTCCGAACCCATGCCCATCGCCATCACCGATTTTGTCGGCGGTGCGGGGCAGGAGGCGTCGGCGGGCGCCGACATCGCCACGGTCGTCACCAACGATCTGGAGCGTTCGGGTCTCTTCAGGCCGCTGGCGAAGAATTCTTTCATCGAAAAAATAACCGACATGAATGTGCCGCCGCGTTTCGGCGATTGGCGCATCATCAAGGCGCAATCGCTCGTCACGGGCCAGACCCGCATGGAAGCGGATGGACGGCTCCGCGTTGAGTTCCGCCTCTGGGACGTTTACGGCGAACAGCAGCTTACCGGCCTGCAGTTTTTCACCACGCCCGACAATTGGCGTCGTGTCGCGCATCTGATTTCGGATGCGATCTATCAGCGCCTCACGGGCGAGCAGGGCTATTTCGATACGCGCGTCGTTTATGTGTCCGAGACCGGGCCGAAGAACCGCCGCGTCAAGCGCCTCACCATCATGGATCAGGATGGTTACAACCCGCGCATGCTGACCAATGGTGCCGAGCTTGTGCTGACGCCGCGCTTCAGCCCCAATTCGCAGGAGATCACTTATCTCTCCTATCACAACAACAATCCGCGCGTTTACCTGCTCGATATCGAGACGGGTCAGCAGGAAGTCGTCGGCGAATTTCCGGGCATGACTTTCGCGCCCCGCTTCTCGCCTGATGGGCAGAAGATCATCATGTCGTTGCAGCGCGGCGGCAACGCCAACATCTACACGATGGATTTGCGCTCGCGCAAAGTGACGCGGTTGACGAACACGGCGGCCATCGACACGGCGCCGAGCTATTCGCCGGATGGGACGCAGATCGCCTTCGAATCCGACCGCGGCGGCGCGCAGCAGATTTATGTGATGAATGCCGATGGATCGAACCAGCATCGCATCAGTTTCGGTCAGGGCCGTTATGCGACGCCGGTATGGTCGCCGCGCGGCGACTACATCGCCTTTACCAAAATGGTCAGCGGCCAGTTCGTTATCGGTGTGATGAAGCCCGACGGCACGGGCGACCGTGTTTTGACCGAAGGCTTCCATAATGAAGGTCCGACCTGGGCGCCCAATGGCCGCGTGCTGATGTTCTTCCGCGAGCGGCGCGGCGCGCAGGGTGGCCCCGGCCTCTGGTCCGTCGATCTGACCGGCCAGAACGAGCGGCAGGTGCCGACGCCGACCTTCGCCTCCGATCCGGCCTGGTCGCCGCGCATCCAGTAAGGCGGCTGGCAGGCTGATTCTCCGGTTCCGGAACGATCGGGCGGGTGGTTGGGTGCGGTTTTCGGGTTCTCCGGGCGCCCCGCCATGCCCGATCAACCCGGGACGGAGCATCTTGCGGCGGGGGAGCGGTTGCCTTTCCCCGACATGCGCCCGGATTTGATGTATAAATATCACTGTGGCTATGCCGAAAAGCCGCAGCCCCGCCAATCCGCTTGCCACTCCTTGGGCCTGTCGATACTATTTTGTTGCGGTACGGCAACCCAGCGTCCTTTTGGCCGGCTTTGCAATAGCTATTGCTTCCCGGCGAGAAGGGCTTGCCCTTTTCCGTCAGGTTGCTCGCGATGCACTAGTAGTACAGGAACTCTGAGCCGCTTGTGGCCGTTGAGATTAAAATGGAGAGCACCCGAATGAAGTCCCCGTATGCAGGCCTGCGGTTCGCCGCTGTGGCCGCTGCTTTTTTGATGGTTACGGCTTGCAGCTCGACTGACGAGACCACTGCCGCTGCCACCCCCTCGTCGTCCTCGTCGACCGTCACGCCCGGTACGCAAGCCGATCTCGTCACCAACGTTGGTGACCGCGTGTTCTTCGACACCGACCAGTCGTCGCTGAACGATGAGGCCAAAGCCACCCTCCAGCGTCAAGCTGCCTGGGCGAAGCTTTACCCCAACCTGACATTCACGCTTGAAGGCCATGCCGACGAGCGCGGAACCCGCGAATACAACCTCGCGCTCGGCGGCCGTCGCGCCACCGCCGCGAAGGATTTCCTCGTGAGCCTCGGCGTCGATGGCGCCCGCGTCAAGACGGTTTCCTACGGTAAGGAACGTCCGGTGTGCCTTGAGTCGAGCGAAGATTGCTGGCACCAGAACCGCCGCGCTGTGACGGTGGTTGCTGAGGGCGCCGGTAGCTAAAATACGGCTTACGCCGTCTGATCGTTATGGGAGCGCTCTTCCGCTGATTGCGGGAGGGCGCTCTCTGCGTTTCAGGCAGGTGTGTTTCTCCCGGCTTTCCTTGTCCTTAAGAGTTCTGGTGGCTCAATGGCCGCGCCCAAATTTGGTCGCAGTTCTCACTAGGATACATAATTGGGGACTCGTGCGCCGGGCACGGCAGACATGAATATCGAAATCGTCTTGAGGCGGATCAGGTGACAAAGACCAAATTTCTCGTCGCGGGCGGCCTGGCCGCATTTGTCGGGCTCGCTGGCCTTATGCCGTTCGGCGCGCAGGCCGATGACGCGGACCTTCGCGCGGTCAATAACCGCCTCGACCGCGTCGAGCGCGCCGTCAACGACATGCAGCAGAATTACAGCGGCGGCGGCTCGGCGCCCATCAGTTCGGGCGGTTCGAGCATGGCCGTTTCGAGCGACATGCAGTCCCGCATCAGCGAGATCGAAGATCAGATGCGCAGCCTGACGGGCCGCATCGAAGAGCTGGGGCATCGCATCGACCAGACATCGCAAGACCTCCAGACCTACAAGGAAGCCAACGAGCTTCGTTTCCAGGGCCAGCAATCGGCGGGGGCAGCGCCCGGCGCGCCCACCGACCTAGCACCCGGCCAACCTGCATCCGCCGCGCCTGCCGCTGCTGCGGCCAGGCCCGCCGCGCCCACCGTGACGCTGCCCACCGGCACCACGCAGGTTCAGTATGATTTCGCCATCGACCTTCTGAAGCGCGGCCAGTTTCCGCAGGCGCGCGATGCCTTCACCCAGTTCCTCCAGCAGCACCCCAAGGATCCGCTGGCTGGCAACGCGCAATATTGGCTCGGCGAAACCTATTATGTGCAGGGCCAGTACAAGGACGCCGCTGACAGTTTCCTCAAGGGCTACACGACCTATTCCAAAAGCTCCAAGGCACCCGACAGCCTGTTGAAACTCGGCATGACGCTTTCGGCGCTGAAACAGAAAGACGCGGCCTGCGCCACTTTCGGTCAGTTGAAGGAGCAGTTCCCGCAAGCCTCGCCCGCCGTCGTCGCGCGCAACAAGCAGGAACGCCAGAAGGCGGGTTGCTAAACCTTCTCGTTCGTCATGGCGAGCCAGGTATCTGCTAAGATAAAACCATGAGCGCAAAGCAAAACGCTGCCACGCCTGTCAGCGCCACCGAGTTCGCGCAAGCGCTGGCACGTCTCGATGCGCCCGATAGCGTTGCCGTTGCTTTTTCCGGCGGGCCGGATTCGCTGGCGCTGCTTTACCTCGCCGCTCAATGGGCGAAGAAAGGCAAGCAGCGCAGGCTTATCGCGCTCACCGTCGATCACGGGCTTCGTGCTGAATCGGCAGATGAGGCGCGCGTCTGCGGGCGTATGGCCGAGGCGCTCGGCGTTACCCATCGCATTCTCGTCTGGGCTGGGCCAAAGCCCAAGGCAGGCATTCAGGCGGCGGCCCGCGAAGCGCGCTATCGCCTTCTCGCCGATGCCTGCGCCACTGAAGGCGTTGGTGCGCTTCTCGTCGCGCATCATCTTGAAGATCAGGCCGAGACTTTTCTGCTGCGCTTGGCGCGTGGCAGCGGTGTCGATGGTCTTGCGGGCATGGCCGCTGGTCGTGCGTTGCAAGGCGATGTGCGCTTGCTGCGTCCGCTGCTCGCTCTACCGCGCGTGCGCCTTGCCGCCGTTCTCAAGCGAGCAAAGCTCACCGCTATTCAGGACCCGAGCAACGACAATCCGCGCTTCGATCGCGTTAAGGCGCGTCGTCTGATGACGGAGCTTTCGACCCTCGGTCTCGATGCGCATCGCCTCGCCGATACAGCCGCACATATGGCGCGTGTTCGCGCCGCGCTTGATGCCGAGACGCGCGCCTTGCTATCGGCCCATGCCGTGCTCGCCCCGACCGGCCATATCGAAGCCGATGTCGAGGCGCTTGTCGCCGCGCCCGAGGAGATCGGCCTCAGAGCCTTGGCCGAAATTCTCAAATGCGTCGGCGGTACCGCCTATAGGCCGCGTTTCGAAGCGTTGGACGGGCTTTACCACGCGCTCAAAACCGGCGGGTTGGCCAAAGGCCGTACGCTCAATGGCTGCAAGCTCGTCTCGAAAGGTAAAAACCTGATCGTGGTCCGCGAGGCACATGCCGTTCTTGATGCCGCGCCCTTGATCCTGAAGCCCGGCGCATGCGGCATCTGGGACGGGCGCTTCACCGTTTCTCTTGTCTCCGCCGCTAAACAGGGCAAGGCGCCCGAAGTCCGGGCGCTGGGGCCGGAGGGTCTGGTCGTCCTCAAAGCGGCGGGCCATGCCTTTCCCAATGTGCCGAAAGGGGCTCTTCCGGCGCTTCCGGGCCTTTGGGCGGGCGATGCGCTGGTCGCCGCGCCGCATTTCACCTCGCTCACACAGGCCTATGTGCTCGAGGCCGCACCTCTGCGGCTAGGCTTGTTCAGCCCCGCGTAAGTCCGCTTTTAACGTGTCCGGGTCACAATCGAGCATGGTTTTGGGAGAAAACCGGGGAAAAGGCCACTTGGTAAATGGTCTCGCGGCCCTTATCTTCCCTTAGATTAGAAGCTCTCAAGACCGGCGGATAATTAAAGAAGCGGGGGCAGGCCGAGGCTGGCATGTCTCCTGCTAGGTGCCCCGTGGGTCGAGAATCGCCAGGTGACAGAAGGTTAAGCCGTTGTCCAATTTCAAGAATTTAGCTCTGTGGGTGATCATTGCGCTGCTGCTGGTGGCGCTGTTCAACCTGTTCCAGAGCCCGACGCAGACAACCACGTCTTCCGACATTGATTTCTCGCGCCTGCTCAGCGACGTCGATGCGGGCAATGTGCGCGACGTGACGATCGCTGGCGACACCATCACGGGTCATTACACGGACAGCCGCGCCTTCCGCACCTATGCGCCGTCCGATCCGTCGCTGGTCAGCCGTCTCTATGACAAGGGCGTCGCCATCAAGGCGAAACCCGCCGATAGCGGCATCTCGCTGATCGGCGCGCTCGTCTCGTGGTTCCCGATGCTGCTGCTGATCGGCGTCTGGGTCTTCTTCATGCGTCAGATGCAGGGTGGCGGCGGCAAGGCCATGGGCTTTGGCAAGTCCAAGGCGAAGCTGCTCACCGAGCGTCATGGCCGCGTGACTTTCGAAGATGTCGCGGGCATTGACGAGGCGAAGGACGACCTCGAAGAAATCGTCGAGTTCCTGCGCGATCCGGCCAAATTCCAGCGCCTCGGCGGGCGCATCCCCAAAGGCGTGTTGCTCGTCGGCCCGCCCGGTACGGGTAAGACATTGCTCGCCCGCGCCATTGCTGGCGAAGCCAATGTGCCGTTCTTCACCATCTCGGGTTCCGATTTCGTCGAGATGTTCGTCGGCGTCGGCGCGAGCCGCGTCCGCGACATGTTCGAGCAGGGCAAGAAGAACGCGCCGTGCATCATCTTCATCGACGAGATCGACGCCGTCGGTCGCCACCGCGGCGCCGGTCTCGGCGGCGGTCACGACGAGCGCGAGCAGACGCTGAACCAGCTGCTCGTCGAGATGGACGGCTTCGAGTCCAACGACGGCGTGATCATCATCGCCGCGACCAACCGCCCCGACGTGCTCGATCCGGCGCTGCTGCGCCCGGGCCGGTTCGATCGCCGCATCGTGGTGCCGCGCCCCGACCTCCGCGGGCGCATGGGCATCCTCGCCGTCCACACCCGCAAGGTGCCGATCCACCAGGTCGACCTCGAGGTGCTCGCCCGCGGGACCCCCGGGTTCTCCGGCGCCGACCTCGAGTTCCTCGTCAACGAGGCCGCGCTGATCGCGGCGCGCCGCGACAAGGACAAGGTCGAGATGGAGG
>CAZLLB010000084.1:0-12407 GCA_964560165.1 uncultured Parvibaculum sp. | reverse complement strand
ACGCCGCTGCGCAAAAATCCCGTCATTGCGAGCGCAGCGAAACAATCCAGAGCCGCAAAGATTGGATTGCTTCGCTGCGCTCGCAATGACGGTGTTTTTTTGCAATGACGATAGGTGAGGCCGCGCTCAGCCCGGGAAGGGAGCGCAGATAGACTTTTTGCGGATGGGATCAATCATGGCATAGGCCGCTGCGCTTTCGGCGGCGCGGCGGACGAGGACGAGGCTTTTGGCCGTGGGGGCTTCAACGATTTCAGCGTCTGCGGGTATGGCGGCGGGTTTTGATGCGCCGGGTGCGAGCACGATGAGATCGAGGGGCTTGCCGCCTGTGTCGCGATCATTGCGGACAAAATAGTTGTCGGTGGCTGTCGTGTAGAACGCGACCGAAGTGTAGGGCGCGGTGAGCGGCACCTGAATGTGGACCGGGCCTTTGGTCAGATCGACGATGCAGATTGAATAGACGAGATCGGGGCTGGGGCGCACGACCGTGCGCATCTTGTCGGTGGGCAAGGGCATGTGGGCGAAGGTGTTGGCGGGACTGTCGCCGCCGACCTTTTTCATCACCACAGACATGATGATGCGCGGGTATGCCCAGATGGAGGCGACGTGGACCACGGCTGCGAGCAGGAAGGTTGCGACGACGAAGGTGACGAGGCGCTTCATTTGCAGCTCTCCTTGACGATGGTGGGGAGAACGGCTGCTTGCGGCGCGGCGGAGACGGCCGGGTCGGGATTATAAAAGCGCGCCGTGATGTCGAAGCGCTCGCCTGCTTTCACGGGAAGCCAATTGCCATCCTGTTTGTCGGCGGAGATGCGGACGATGTAGCCGCCATCGGCTTCGTGCTTCACAGTGGTTTTTGTGAAGGAGAAAATATTCGCCTCGTTTGCGATCAGGTAGCTGTCGGGGCCATAGGCTGTGAGGCTCCACCAGCGGGCGGCGAGATCGGCGCCCTTCAACGCATAGGTGCAGCTTCCTGAGAGCGGCTCGCCTGCACTGTCGGTGTTGGCGAGGTAGTAAAGCGTTTCCTTTTTGTCGAGCGCGAGGAGGCCATAACGCGCGATGCGGGCGCGCGTGTACATGTCAGCGTCGAGGCTGCCGGCCGAGAGGCTCACCTTCCATGGGCCGGTGGCTGCCCCTTCGCCGGGGCCACCCACACGAAGTGCATAGAAAGCTGACGCGAGGCCGAGTGCCACGCCGAGGACGGCGACGCCACCCCAGTAGGTGATCCTGTTCATTCAATCCCCCTGCCGCCCTGCTCTCTAGCGCGGCCTGTCGCCGATGACGGTGACGCGCTCCATGCGCCGCACGGCGGGCCAATAATCCGATACCGCGTAATGCTGGCAGGCCCGGTTGTCCCAGAAGGCCAGCGAATTGGCTTCCCAGGAGAAGCGGCACTGATATTCCGGGATCGCGGCCTGAGCGTAGAGATATTTCAGCAGCGCGTCTGAGGCGGCGCGCTCCATACCGACGATATATTGCGTGAAGGCGGCGTTGACATAGATGCCCTTGCGGCCTGTCTCGGGATGCGTGCGCACCACAGGATGCTCGACCATCGGATATTTCTTGTTCATCGCCTCGATCTCGGCTTCCGACTTGCCGCGCTTACGCATGCCGGCGCGGAAATGCGCGAAGTCATGGATTGCGACTTTGCCGTCGATCTGCGCCTTCACGTCGTCGGGGAGATTGTCATAGGCCGCATACATATCGGAAAAGAGTGTGTCGCCGCCGACATCGGGCACTTCGATGGCGCGCAGGATGGAGCCGAGCGAGGGCGCCTCGCGCCATGTGACATCGCTGTGCCAGAGGTTTTCCTTGCCCTTGTTATCCTTGTCATGGGTGATGGCGAGGATTTCGGGATAGTCGGGTTTGTGTGGCGCGAAGGGATGGACTTCGAGGTCGCCGAAATTGCGCGCGAAGGCGATGTGCTGTTCCGTCGTGATGTTCTGATCACGGAAGAAAATGACTTTCCAGTCGAGAAGCGTCTGGCGCAGCGCGGCGAGCGTTCCGGCATCGACCGGTTTTGCGAGATCAATTCCGTGGACCTCGGCGCCGATGGTGGGCGTCAGGGGCTTCAGGGAAAAGGCGGCGGATGCGGACGCAACCGTGGCGGATTTCAGATGCTGGTTCATGGGTTCCTCCTCCTCATGTCGAGCAAGCATAGGCACAGGCGGCGCTGGCTCTCGACGGTTGATTTTACAAATTCCGCGAGACGGAACTAGAATGAGACATGAGCGAGACAGCCACGGAAATACAGCCGATTATCCGGGCACTGCATGTGCTGGAAGCGCTGAATATGCAGTCGCCCATGGCGCTGGCGGTGCTGCATGAGGCGACGGGGCTGCCGAAGCCGACGCTGGTGCGGCTGCTCGATACGCTGATCGCGGGGGGTTATGTGCGGCGCGTCTCGCGACGGGCGGGCTATAGTCTCGGCGAGCGGGTGCTGCGGCTGTCGGGCGGGTTTCGCCATGCCGACAAGGCGGTGGAGGCGGCGCGGCCTTTTCTTTATGCGCTGACCGCGCGATACAGGTGGCCGGTGGCGGTGGCGACGCTGGATGGCGATGCGATGATCGTGCGGCTCAGCACCAGAGCGGAAAGCCCCTTTGCCACCGATCCAGACTATCTGGGCTTGCGTCTGCCGCTGCTCGTCTCCGCGTTGGGGCGCGCCTATATCGCCTTTTGCCCCGACGAGGAACGCGAAACGCTGCTGAGCCTGATGCGCAATTCCAAGGCGCGAAGAAATGCACTGGCGCGGGACGCGAAGGCGGTGGAACGGCTGGTGGCGGGCATTCGCCAGCGCGGCTATGCGACAACAGCCGCGCTGCCGGGCGAGGCGCTGATGGGCTTTGCCGTGCCGGTGATGGATGACGCCCAAGTCGTGGCGGCGATCACGATGCGCTATTTCGGCTCCGCAATGACGGAGGAAGAGGCGGCGCGGCGGTATCTAGGGCCGATGCAGGATGCGGCGAAGGCGGTTGGCGCGGGGTTGGGGTGAGGTGGCGGCGAGGCCCTCACCCTCCCAGAGGGAGAGGGATTTATGAGACGCCGATTTTTTTGAATGTCATTTCCACGTTTGTCTCCCCGGGCTTGTCCCGGGGTCCAGGGTCGCTGGCTCGACATATGACGTTCCTGGTTCCCGGCACAAGGCCGGGATGACAGCAGAGTTTGGAGTTTGAACTTCGCCCTTACTTCAAAGCCGCTTTAGTTCGACGGCGACTTTACCTGCTGTGTCGGCTTTCACGCGGAGGGACTGGTTCTTGTCGTCGCGGGTGACCGTGCCGCCTTCGACTTCGACGTTGAAGCCGTTGGGGTATTGCAGCTCGGGCACGAAGATTTCGGTTTCGCCCTCGCCCAGCGCTTCAAAGACGAAACGGAAATTGCCGGTCTCGCGTTTGAACTTCACTTTCAGCGGACGGCCTGCGGTGCTGCGGGGATAGGGGCGCACGAAGCCTTCGAGAGCGCGGCCGCCGCTATTGATGTCGTTGCGATTGTCGCGTTGATCAACGCTGTAGATCGAGAGGTCTTCCTGATTCCAGCCATCGCCTACCGCCTGATCGTTGCGGTTGGAGGCGGTGTAGTTCCATTGCGTCGAAGAGATGAGCAGCTTGTCGAGCGCGTTGTAGGTGAGATCGAGCGCGACAACGTGTTTCTCCCAAGGGCCGTCGCTCTTGTCGCCCGCCGCCCAAGCCTTGTAGGCGGCAGCGTCGTGCAGATCGTAGGGGATGCCGAATTCGCCGATGAGTGTCGGTGCGCCCTGCCCGTCGTTCAGGCCCTTGGAGTGTTCCTTGATGAAGCCGAGCTGCTTTGTGTAGTACTCCTCAATGGCATCGGCACCTTCAAGTGTGCGGCCATTATAGGGGTTCACCCATGTCGGGAAGCCGAAGGTCTTGGTGCCGAGCGTCACGATGTCGTACCAGTGGCTCGCATTGACGGTACCGCGCGGCGTGTCTTCCGGGAAGCCGTGGGCGAAGCCTTCGCCGGGGTCAAGCTCGGCAAAGAGCAGCCAGTCGGGCTCGATATCGCGCATGGCGCGGGCGACGCGCTGGAAGAACGGGCCCATGAAATCGCGCTCCATGGCGAGCGGCTTGCCATTGCGCATACGGAAGAAATCTTCGTCGAGTATTTCGATCTTGCCGTCCTCGATGCGATAGGCTCCGGCCTGCTCGAAGGGGCATTGCGCGCCGTCGAGCCAGATCGAAACGCCGTTCGGATTGACGCGCTCGACGCCGTTGGGGACGACGCGCTTCACCTCCCAGTCGAGTTTCAGCAATGGAATGTCACGCGGCAGACCACGCGCCACGGCGAGGCCATCCACTGCCGTCCAGTCGAGGCCGGGGCGACGATGCTTCAGACCCGACTGGCTTTTGCCCGCATCGCCCGCGGCGAGCGACTGGCCGACATAACCTGAGCCGGGCTCGTTCAGACTATCGAAGCCGATGATGTTGGGCAGATCCTTGATGCGGCGGGCGACGGCTTCCATCGCGCCGATGTAATGATCTTGCAGATAGTCCTGCACGTTGCGCCCGTCGATCATGAAATCGGGGCAGAAGGTCTTGCCCGCGAAGAACAGCGTCCACATGAAAGCGTTGGCGGGATAGCGATAGTTCTGCGACCAGGTCATGGTGCCGTAACGGTCCTGACGACCGCCGCGCGCGAAATCATATTTGTACTGCATGACGTGGGCGGCACCCGCTTCATGAAATTTCGTGAAGTCGAGGCCGACCGCTTCAAAGGTCCAGCCCGGCGCGCCATCGCCGCCGGTCATGCGGCTCCAGACGTCCTGATGGAAATCGACGAAGACATACATGCCGTAGTCGCCCGCCATGCGGCAAAGCTGGGCAAAATAATCGAGATAGGCCTCGTCATATTTGCCGGGGCCTTCATGCTCGACGGCCTCCCATGTGGTCAGCAGGCGCAGGCAGTTGAAGCCCCATGCCTTGAGGCGGCCGAAATGCTCGGTCGCTTCCGATAGCGGGAAGGGACGACCGATGAAAGAGACGGTGCGATGATGGGAGAAGTCGGTCGGCAGATTGGTGTGGCCGTTCGGCGTGAATGGCACCTTGCAGTCGCCGCCAAGATTGACGCCGCGCAGGATATGTACGTGTCCTCCCTCATCGGTGAACCACTCGCCCTCGATCTGCAACCGCTGCAACGCCATTCCACTCTCCCGCTTTTTTCATTGGGCCAAGCTTAGCGCGATGGCGTGGAAGGGCAATGGAGGATGGCGCCGGAATGAGGATTTACAGGCGGGCTTCGGGCGGGCACCATTCGGGCCAAGGGAGACGACAATCAATGAAAAAATTCGAGGCCGAACTTGGCTCGCTGAAGCAGCATCAGGTGCCGGAATGGTATGAGGACGCCAAGTTCGGCATTTTCATTCATTGGGGGCTTTTTTCCGTGCCGGGATTCGCCGGATCACATGGAAGTATCGGGGAGATATTTGCCCGGCAATATGATCTTGCGGTCGCCCAGACGCCCTATACGGAGTGGTATGCAAACGCGATCAAGGTGCCTGAAAGCGCGAGCGCCGCGCATCACGCCGCCGTGTGGAAAGGCGCGCCCTACGAAGATTTTCGCACGCCTTTCAACAAGGGGCTGGAGCAATGGGACCCAAAGGCCTGGGCGCGGCTATTTAAACAGGCGGGCGCGAAATATGTGGTGCTGGTGACGAAGCATCATGATGGTTACAGCCTGTGGCCGACCGGCGTGAAACATCCCAAGAAAGATGGCTGGCATTCGCAACGCGACATAGTGGGCGAGTTGGGCGAGGCGGTGCGCGCAGAGGGGCTGCGCTACGGACTTTACTATTCGGGTGGTATCGACTGGTCGTTTAATACGCGACCGCTGAGGACGCTCGGCGATTTCATCGGCTCGGTGCCCGGCGGACGCTACCCCGCCTATGCGGTCGCGCAGGTCAAGGAGCTTGTGGACAAGTATCAGCCCTCGGTGCTGTGGAACGATATTTCATGGCCGACGCCTCTGGCCAAGATGACCGAGACGTTTGCCTATTATTACAACACGGTGCCGGACGGCGTGGTCAATGACCGCTGGATGCCGGTGACGTGGAAATCCTGGTCGATGCGCTTCAAGACGATGCGTAAACGCTTTGACGCGAAGCTGAAGCCGCTGATGGCAAGAGCAAAGAACAAGGGGATGATACCCGCCGAGCCACCGCATTATGATTTCCGTACTCCGGAATATGCGAGCTTTCCCGATATTCAGAAACGCAAATGGGAATCGACGCGCGGCATGTCTCACTCTTTCGGCTTCAATCGGGCCGACAAGGATGCGGACTATCTTTCGGTTGCCGAGATCGTGCACGATTTCGTCGATGCGGTGTCGAAGAACGGCAATCTGCTGCTCAATATCGGACCGCGCGGAGAGGATGCGCAAATTCCTGCCGAACAGGTGGCGCGGCTTGAGGGCTTCGGCGCGTGGCTGGCAAAGAACGGCGAGGCGATTTACGGAACCCGACCATGGACACGCGCCGAAAGAAAAGCGAGCGACGATCTGCCGGTGCGCTTTACGCGCAAGGGTGATGTGCTTTATGCGATCGTGCTCGGCAAACCCACGGGCGGCGAGATGACGCTACGCGATGTGCCCGCGCGCGAGGATGCAGCCGTGACGCTGCTCGGGCATGGACCAGTGGCATGGCGCAAGGCGGGCGACGATATCGTGATCACGCTGCCTGCGCATGACGACACGCGGGCCGATCCGGTGGCGATTTCATTTTCCATTTCGAAAGTTGGCGCATGACCAAGACCGCCCTTCCCGCCCTGCCCCGACAACCGGCGGGGACACCGTGGCCGACCAAGGAATGGCCCATGGGCGACATTCCCGAAAGAGCAGACAAGGCGAAACTCCAGGCCTTGCTCGATCACGCCTTCGCGGCGGAAGCGCCTGCTGATCTTGGCGAGACACATGCGACGGTGATCGTGCAAGGCGGCAAGCTCATTCATGAGCGCTACTGGACGGGGTTCGGGCCTGACGTCACCTGCCCCTCCTGGTCGAAGGCAAAGAGCATCACGCAGGCGCTGGTGGGTATTCTCGTGGGTGAAGGGAAACTTGATATTCAGGCGCGCGCGGATGTGCCGGAATGGAAAGGCGCCGGCGACGCGCGGGCGGCGATCACGCTCGATCAATTGTTGCGCATGTCGAGCGGGCTGGCCTTTCGCGAGGACTATGTGGAGGCGGGCGTTTCCGATGTGATCGAAATGCTGTTCGGCAAGGGGCAGGACGATGTGGCGCATTTTGCAGCGTCGCTTCCGCTCGAACATCAGCCTGACAGTTTCTGGTCTTATTCCAGCGGGACGACCAACATCATCTCGCGCATCGTGAAAGAGGCGGCAGGCGTTTCGGGCGCAAGCTATGAAGCCTTCTTGCGCGAGCGGCTGCTCGACCGCATCGGCATGGCGAGCGCGCAGCCGAAATTCGACAAGGCGGGGACGTTCATCGGATCGTCCTTCTGTTATGCGACGCCGCGCGACTTTGCGCGGTTCGGCCTGCTCTATCTGCGCGACGGCGTGTGGGAGGGGAAACGCATTCTGCCCGAGGGCTGGGTCGATTATGCACGGACGCCGACATGGCAGCAGCCGACCGATAGCGGGCCTTACGGCGCGCAATGGTGGATCGGTACGGGCGGGCCGGGATCGTTCTCAGCCAATGGTTATGAGGGGCAATTCACCGTGATCTGCCCCGATATCGACATGATAATCGTGCGCCACGGCAAGACGGCCGCCGACCGGAGCGACAACGTAAAAGCCTGGTTGAAGGGAATTGCCGGCTGTTTCAGGGCAAAATGAGCTGAAAATGAGCGGAAAACGCGACTTCTAGCCTCTTTGGGCCTGCGACGATGTGGGGCAGTTTTGGGGGTGACTGCGGGGGATGATTTCCCTAGTCTGCGCCCTTCCCCGCGACCAGAAGAGTTACAGGACAAAGATGCATCGCGATCTGCACAACAAGACGAGTGGCGAGGCGCACCACGCCGGAGAGCCTTACAACGCACCGGGCCTGCTGAGCCGGGCGCTGGAGCGCCTCGACGAGGCTGCGAGCCATATCGCCATTGAGGCGGAGACGCTGGCTCGGCTGCGTATGCCGCTTGAGACGCTGAAAGTGCGGCTGACCATTCGCATGGATGACGGACGACAGGAATCGTTTGAAGCCTGGCGCTGCCGCTATGACGAAACGCGCGGGCCGACGAAGGGGGGGATTCGCTTCCACCCGGATTCAACGGAAGAAGAAGTGCAGGCGCTGGCCTTCTGGATGACGGTTAAATGCGCGGTCGCCGAACTTCCCTTTGGCGGCGGCAAGGGCGCGGTGCGGGTCGATCCGCACAAGCTGTCGCGCACGGAGCTGGAGCGCCTGTCGCGCGCTTATGTTCGCGCCTTTGCGCGCTTCATGGGGCCGGATCGCGACATTCCCGCGCCGGACGTTGCCACCAATGGCCTCATCATGGCCTGGATGGCGGATGAATATGCGACCATCGTCGGGCGGCCTTCGCCTGCGATCATTACCGGCAAGCCGGTGGCGCTCGGTGGCTCGCTCGGACGCGACGACGCTACGGCGCGGGGCGGCTTCGATCTGCTGAAGCATCTGTGCGGACGGCTCGGTTTCGACGAGGGCCCGCGCCGTGCGGTGCTGCAGGGTTTCGGCAATGCCTCGTCCCACATGGCGCAGCTGCTGGCCGATGACGGTTGGACGATCATCGCGGCGAGCGATTCGACAGGCGCGATTGCCAATCCCGATGGGCTGGACGTTCACGCCCTCGTCAAGATGAAGGCCGCTGGACATTCGATCGTGAAGGCGGCGGGGCAGAACGGTGTTCGTCCCTGCGACGCCGACGACATGCTTGCCATGGACTGTGAATTGCTGGTGCCGGGCGCGCTGGAAAACATGATCCACGCGGATAATGCAGGACAGGTCGCCGCCAAGGTCGTGCTCGAACTGGCCAACGGGCCGGTGACGCCGGAAGCCGACAAGTTGCTGCGCAAGGCGGGCGTGATCGTGCTGCCCGATATTCTGGCCAATGCGGGCGGGGTGACTGTTTCCTATTTCGAGTGGGTGCAGAACCGGCTCGGCCTCCACTGGACGCTCGAAGACGTGCGGGCGCGGCTGGGCGACACCATGCGCAAGCAGGGCGACCTGGTCTGGGAGACGGCGGAAGACAAAGGCATCAGCCTGCGGACTGCCGCCTATGTCGTCGGCCTGGGACGGCTGGTCAACGCCATCGAGGCGACGGGTACACGGCGCTATTTCGCCGGCTGAGGCGCGCGCCTGATACGAAGGCTCCACAAAGCAAGGCCGAGGGTCAGCACGCCGGGCGTGACGACCGCGAACCAATCCGTCGCCGTGCCGCAAGGCGCGGCGGCGCGGCCTGTCAGAATATCGGCAATATGCGTGAGCGCATGGCCGAGCATGAAGACCGTGGCGGGCGCGAGCGCGGGAAGCGCGAGGTGCGGACGCCAGGCGGCAATAGCGAGGCCGCAGGCCGCCGCCGCATAGGCGACGCCGACATCACGGATCAGATGGGGATTGGGGAGGCCGGTGGCTGCGAGGTCGGGGATGCCCGCAAACCAGCCCAAGGGGTCTGCGAGCATGTGCAGGCCGTTCAGCAGGGCGAGGAGGCCGACAAGCGCCGAAAGCCCGCGAAAGACATTTATTTCCATAGATTGAGTCTCAAGGATGGGGCGCGTGGCGGACAGAGCCATGCGGGACCGATTGCAGGAGCCAATTCTGCGAGGCTAGACTGCCCGCCTCATCATTGAGGAGTGGCCGTCTTTGGGCAGCATCGTCCGGTTTCCATCCGATCTCGTCACGGAGCATGACCGGCGCAGGCTGAAGGCTGCGGCAGAGGGCTCCGTTTTTGACATCGAATTCCGCAAGAACAAACAGGATGCGCTGGCGCCTTATCTTGTGCGCTGCGGCCATATGCGGCCAAGCTATCGCTTGAGAAAAACGGGAGACGGATGGGAGGCGATCGACCTTGGGCCGGAAGCGCCCGGCATCGTCATAGCCAAGGCGCGGCGACCTGAAGATCTGCTGAGCGAACTCGGCCAGCGCAAGCCAACGTAAACATAAACGGGGAGAGAAAAATGAACGTCGCCGCCAAGATCGTCCGTGCCGAAGATGTTGGGCTTGTCTCATCGCGGCTCGCGGATATTCCGAATTTCATGCGCTCCTATCTCGATAGCGGCAAACTTGCGGGCGTCTCCACACTCATCTCGCGGCGCGGGCAGATTGCTCATTTCGAAACGATCGGGCATCGCGACCGCGAAGCGCAGACGCCGATGCAGAACGACACAATTTTCCGCATCTATTCGATGACAAAGCCGATCACCAGTGTGGCGCTGATGATGCTGTTTGAGGAGGGGCGCTTTCAACTCAACCATCCGGTGTCGCGCTACATTCCCGAATTCAAGAAGCTCAAGGTCTGGGCAGGCGGCACGAAGGAGAAATTCGAGACGAAGCCTTGCGAGCGCGAGATGACGATCCGCGATCTGCTGACGCATACGTCCGGCCTCACCTATGGCTTCATGCAGGCGCATCCGGTGGATGCGCTCTATCGCGCCCGAGGCATCGAGGGAGCGATGACGCAGGGCCTGTCTCTGGAGGAGATGGTGTCCCGGCTTTCCGATATTCCGCTGCTCTTCTCGCCGGGTGAGCAATGGAGCTATTCGGTGGCGACGGATGTGTGCGGACGGCTGGTCGAGCTATTGTCCGGCATATCGCTGGATGAGTTTTTCCAATCGCGGATATTTACGCCGCTCGGCATGGTCGATACGGGCTTCTTCGTGCCGGAGGAAAAGCTCGGGCGCTTCACGACCAATTATTTCAAGAACCCGCAAACGGGCAAGAGCGGCGTCATGGACAAGGGCGACGAGAGCAGCACCTATGCCAAAGCGCCGATATTTCTGTCAGGCGGTGGCGGGCTCGTCTCGACGATGATGGATTACTGGCGCTTCTGCCAGATGCTGCTGAATGGCGGCGAGTTCGACGGCAAGCGCTTCGTATCGCGCAAGACCATCGACTTCATGCGCCTGAACCACCTGCCCGGTGACAAGACGATGAAGGAGATGTCGTCATCGGCGTTCAGCGAACTTGCGGCGGAAGGCACAGGCTTCGGGCTCGGTTTTTCGGTGCTGCTCGATCCGGCGGAAGCGCAGACGGTGGGCTCGGTCGGAAACTATTCATGGGGCGGCGCGGCCTCGACCTATTTCTGGATCGACCCGGAAGAAGACATGATCGCGATTTTGATGACGCAGCTTTATCCCTCCAGCACCTATCCGCTCAGGCCGCAGTTGCAGCAACTGGTCTATGCGGCGATTGGGGACTAAGCCCCTCACCCTCCCCCCGCAATAGAGCGGCGGGTCCCTCCCTCTCCCAGAGGGAGGGGAGAAGATGCAATGCCTCTCTGGATTCCCATCACCATTGCCGCCGCGTTTTTGCAGAATTTGCGATCGACGTGGCAGAAGCAGCTTACCGGCGATCTCAGCGCTATCGCGGCGACCTATGTGCGCTTTGCGTTCGGGCTGCCGATTGCGGGTGTTTATCTTTGGGGCCTGTGGGCGATTGGCGGCATTGCCCTGCCCTCCCCCAATGGGTTGTTTGTGATCTACGCCGTGATCGGGGCGCTGGCGCAAATCATTGGGACGGTTTTGCTGGTGGCGATTTTCGCTTATCGCAATTTTGCAGTCGGCACGACTTATTCAAAAACAGAAACGGTTCAGGCCGCCGTGTTTGGCCTGGTCGTGCTGGGCGATAAGCCGAGCGCGGGGGCGGTGGCGGCGATCCTTGTGAGCTTTGCCGGTGTCGTCGCGATCTCTATGGCGAAATCGAAGCTGACGGCGGGGAATTTTCTGCGGTCTCTCAGCGAGAAATCGACGCTGATGGGGATCGGCTCCGGTACAGCTTACGGCATCGCGGCGGTGAGCTATCGCGCGGCGTCATTGTCGCTGGGGCGCGACGATTTCATCATGCCTGCCGCCTATACGCTCTTCTTTGTGCTGATTATCCAGACGGTGGCGATGACGGCGTGGCTGGCGTGGCGCGAGCCCGATCAGCTCGGCGGGACGATGCGGGCGTGGAAGATCAGCTCGCTCGTCGGCATCGCAGGCTCGCTCGCCTCGATGGGCTGGTTCACGGCGATGACGATGGAGAATGCCGCCTATGTGCGCGCGCTCGGGCAGATCGAACTTGTGTTTACGTTTGCCTCGTCGCATTTCCTGTTCAAGGAAAAGACGGAACGGCTGGAGCTTGTGGGGATCGGGCTGGTGATCGGCGGGTTGCTGCTGCTGTTGTTTTTGCGGTAGGCAGGCGCGCTACATATCCAGTTGTCACCCCGGCCTTGTGCCGGGGTCCAGTAGCCGAAAGCTCGGAGAATGACGCCCTGGATCCCGGGACAAGCCCGGGATGAC
>CAZLLB010000083.1:0-12489 GCA_964560165.1 uncultured Parvibaculum sp. | reverse complement strand
CTCGTCGAGAAGGTGACGGATCAGGCGATCGCCGCGCTGTCTGCCGAAGCTGTCGGCTGCATGGGCGAGTTGAACAAGGCCACTGTCGAATATTGCAAGACGCGCAAGCAGTTCGGCGTGCCGATCGGCAAGTTCCAGGTGCTCCAGCATCGCATGGTCGATATGTTCATGGCCTATGAGCAGTCCATCTCGATGACATGGTCAACCTGAAGCTCGACGAGAGCGATGCCGAGCGCGTGAAAGCGGCGGCGGGCGCGAAAGTGCAGATCGGCAAGGCGGGCCGTTTCGTCGGCCAGCAATCCGTGCAGCTTCATGGCGGCATGGGCATGACCGATGAACTGAATGTCGGCCACTATTTCAAGCGCCTGACCATGATCGACACGCAGTTCGGCAATGTCGATCATCAGTTGAAGCGCTACTCGCAAGCCGCCTGATCGGCTTGAAACGCATCAAGGCCGCACCCCATGGGTGCGGCCTTTTTTGTTGCGCTGACGGCGGGGGATAAGCCTCGCCAAAAGCAGGCTCCAGCCGTCTCGGTGCGAGTTGCCTGACGTTGCCTTTGTTGTCGAAAAGTTGCCGTAGTTGTCGGCCAGACGCCTGCACCGACAGGCTACTTGACGGCTGTCGCAATGTACTTTAAAAAATAAAGTACATTGCGATGGGAGAGGCCTATGAGCGACCACCGGGACGGGGATAGCCTCCGCGAAGAGATCGCCTTCATCAAAAATGCGATCGAGGACGGGCGAACTTATACCCGGATGCGCAGCGCCGACTTTGCGGTCTGGGGCGCGGCTATCGCGTTTGGCTATTTCGGCACTTATGCCCGGGTGACGCATCTGTGGTCTGTCGATCCGGGGATAATCTGGTATGTGCCCGTGGCGCTCGCCTGGGCTTTTTCGCTGCGCGGGATAATCTGGGCGACGATCCGTCGCGAACATATCCCCGCATCATCAAAAATAGTCCGTATACTGCGTTCTATCTGGCTCGGCTATGGCATCACCGCGACGAGTTTCGCGGTTTTGGCCCATGGCGGTGGCCCGCCTGTCCAGTGGCTCGATACGGCGACATCGGGAATGCTGGGCTTGTGCTTTTTTATCAGCGCGGCGGTGAGCGGCATCGGCTGGCTGCGCGGACTGGCCTTGGGCTGGTGGTGCGCGGCAGCGGTGCTCTATCTGATGCGCAATCACCCCGAACAATTGCTCGCAGGCGGTGTCTTCATGATCGCGCTTTTGCTGGTGCCGGGCCTCGTGCTCTGGCTCAGGCGTCCGCAAGCTCATGGCTGACTTCGACCACAGCGCGATTGACGAGGTGCTACAAGGCCGCGTGCGGCTCGCCATCGTTGCTTTTCTGGCGGGCGCGGGATGCGTCGATTTCACGACAATCCGCGACGCGACCAAGACCACGGACGGCAATGCGAGCGTGCATCTGAGGAAGCTCGAAGAGGCGGGCTATGTGGCGATGGAAAAGAAATTCGTCGGACGCAAACCGCAAACGACTTACACGCTGACGGAGGTGGGGCGGCAAGCGCTGCTCGACTATGTCAGCCATCTCGAAACGCTGCTACCGAGCGGCAAGATCAAATAAAAGGAGACGGCGATGAAAGAATTCTTCAACGACATGCTATCGACGATCTTCTTCGTCGCGCTTTATCTGACCATCGGCGACATCTACATCGCGACGGGCGCGGCGATTGCCGTCGGCATCGGCCAGATCGGCTATTACAGGGCGCGTGGCCGCAAGGTCGATATGATGCAATGGATGAGCCTTGCTCTCGTCATCGTCTTCGGCGGCGCGACGCTCTATCTGCACGACCCTCGCTTCATGATGGTGAAGCCGAGCATCATCCACTTCGCCATCGGCTTTGTAATGCTACGCAAAGGCTGGATAGGCCGCTACCTGCCGCCGATTGCTCGCGCAAACCTGACGACCCGCATGGTCAACGGTTGGGGCTATGGTTGGGCGGCGCTGATGTTCGGGCTTGGTATCAGCAATATCATCATTGCACTGACCATGAGTCCGCTGGTCTGGGGCTACTTCATCGCCTTCGGTGCGATGGGTGCAAAGCTGGTGATGTTCGCCGTGCAGTACGCGATTTTTAGAACGACGGTGGTGCGGCGGATCAGGGCGACGGGCGCGGTGGCGGCGGAGTGAGCCTCGGCGCTGGGCTAATCTGCGGCGGGGCGGCTTGAAAGCGCGTTGAAGGCACCGAAGAACGGGTCCCATTCCGTGATGATCATGTCGTGAACCAGACCTTCGATCCAGAAGGGGTCCCGCTCGATGACGGCCATCAACTCTTCGCGGTTCTCCGCCGACATGATCAGCATCGCCGACTTATGCTCCGCGCCGTTGAAGGGCCCGGAAGCGATGAGCTTTCCGCTTTTCAGAATGTCCTGAAGATAATGAACGTGAGGGATGGCGTGTTTGGCCCAAGCCTCGGCATCGGGGTGAACATAGGTCACAACGAAAAGCGTCAATGCGCTGCGCCTGGGCCGTGTGTTACCGGCGCGGTTTCCGTGGCTGGCGCTTTTACATCGTCCTTGGGCGCATCCGGCGCTTTATCTTCCGCTGACGGACTGGTTATCGCCGAATTGGCCGCTGGTGCGGTTTGAACGGTTGCCGGGGGCGTTGCCGAAGGCGCGGATGGCTGCGCGCCGGGTTGCGGCGCGGAGGCGGGTGGCGTGGCTGCGGGCTTGGCCGGGTCGGCGGCGGGTTGCTCCGCTACGGGTGCGGCGGCGGGTGCGGTTTCGGCGGCGGTGGCCGGAGCGATTTCCGTCACGGGCGCGGTTTCGATGGCGGTGGCGGCGGCGGGAGCTTCGCCATCCGACGGTGGGGGCGCGGATTTTTCGGCCGCCACTGGCTTGGACAGATCGGGCTTCGGCTCGTTTGGCGATTGCGCCTTTTTCGGCGGAGCGGCGAGGTCGGTATCGGCGTGTTCGACGTCAACTTGCTCGGTGTAGTCGGCGACGAGGCGCGCTTGTGCGCCCTGGATGATGAGCACGTGCTGGCCGACCTTCAGCGGCTTGTCGTCCTTCTGCGTTACCGAGACGAGATCGCCCTTCGGCTTGCGCACGATATATTCATAACCGTAAGTGTCTTCGACATTGTGGCCGACGGCGTTGCCGACCAACCCGCCAGCGACCGCGCCGCCGAGCGCGGTCAGCGCGCTGACCGCGCCGGTGCCGGCCTGCGATCCGGCGATGCCGCCTGCGGCGCCGCCTGTGGCCGAGCTGAGTGTCGCATCGGCGCTGATCTTCACCTGGCGGACGCCGATCACGACGCCCGAATCGACCTTGTTGGCCTGCTGAACGGAATTGCCCATATAGGTGTTGGGCGAATAGTCAGGGCCACAGGCAGCCAACAGACAGGCCAGCGGCAGGAGTGTGAGGAGGCGCGTACCTGTCCGATAACTCATGAGGCGCAATTTAATATCCGACATTCCAGAATTCGATTGGCTAGACCTAGAGCGTGATTGTGTCGGCTTTATGCCATATCGAGGTTCGGGGGGTGGAAAATGGCGCGAGCCTACGCCTGCTCTCCCATGGATGATAGGTGAACTCGCGCCGGTCCAACAGGGCGAATGTCGGCTCCCGTGAGCTATGTGGCCCGTCCGGCGCATCCCTCCGCGAACGACATATGCGCGCAAGCAAAGCGGGGCACACGGCTTTCGCCTGCATACCCCGCTGGTCGCATCCGCAAGCTCGAACCACCGTGGGAGGAAACGGTGCGGAGCCGGACGCGGAGCCTCGATCTGAGACGGATTAGATTTTGCGGCTGAGCATCAGCCCCTCGATCCGGGAGTCTTCGGCAACGAGAACGGGCCGGAGCGCGCGAAAGAGCCGCATGTAATTGTAGAAGGGGACGCTGGGCCAGAGGTGATGCACGAGATGCAGGTTCTGCCCGAGCAGAAGAGGCGTGCCGCCCGGCCACAGGCTGATGCGGGTGTTGAGATAGCGCTCCGTATGATCGAAGGGATGATGCGGCAGCCACTGGAAGAAAATGTTGAGAAGCAGAATGCCGATCCGCGTGGGAATGAACCACAGGCAAAACCATTCCGCGACATGGCCGGTGGCGACGGCCGCAATCAGCAGCGCCAGCGAGCCAAGCGTGACGGCTGAAGTCTGCACGATCTCGCTGCGCGTGAAGACGCCTTCGAGAGTGCTGTAGCGCGACGAGTCGATGAAGCGCACGAGGAACATGGGGATCAGCGCCGTGGGCAGGCCGCGCAGCCATTTTGCGAGAAGTTGCAGCAGCGTTCCCTTCACGAAGATATCCGGGTCGCGCTCCGTATTGGTGTGGGAGTGATGCAGGATATGGGTGCGTTGCAGGGCTGGCCAACCGATGCCGAGGCCGAGCGAGCCGATCCAGCCCACCAGCGTGTTGATCCAGGCGAGGCTGCGAGGCTTGCTGACGACATTATTGTGAACGGACTCATGCACCAGCGTGTAGTGGCTGTAGGAAATGGGCGAGAGGCAGAGGGCGCAAAGCCAGAGCGGCAACAGACCCGCAAACCCCGCATAGACGAAGGCCGCGAATGAGGACGGCAGGGCGACAGCGAGGAACAATGTGGGCCATGCCACCGACGGCGAAAGATCGCGGGCGATGCGCTTTTCATCGGCATTGGAAATCCCCGTCGCGGCGCGGGACGAGGGAGCATCAAAAGACCCGTGGGGCATGTTTTTTCCTGTTCGATCGGCTGAGCGGGAGAGGGCGCAATCCTTTTGATCTCTCCGCCTGACATGGCCGGTATGTCTTTACATAAAACATACATTTGTGTATGAATGTTTTATGCTATCTGGAGATGAAGGAGGCTGCAAGCGATGCCGATAAAGAAAAAGCCGCAGGCGCCGCAGCGTCAGGCTGCAAAGAGCGAGGCCATGCGCTCAAGGCTGATAGAGGCCACAAAACAGTCGCTGCTGGAAAAGGGATATGCTCGCACAACGGCGGTGGAGGTTTGCGCGCGCGCGGGCGTGACGCGAGGCGCGCTCTTTCATCATTTTGCCAGTCTCTCGATGCTCCTTGCGGCGACGCTCAATGAAATGTACGCGGCGCTCTCTGCGCGATCGGAAGGCGCGCGGGCCGACAATCCGAAATTCGCAATGAGCGATTTCATCGAGGCGATATGGGCGAGCTTCGGCCACCCCGATTTCAAGATCGTTATCGAAGTGTGGCTGGCGGCGCGAAACGACCCGGAGCTTCGCCAGGAACTCGCGCCGGTCATCCAGCGTTTCAAATGGCTCGCATCGCCGGAAGCGAATGATCGCCTTGCCGAAGTCGTCGGGCGCAATGAGCAGAACGTCGCTCTTTATCGCCTCATCGTGGAAGCCATGATCGGGATGGCGCTTGGGCGCGCCGTCTCTCCCGACGGACGTGCATTGGCGCATGAGGTGGCGGTCGTCGCGCTGCTGAAAAATCTTGCTCTGGGTATGGAAGCGGCCCCACCCAAGCCGAAAAAGGGGAGCCGGAAGCCGCGCAGCGCTTGAGCGTTTGCGCGAAGGCGATCAGGCGGAGCTGCCGGCGGCCTTCTTGGTGTCGTCGTTGAAACACATATGCAGGCGGTTTGCCGGGAACACGGCTTCGGCTTGCGTGCCCTCGCCGACGGTGCTGTGGATTTCGAAGCTGCCGCCGTGAACCGACAACAGACCCTTGACGATGGAAAGGCCGAGGCCGGAGCCTTTGCCGGGCTGGGCGATACCGGCGGCTCCTTGCGTGAAGGCTTCGGTGACGCGGCCGATTTCAGCTTCGGAAATGCCCGCGCCCTGATCGTGGACGCCGAAGCGCAGATCGCCCGAAGGATCGAGACGGCCGATCATGGTGACGGTGGTGCCGCTGGGCGAGAACTTGATCGCATTGGTGAGCAGGTTGATCCAGATCTGGCGCATGGCGCGCGCATCGGCGCTGAGCATGGGCAGGCCCGGCGCGAAATCGGCAACGATTTTGACGTTCTGCGCCTGGGCGCGGATGTCGAGCAGGTGGCGGCCTTCATCGGCGACCTGCGCGATGTTGATGTCTTCTTCAACAATCTGGAACCGGCCCGCCTCGATGCGGGACAGATCGAGAATGTCGTTGATGAGGCCGAGAAGGTGTTGGCCCGAATGGTTGATGTCGTTGGAATATTCCTTGTAGATCGGCTTCAGGTGGCCGCCGAAAATCTCTTTCGCCATGACTTCCGAAAAGCCGATGATGGCGTTGAGCGGCGTTCTGAGTTCGTGACTCATATTGGCGAGGAAATGCGACTTGGCGCGATTGGCTTCTTCGGCGCGGGCGCGGGCGGCGTCGCTCTCGCGCTTGGCGCGGAAGAGCTGCTCGATCAGCACATTTTTGTCCGCTTGCAGATTGATCGAGCGCAGCATCGCGCCGTTGACGGAGGCGGCGAGGCGCTTTAGCAGCAATCCGAAGATGACGAGAACGCCAGCGACGACAAGATGACCGGCATCGTCAAGGGAGATGAAGCGAACGCCGAGCGCTATCAACATCGGCAGGAGCATGCGGTGGAGAACCGGGAAGTAGCAGATCGTTGCCAAGGTCATCGGCGCGATGGTGATAGTGACCGCCGAGACCAGGTAGTTCTGATAAACTACGCTTTCATAGGGCCAGAAGAAAAACAGGATCGACGAAAAGCAGATGCTGAAAGCGAGGCTGTAATTCTCAAAGCGCGACGACCAATAGTCGAGCGTGGAAGGCTCAAGGTTGGCGCGAAGATAGTTGCGGGCGTTGTAAACCCCATAAAAATGGATGCTCCACATCACCAACGTCCAGACGACGAGTTTCCATTCATCGACAACCGGATAGAGACTGCCGGCGAACGCCGCGAAGAGAAGCGGCTGCGCGAAAGGCATGCCGACCTGTAATTCGGCCAGTGTACGCAATTGCGCGAGAGTGGCTTCGGGAGAGATGGTTTCGTTCTCGGCACCGATCAAGCCGAATGAACGCTTCAGCTTGTGTGTGAAACTGTCCGATTTCGAAGCGGTGTCGCTCGCGGACCGGACGTTTGCGGCGCGATACGGCGCGTTTTCCCGTGTCATCTGCCCATGCCTCGATCCACCACTACGCAGGGAAAGGAGCGCGCCCACACGCACCCGCGAATCCCTCATTCCGTCTGGCATCAAGGTCGTCTAAAATTGTTAATAAGACTTTCCGACACATGGTTAACTGAACTCTCCATCGCGGAATCCCGTTATTAGAACGAGGCGCAATCCATGATGCTTGCGCCCACCAAAGGAGCGTCCCGACATGAATGATGCGTTGCTGTTTGAGAAAACAGGTCCCGTGGTCACGCTGACCATCAACCGGCCCGAAATCCGCAATCCTCTCGGCGCGGAGGGCGATGCGGACAACTTCACGGAGGCTGTCGCTCGCATCAATGCAGACCGCGACGTGCGCTGCGTTATTCTGACGGGCGCGGGCAAGGCCTTCTCGGCAGGCGGCAACGTGAAGGCGATGCGCGAAGGCAAGGAAGGCTTCGGCGGACCGGGCGTGCATATTCGTGAACGCTATCGCGGCGGCATCCATCGCATCGTGCGTGCGGTCTGGGGCATCGAGGTGCCGGTGATCGCGGCGGTGAACGGCCCCGCGATCGGCCTCGGCAATGACGTCGCCTGTCTTTGCGATACGCGCATCGCCGCCGACACGGCAATCTTCGGTGCGACATTTCTGAAGATCGGGCTGATCCCCGGCGATGGCGGCGCATGGCTGCTGCCGCGCATCATCGGCATGGCGCGCGCGTCAGAGCTGCTCTACACGGGCGACACGATCGACGCGAAGACGGCCAAGGACTGGGGCCTCGTTTCCGAAGTGACGCCCGCCGCCGAACTGATGGCGCGGGCGCAGAGCGTGGCCGGCAAGATTTGCGGCCAGGCGCCCGACGTGCTGCGCATGACCAAGCAATTGCTGCGTCAGGGCATGATGACGAGCTTTGACAATATCATGGAGCTTTCAGCCTCGATGCAGGCGCTGGCGCACCACACAAGCGACCACAAGGAGGCGCTGGACGCCTTCTTTGAGAAGCGGCCTGCAAACTACAAGGGGGAGTGAAGCCCCCGGATCCCGGAACAAGCCGGGATAAGGCGGAAATATTGGGGCGCGCTGTTCATTCCTGAACGGCGCGCCCGTTGATACCGCTGCGCAATCGCCCTAAAGTCACGGCAATTCGACATCAGAAAACATCAGACCGGGAGAGACACATGACCATCGGACTCGTCGCCACGCTGAAAATTCAGGCTGGCAAGGAAGCGGAATTCGAAACCATTTTCACGGGCCTGCGCTCGCAGGTGCTCGCCAATGAAAAGGGCTGCTTGCAGTACGACTTCTTCAAGTCGAAGGCCGATGGCTCGACCTATATCGTCATGGAACAATATGCGACGCAGGCCGACCTCGACGCGCATGGCAAGTCTGATTATTTCAAGGCCGCCGGTGCGAAGTTCGGCGGATGGCTCGCCGGTGCGCCGAGCCTCGTTTTTGCCGAGAAGATTGGATAAGGCGACGCCATGGACCTGAGTTTCAGCAAGGAAGACGAAGCCTTCCGCAAAGAAGTGAGCAGCTTCATCGAGGAAGCCTATACGCCCGCGATGCGCGCCAAACATGCGCGTTCAAAGCACGGCTATATCGACAAGGAAAGCCATATCCAGTGGCAGAAGTCGCTGGCCAAGAAGGGCTGGCTCGCGCCGAACTGGCCGGTGGAATATGGCGGGCCGGGCTTCACGACATCGCAGAAATATATCTTCGACGTCGAGATGGGCCGCGCGGGCGTTCCTCATACGGTACCTTTCGGCCCGACCATGGTGGCGCCGGTGATCATGAAGTTTGGAACGCCGGAGCAGAAGAAGCGCTTTCTGCCCGACATTCTTGAAACCAATGTGTTGTGGTGTCAGGGCTACTCGGAACCGGGCGCTGGCTCCGATCTCGCCTCGCTGCAAACCAAGGCGGAGAACAAGGGCGACCACTATCTCGTCAACGGGTCGAAAATCTGGACCTCGGTGGCGCAGTGGGCGGACTGGATTTTCTGTCTGGTGCGGACCTCCAAAGAGGGCAAGCGTCAGGAAGGCATCTCCTTTCTGCTGATCGACATGAAGACGCCGGGCGTGAAAGTCGAGCCGCTGGTGCTGCTGGACGGCACGCCTTCGCCGCATCAGGAGGTCAATCAGGTCTTCTTCACCGACGTGAAGGTGCCGATGGAAAACCGGATCGGCGAAGAGAACAAGGGCTGGACTTACGCCAAGTATCTGCTCGAGTTCGAACGCGGAAACCCTTATTCGGCGGGCCTTTATCGCGCGCTGAGGAAGGTGCGCCAGATCGCCGCCGATACGAAGGTGGGCGATGAGACGCTGGCCGACCAGCCGGAGTTTCAGGCGACCGTGGCCGATCTCAATTCGCAGATCGTGGCGATGGAGTTCACCGAGCTGCGGATTTTCTCGGCGCTTTCAACCGGCGGAAACGTCGGGCCGGAATCCTCGCTGCTGAAATGCCGCGGTACTGAAATCCAGCAGGCTATCTCGCAACTCGCGGTGGAAGCAGTGGGCAGCTACTGCCTGCCTTTCGTCGAGGACGGCATGGTGGAAACAAACGAACCGCCGGTCGGCCCCGCTTATGCGATGACGACCGCGCCTTACTACTTCTCGCTGCGCAAGGCCTCGATCTATGCGGGCTCGAATGAAGTACAGCGCAACATCATGGCAAAGGCCGTGCTCGGACTTTGAGCGCAACGCCTGACATCGAGACAAGACCAGCGAGCGCCGGAGATATTCCGGCGCTCGCTCGCGTTTGGCATGACGGCTGGCATGAGAGCCATGCGGTGCTCGATCCCGACATTGCGGCGGGACGACCGATGCGATTTTTCACCGAGCGGCTCGCCTCGCCGCCGGTCGATACGACCGTTGCCTGCGTGGCGGGCGAGGTGGTCGGCTTCACGCATTGGGAGGGCGACGGGATCGCGCAGGTTTTTGTGTTGCCCGCCTGGCATGGACACGGCGTCGCGCCGCTGCTGCTGGCGGCTGGCGAGGCAGCGCTTCGGGCGGCGGGGCATCGGCGTGTCTGGCTGCAATGCCGTGTTGGGAATATGCGGGCGCGGGCGTTCTATGAGAAGCACGGCTGGGTGGTGACGGGCGAGGTGGGTACGACGCTCGGCCATGTGGAAGGGCGCTCGCCGGTGATGGTGTGGCGGATGGCGAAGAGTTTGACTTGAGGGTGGGGGCTCGCCCGTCGAGACGCGGCTTCGCCTCTCCTCAGGGTGAGGGTTTTAGGGTGAGGGGATGGTGGGGAAGATGCGTCATCCCAATGTTGTCACCCCGGCTTTATGCCGGGGTCCAGGGGCGGCAGACGCTGAACAAGCGGCTGCTGGACCCCGGGACAAGTCCGGGGTGACAGTCCGTCTTATGGCAACAAAAAGGGGAGCCCGCAGGCTCCCCAAATTCCGTCGCAACCGTGGCTGCTTACTTGCCGCCGGTGGCGAGTTTGAAGAATTTGCCGGTTTGCTCGCCGCCCATGAAATAGGGCTGAGCGTTTGAGAAGTCGGTGATCTTCGCCCAGTTCTCTTCGACCTTTTCAGCCGTCAGACCTTCGCGGCCGAGGAAGATGCCTTCGGCTTCTTCCATGCGGGTGGCGGCAAAGACGCCGGCGCCGGCGCAGAGGATCATGCCGGTGGGGGCGTTTTCGGAGACGAGGAACATGACGCCTGGCGAGACGCTTTCAGGCGTCAGCATTTGCTCGGTTTCCGGCGGCATCAGGTCCGAAGTCATGCGCGTATAGGCGACGGGGGCCAGCGCGTTGCAATGGATGTTGTTCTTCTGGCCTTCGAGCTTCAGCGTGTTGATGAAGCCGACGACGGCGAGCTTGGCCGCGCCATAGTTGGTCTGGCCGAAATTGCCATAGAGGCCGGTGGAGGAGGCGGTGACGACGATGCGGCCGTAGTTCTGAGTCTTCATGATTTCCCAGACGGCTTTGGTCGGCTTCACGGTGCCCATCAGATGCACGTCAACGACGAGCTGGAAATCTTCCATCGTCATTTTCGAGAACGACTTGTCACGCAGGATGCCCGCATTGTTGATCAGGATGTCGATGCGGCCATAGGCATCCATGGTCTGCTTGACCATATTGGCGACGCCCGCGTCGTCGGTGACGCTCGAACCATTGGCCATGGCTTCGCCGCCCAGCGCCTTGATCTCATCGACAACGGCCTTGGCCGCTTCCGAGTGAGCGCCCGTGCCGTCGCGCGCGCCGCCGAGATCGTTGACGACGACCTTCGCGCCGCGCCGCGCCAGCTCAAGGGCGTGGCTGCGGCCAAGACCGCCGCCTGCGCCGGTCACAATGGCGACCTTGCCGTCAAAACGAATGCTCATGGGGTATCTCCCGTCTGGTCTGTGGTGGAAGCGGGCGCAAGCTCGAGAGAGCGGCCCGTGGAAAGTTTCGAAGGGAGTTGTGCATAAAGCCCGTGCAGGGGTCAAGGACCGCAAGGGCGGGGAGGGCGTTGCGCGGGGCCTCGGCCTCCCTATGATGTGAGCCGATTTAACGCCGCGTGCCGCCCGCCGCCTTCGGAGCCTTTCCCATGCCCTGGCTGTCCCTGCAAAGCGCCTTTGGGCTTGCTGTACTCGTTTTCATCGCATGGGGCTTGAGCGAGCGGCGGAGCGCCTTTTCGGCGCGGCAGGTGCTGACGGGCGTGGCGATCCAGATCGGCGTGGCGCTGCTGATGCTGAAACTGCCCGCCGCACAGGCCGGGCTGCTGGCGCTCAACGCGGCGGTCGATGCGCTGACGGAGGCGACGCGGGCTGGCACGGGCTTCGTCTTCGGCTATCTGGGCGGTGGCCCCGCGCCTTATGAGGTGACGCAACCCGCCAACGCCTTCGTGCTCGGCTTTCAGGCCCTGCCGTTGGTGCTGGTGATGTCGGCGCTTTCGGCGCTGCTCTGGCATTGGCGGGTGCTGCCCGCCGTGACGCGGGGCTTTGCCTTGCTGCTTCAGCGCAGCATGGGGATAGGCGGCGCGGTGGGGCTGGCTTCGGCCTCGACGATGTTTGTCGGCATGGTCGAAGCGCCGCTGCTGATCCGGCCCTATCTCGAACGCATGACGCGGGCCGAACTCTTCATGATGATGACGGTGGGGCTTGCCTCGGTGTCGGGCACGGTGTTGGTGCTTTATGCAAGCGTGCTGGAGCCGGTGGTGCATGGGGCGCTTGGGCAAATTCTCGTTGCCTCGCTGATCTCGCTGCCAGCGGGCATCACCGTGGCGCGGCTGATGGTGCCGGAGGAAAAGGACTTTGCGGGCACTGGCGTCGTGCATGATGAGCCGCTGGTGCAATATGAAAGCAGCATGGATGCGGTGACGCGCGGCACCATCGACGGGCTTTATCTGCTGCTCAATATTCTCGCCATGCTGATCGTCATGGTGGCGCTGGTGGCGCTGGGCAATATCATCCTCGGCGCTTTCCCCGATCTCTGGGGCGCGCCGATGACGCTGCAACGCTTTTTCGGCTGGGCGTTTGCGCCGCTGGTCTGGCTGATGGG
>CAZLLB010000082.1:0-12542 GCA_964560165.1 uncultured Parvibaculum sp. | reverse complement strand
GTCGCCGGAAATACCGGTGTCCTCTTCAACAACGGCAGCGAAGCCATCTGGACCGGTGACGTGTTGGCATCCAGCAGTCAGATCTCCAATCAGAACGGGGCCGCCTGGGAGGGCGACGTTCTCGGCAACAACAATGTCATCTTCAACGAGAGCGGCAGCACCTGGACGGGTGACGTGGTTGCCAATGGCGGCGGCAGCAATAGATTGGCGAATATCGACAACGAGGCGACCTGGATAGGCGACATCAAGGGCAATGCCGTCGCGATCTATAATTCCTTCGTATGGAAGGGTGATGTGGCCGCCAATACCGGCAGGGTCTTCAATCTCAGCGGCGTCTGGACCGGCGATGTCACCACCAATGCGGGCACCGTCAGCAATCGGAACGGCGCGGCATGGACCGGCGACGTCGCAAGCAATGCTGGCACCATCGAAAACCGGGCCGGCGGAACCTGGACCGGTGCCGTATTGGCCAATGACGGCATCATCAACAATATGGGCATCTGGAACGGCGCCTTCACCAATGCCGGCACGGTCAACGCCGCGAACCGGATCAACGGTGCGTTCGACAATAGCGGCATCCTCAATGTGACCGGCTCGCTGGCGGGCATCACGACATTGGCCAACAGTGGCATGATCGACATGCGCGGCAATGGCGCGGCGCAAACGCTCTCCGTCACGAACGCCGTCTTCGGACAGCAATCGGTTTACGCGCTCGACATAGACGCAGCCGGTAATAGTGATCTGATCGCCGTGTCCGGCACGGCGACGCTGGGCGGCAGCGTCCGCGTCGCTGCAGCGACGGGTTACGACGTGAGCGCGATCTACACCATCCTCACCGCCGACAACATCATCGACAAATTCCAGTCCACCACGACCGATCTCGCCTTTCTGGCGCCGCGATTGAGCTATGCAGCCAACGCCGTCGAACTAACGCTGCTGCGCAACGATGTCGGCTTCGGCTCCATCGGCACGGCCGCCAATCAGAGCGCGACGGGAACCGCCGTGCAGACGCTTGGTACTGGCAACGAACTTTATGACGCCGTGCTGTGGCTGAACTCCGATCAGGCAGCGCAAGCCTTCGACGCTCTATCGGGCGAGGCTCACAGCTCCGTCGAAGGTACCTATGTGGAAAGCGCCGGGCCTCTCGCGGACGTTCTGACCGATCGAATGGACGCCGCTCTTGATACGCCATCGGGTGGCAACGCTCGCGTTGCGTCAATCGACGCGGGGTTTGTTCCTTCAGCGCCGGGGCAGAGCAAAAAATTATGGGCTCAGGTCTATGGCAAGCAGAGCAGCGTCGGGGCAACCGGCGGCACCGCCGGTTCGGACTCAAAGTCAGGCGGCTTCGCGGGCGGCTTCGACGAAGCGGTTGGCGACTGGCGCCTTGGCCTCATGCTGCATCTCGGTCGCAGCCGCAGCGAAGTGTCGGGCCTAAGCTCCTTCGCCGACAGCACGGATTACGGTCTCGGTATCTATGGCGGTCGTCAGTGGGGTCGCACACGGCTCTCGCTGGGAGCGAACTACACGCGCCACGACATCAGCTCCGATCGCCACGTCGCCTTCCCGGGTTTCATCGGCACGGTTTCAGCAGACTATGCGTCGGGCACGGCACAGGCTTTCGGCAAGCTGTCGCAACGCTTCGACATCAAGACAGTGTCGCTCTCGCCCTATGCAAGTCTCGCCTATGTGCGCAACGATACCGACGGCTTCACCGAAACCGGCGGCGCGGCCGCGCTAACTAGCGCCAGCAGTCATCTCAACGCTGTCTTCACCACCCTGGGTCTCGAAGCGAAGCAGAAATTCCGCTTCGGCAAAGATATCCAGTTGGCGGCCAGAGGAAAGCTCGGCTGGCGTCATATCTTCGCGGACACACCCGTCGCCTCCCATCGCTTTGCAGACGGGACCGACTTCTCCGTCTCCGGTACACCGATCGAAGGCAATACGATCGTCGCAGGCGCGGGGCTTGATATCAACGAAACTTCCTCGCTCGATCTCGGCTATGAGGGACGCGTCGGCGGCGGCACCGAAGGCCATGCCTTGATGGGCACATGGGCGATGCGGTTCTAACGCCGCGTTTTTCGCTGTTGGAGATGTTCGCAAAAGTCGAAATCTCGACCGGAGGTTGGGCATAGATTTGCCAACGCTTGACATACATACCAACTAGTCGGTACTTTCCTGTTTCTCAAGGAGGCCGATGTGTCCAGCACGACTGCAAAACCGGATGCCAGATCAAAGCTGCTCGATGCCGCGCTGTCGGTGATCCGCATCAAGGGCTATTCGGCCACCACGGTTGATGAGCTTTGCGCGGCCGCGGGCGTCACCAAAGGCGCGTTCTTCCATCACTTCAAGAGCAAGGACGCGCTTGGCGTCGCCGCCGCCGATCATTGGTCGGAGACGACCGGCGTGACGTTTTCTCAAGCGCCCTATCACGACCATGCCGATCCGCTTGATCGCATCTTGGGATATGTCGCCTTCCGCAAGGCGCTGCTGCAAGGCGGCGTGCCTGAATTCACCTGTCTCGTCGGCACCATGGTTCAGGAAACCTACGAGACCAATCCCGCTATTCGCGATGCCTGTGACCGCAGCATCAGCGGCCATGCCAAAACGCTGGAAGCCGATATCGAAGCGGCAATACGCGCGCGCGGCATGTCGCCCGGTTGGACGCCCAGGTCGCTTGCGCTTCACACCCAAGCCGTTCTTCAGGGCGCTTTCATTCTCGCCAAAGCGAAGGGCGGAGCAGAGATCGCTGCTGAAACCGTCGATCATCTCATTCGTTATCTGGAATTGCTCTTCGCCCAGGAAAATATCGAACGTCAGCCACGAAATCAGACCGGGAGGAAATAGAATGCCCAATACAATCCGCCTGCACCGCATCATCGCCACCAAACCGGAGAAGGTCTATCGCGCCTTTCTGGAGAGCGACGCCATAGCGAGCTGGCTCCCGCCCTACGGGTTCGTCTGCACGGTCCATGAGTTGAATGCCAAAGTGGGCGGCAGCCACCGAATGTCCTTCCGCAATTTCACGACCGGCGACGGCCACTCCTTTGGCGGTGCCTATGTCGAACTCGTGGCGGGCGAGCGCCTTGTTTACACGGACAAGTTCGACGACCCGAATATGCCCGGCGAGATGCGCGTCACCGTAAATCTGAAGGCAGTTTCGACGGGTACCGAAATCCATATCGAACAGGCAGGCGTGCCGGACATGATCCCGCCCGAGGCCTGTTACCTCGGCTGGCAGGATTCGCTTCACAAACTCGCAAAGCTCGTGGAGCCCGAAATCAGCCAATAGCGCGAGCCTGCCCATGACCGCCATCATCACCGCCTTTGAAAATTCGCCCGATCGCGGCAGGGGACTGGCGCGCGACATGCGCGTTCGATGGGCTCTGGAAGAAGCGGGCGAGCCTTACGAGGTTTGCCTTCTTTCGTTCAGCGCGATGAAGGAGCCCGCGCATCTCGCCCTCCATCCTTTCGGGCAGATCCCGACCTATGAAGACGGCGGCCTCGCCTTGTTCGAATCCGGTGCGATCGTCTTCCACATCGCGGAGCGCCATGCGGGCCTCTTGCCGGATGATGCGAAGGCCCGCGCGCGCGCCATCACATGGATGTTTGCCGCACTCAACACGATGGAGCCGGTGATCGTCGATCGCACAATCGCAATAATCATGGAGCGCAACGAGAGCTGGTACGCGAAGCGTCTGCCCATGGTTGATGGCCGCATTCGTGTCCGGCTCGGTGAACTCTCCGCTCATCTAGGCAATGCCGACTGGCTCAATGGCGCGTTCAGCGCAGGCGATCTTATGATGGTGTCAGTGCTGCTCAGATTGAGCGGTTCGGGGCTGCTTGAGGAATACCCGAACCTCGCCGCCTATGTCGCCCGTGGCGAAGCGCGGCCCGCCTACAAGCGTGCTTTCGCCGCTCAATTGGCAGTTTTCACGCGCAACCTGCCGACCGATTGATCAAGACCCGCTCCGGGTCATCAAACGAAAGGGTAAGCAATGACAATGGCCAAGAACACGATCTGCGTTTGGTACGACAAAGATGCCGAGGCCGCCGCCCGTTTCTACGCGGAAGTTTTTCCCGACAGTTCGGTAAGTGCCGTCCGCCACGCTCCCGGCGACTATCCCTCCGGCAAGACGGGCGATGTGCTGACGGTGGAATTCACAGTCGCCGGCATCCCCTGCCTCGGCCTCAATGACGGGCCGATGTTCCAGCACAATGAAGCCTTCTCGTTCCAGATCGCCACTGACGATCAGGCAGAGACCGACCGCTACTGGAACGCCATCGTCAACAATGGCGGTCAGGAAAGTGCTTGCGGCTGGTGCAAGGACAAATGGGGCATCTCCTGGCAAATCACGCCGCGCGTGCTGACCGACGCACTGGCCGCCGGCGGCGGCGAAGCAAAACGCGCATTCGCCGCGATGATGGATATGAAGAAAATCGACGTCGCCAAGATCGAGGCGGCCCGGCGCGGCTGACGTTCCGAAGGTCGCTCAAGCGGTTGCCGCCCTCTGGCGAAACGCGACCATATTCATCACTCTACGGAGCATGCCCAAAGCGCAGGGCATTGCTCATACACGACGCCGAAAGAATCACCACTTGTCGCCCCACCCGCCGGGGGGGGGCCAATGAGATATGTGTGCGCTGCCTTGATACCCGTATGGCCCCCGACCCGTCGGGACAGAATGCGCTCACACGCCAAGTGATTGATTTTGAATGGTGCACCGGGAGAGATTCGAACTCCCGACCCTCAGATTCGTAGTCTGATGCTCTATCCAGCTGAGCTACCGGTGCAAGGCCTCGAAGGCTTGGGCGCGCGGAGCGCCGCCGTCTTGAGGCGGGCAACTCTTAAAGGGTAGCGGCTTCCATGGCAAGGCCCCTAAATCACCCTCCCATTTGGCCGTGCAATTCCCGGTAACTCACGGCTTCGCCTAGGGTTTCGGCCTCATAGACGCCGCGCGCCACCGCTCGGGCGACGCAGTCGGCGGCGAGGCTGCCGAGTTCGAGCACCAGAGCCGCCCGCCCCTCGCCCCCCAGTGCCCTGCCCCCCGTCGCCAGAACGAAGAGCACGTCGCCGTCAAAAGGCGTGTGGATCGGGCGGATGGCGCGGGCAAGCCCGTCCTGCGCCATAATGGCGATGCGCCGCGCCTCCGCGGGCGTCAGGTCGGCATTCAGCGCCACGCATCCGATGGTCGTGTTGCCGCCCGCCAGCGCGCCGCTGTCGCCCTTTGTGCCCTCCCGTGGATCGCGCGTCGCGGCGCTCGGGCTTCCGGCGGCAAAGCCGCGCCCGCCGAATTCACCATCGATTTCATAGGGCGCCGCCCAGAAGGATGCCGTGCCCGGTGCCAGCACCGAGCCATAGGGATTGACCGCGATCAGCGCTCCCACTTCAAACCCCTCGCTGGTGACGATCGAGGCCGAGCCGAGGCCGCCCTTCACTTGCCCCGCCCGCGCGCCTATCCCCGCGCCCGCATTGCCGAGCGCGAAATCCGTCGCGGCGGCGGCGCAGGCGGCCCTGCCCCATTCACCGTAAGGCGGATGCTCGCCCCAGTCCTTGTCGCCGCCATTGGTCAGATCGAAAAGAATGGCCGCAGGCACCACCGGCGCGACCTTGGCCGAATTGGCAAGCCCATAGCCGCGCCCGCGCGCGCCGAGCCATGCCGTCGCGCCGGATGCCGCATCGAGGCCATAGACCGAGCCGCCCGACAGCACCACAGCATCCACCGCATCGACCAGGCAATCAGCGTTCAGTGCATCAGTCTCTCGCGTGCCCGGCGCGCCGCCGCGCGCATCGACAGCGGCCACCGCGCGGACATCGGGCAGGATCACCGTCGCGCCCGAGCGCATGCCCATATCCCCGGCATTGCCGACGCGAATGCCCCCGACATCAGTAATGAGATTGCGAGGCCCCTTGCGGATGGTGCCGATGTTCATAAGCTGTACCCAGATGTTGCGCGGGACGCGGTGCGGGGGACGACCACGCTGCACCCCCTTCAGCAAGTTCGAGTGAAGAGGAGTGCGCCATGCCGCTCAAGCGATTTTTGCCGATCATCGCCGCGACGCTGCTTATTGTCGTCGCGGCCCTGTGGCTCGCCTTCGGCGAAGGCAGCCCCAAGCCCTATATGGTTGCGGCGGCAAACCCCTATGCGAGCGATGCAGGAGCCGCAATTCTCGCACAAGGCGGCAGCGCGGTCGATGCCGCCATCGCCGTTCAGGCTGTGTTGACGCTGGTCGAGCCCGAATCCTCCGGCCTTGCCGGTGGCGCTTTCATGATGCACTGGTCGCCCAGCGACAAGAAACTCGACGCCTATGACGGACGCGAGACAGCGCCTGCTGGCGCAACGCCCGATATGTTCCTCGGCGCAGACCAGAAGCCTCTCGGCATCATCCCGGCCATTCTCAGCGGCCGCTCGGTCGGCGCGCCGGGCGTAGTCGCCATGCTGGCGCTCGCTCACAAGGAACATGGCAAGCTTCCATGGGCGAAACTTTTCGAGCCCGCCATCAAGCTCGCCGAGGACGGCTTCATCGTCTCACCCAAACTCGCCGCCGCCATCGCCCGCGATCCGGCGCTGGCCACGATGCCGACGGTGCAGGATTATTTCTTCACGCGCGATGCAGAGGGCAAGCGCATCCCGCTGGCCGCCGGAGCGGTTCTGAAAAATTTCCCGCTCGCGGAAACGATGAGAGCCATTGCCGCCGAAGGGCCTGACGGTTTTTACAAAGGTGCCGTCGCCAAGGCCATCGTCGATGCGGTCAATCACGCACCCTCCATGCCCGGCAGCCTGTCGCTTGCCGACCTCGCCACATATCAGGCCAAGCATCGCGATCCGCTTTGCCGCCCCTATCGCGAATATAAGGTCTGCGCCATGCCGCCGCCAACATCGGGCGGCATAGCCACGTTGCAAATTCTCGGCATCCTCGAAAATTTTGATATGGGGCAGATCGAGCCCATGTCGCTCGTCGCCGTGCATTTCATCGCCGAAGCCGAGAAGCTCGCCTATGCCGATCGCGGCAAGTTCCTCGGCGATCCCGATTTCGTCAACGTGCCTGTCGATGCGCTGCTCGATGCGACCTATCTGCGCAAACGCGCCGCGCTGATCGATCCGAGCTATTCGATGAAAGTCGCCAAGCCCGGCGATCTCGGCGACAAGCGCGCCGATGCGCAAGGCACCAACGTCTCGGTCGCCTATCCCTCGACGAGCCATTTCGCCATCGTCGATTCCACCGGCGATGTGGTCTCGATGACCACCTCGGTCGAAGCGCCCTTCGGCAGCCATCTTATGGCGGCGGGCATGATCCTAAACAATCAGCTTACGGACTTTTCATTCCTGCCCGTCGATGACGGCAAACCCGTCGCCAATGCCGTCGCGCCGGGCAAACGCCCCATGTCGGCCATGGACCCTGTCATCGTCTTCAGCAAAGACGGTGATTTCTTCGCCGCCCTCGGCTCGCCCGGCGGCAGCCGCATCATCGGCTATGTCACCCAATCGCTGATCGCGGTGCTCGACTGGCGCATGACCATGCAGCAGGCCTTCGACCTGCCGCGCTTCCTCGACCGCAACGGCCCGCTCGAAATCGAGCAAGACACCGCACTCGAAAAACTCGCACCCCAGTTGAAACAACTCGGCCACGACATCAAACCTGAAAAAATGAACAGCGGCCTTCACGGCATCCGCGTCACAGCGAAGGGGCTCGACGGCGGTGCCGACCCGAGACGCGAGGGGAAGGTTGTGGCTGGGGCGAGGTAGGGCCGATCGACACCCATAATTTTTCGTCATTGCGAGCGTCAGCGAAGCAATCCAGTGCCGCAAAGACTGGATTATTTCGGGCTTCAGCCCTCGCAATGACGATCAGGAAGCCTATCCCAGAACGCGGATTGCTCCTACGCCTCCGCTGCCGCCCATGCCAATCCCAACAATGCAGGGTCTTCGCGCGTGATGACGTTGACCGGGATCGGGGCGAGGTAGGTTTTGAAGCGGCCTTTGGCTTCGAAGCGGTGGCGGAAGAGCCTGATGTCGAAGAGGGGCGAGCCGCCCTTGTCGTCTTCGGCCATCCATCCGGGCACGATGCCGCCGCCAATATAAACGCCGCCTTTTGCGCCGAGCGTCAGCGCGAGGTTGCCTGCCGTCGCGCCGAGCCAGCCGCAAAAGAGCGACACGGCTTCTTTCGCCGATTGCGACGATCCCATGCGCGCGCGGTTGGCGACATCGACGGCGGTGGGCCGCGCCTTGTCGCGTGCGCCGTCAAGCGCGCCGATCGCCATATAGAGCGCGACGAGGCCCGGCCCTGAGAGCACGCGCTCTACCGAGACGCGTCCGAATTCCTGCATCAGTTGATAGATGACGGCAATTTCGCGCTGATCGGTCGGCGCGAGATCGACATGGCCGCCTTCGCCGGGAAGCGCGATGTAATGCCCGTCCCCCTTGGGCACCAGCGTCGCGACGCCGAGCCCCGTGCCCGCGCCGAGTATGGCGATGGGGGCCAAGGGGTCCGCCTCGCCGCCGCCGATGCGGCGCGTCTCGTTGCCGGTGAGATGCGGTACGGCGAGCGCCAGCGCTGCGAAATCGTTCATCAGCAGCGGCGATGCGACGCCCGTGGCGCGTGATAGCGCGACGGTCGAGACGTCCCAAGGGCAATTCGTCATGTCGATCATCGCATGTGCGCCCGTGCCCTGCACAGGTCCGGCGGCGCAAACGGCCACGGCGTCGAGATGCGGCTTGCCCTTCTCCTTGAGAAACGCTTCAAGCGCCGCATCGAGGCCGGAATGCAGCGCCGTCAGCCAGACCGATGGCGTCTCCACATCGACCGCGCCGCCCCTTTGATGCGCCAGTGCAAAGCGCGCATGGGTGCCGCCAATATCGGCGACCAGAAACAGCCGCTCGCTTGCCTTCGTCTCCGCCTTGCTCATGCGCGCACCCGCGCGGCGGCATCGGCTTCTTCCGCCTCGCCGCATTCGAGCATCGAATTCTCATCGGGTATGCAGATACGAAAATGTGTGCCCGTCGCGCCGCTCGACAAGAGAGCGATATGGCCGCCATGCCCGCGCGCCAGTTCTTCGGCTATGGCGAGCCCCAGTCCCGAGCCGCCTGCCCGCGCACCGCCGGAAAAAGCCTCAAACAAATGCGCCCTCGCCTTCTCGGGGAGACCCGGCCCCGTATCCGTCACATCGATATGAATGTGATCGCCGGCACGGCGCGCCGCAATGCGGATTTCGCCCTCGCTCCCCTCCTCGCCTTCGATCGCCTGCACAGCGTTGCGACCGAGATTGAGCAGGATACGGAACATATGATCACGGTCGGCCTCGATCCCGAAGCCGGATGGCACGTCATTTATCCAGAGGATTTTCGTATCTTCCGCCAGACCTGCTATTTCGTGCACCTCGTCCACAAGCGGCTTCAATTCAAATCGCGAGCGCTGCGGCGGTTCCTCGTCGGCGCGTCCGAAGCGCAGCGTGCGGGTGCAAAGGTCGATGGCGCGGTCGATTGAGGCAAAGAGGCGCGGCGAGAGGTGGCGCACCGTCGGATCATCCACCGCACCGATGCGGTCGGAGAGCAATTGCGCATTGGCCAAAATATTGCGCAGATCGTGATTGATCCGGCTCACCGCCGCACCGAGCGAGGCAAGCCGCGCGCGTTCGTTCAGAGTCGCGCGAATGCGGTGCTGCATCGCGCCCAGCTCGCGTTCGGCGATGCCGATTTCATCGGCGCGCCGCGATGGCGCGATCAGGCGGCGCGCATCTTCGGGATTGCGGCGAAAGGCCACCATATTCTCGGTGAGGCGGCGCACCGGCCGCACGATCACCACATGCAGCACGAAGAAGATCAGTCCCGCCGTTATGATCGAGATCAGCGCAGAGAGCCAGAAGATGCGAATGCCATATTCGATCATGGCGTGGCGCAGCGGCGTCTCATCGATAACGATGTCTATGTCATCGCCTGCGCCAAAGCGCGGCACGCCCGTCACTTCGATCACGCGGCCATCGCCCGCCGCCAGCGTCTCGAAGGCGTCCATCATCAAGGTCGGCACCATGGAGCGGCGCAGGTCGTAAACGGCATCGACGGTGTGCGGCATTTTTTCGCTCAGCATCAGCCTGTGCGCATCGCTGCGGTGGAGCGAGACGGCATAGACTTGCGCGTTTTCCAGAAGCTCCTGCTGCAAGGCGGGCGAGATCATGTTGTCGGGCGTCGCCTCCAGCGCCAGCGCCGCGATCTGCGCCGTGGCGATATGCTGCTCCAGCCAGGTTTTGCGGAAATTGGCGACCGACGGCACGAAGATCAGCACCTCGCTCAGCATCACGAAGAGGATGGTCAGCACCAGCAGGCGGCGCGACAGGCTCGGCCCGCCGAGCCGCGCCCACAAGCGCGGCGCGTCCTGCATTTCGGCCTCTTCATTCGCCATCTCGCGCGCTTCCCTGCACCCGCTCCTCCCCTGAAGAAGCAATGATACAGATCATAGCGGGGAAGGGGCCAAAGGTCAGCCGAAGAAGCCGAGGAAGCGCACCAGCGCCCTTGTGCGCGGGCTGAAAAGCGTCGGTGTGTAATAGGAGCCCGCCACGCGCTTGGATATTTCCGAGAGCGTCGGATAGGGAACGGTAAGGCCCGCCATGGCGCTGAGCTTCAGGCCGCGCGATTTCGCCAGCACCCAGGGCAGGATCAATTCGCCCGCATTGGGGCCGACAATGGTGCAGCCCAGAATGCGACTATGCATGTCGGTGATGACCTTGATCTGGCCTTCGGTTTCGCGCATCGCCTGGGCGCGGTCGTTCTCGGCCAGATGCCAGCGCAGCACGTTGATTTTCATGTAGCGCGCGCGGGCTTCCGCCTCCGTCTCGCCCACATGGGCAATCTCGGGATCGGTATAAGTCACCCATGGAATATTGCCGTAGTCGAGTTTCGCGGGCAGGCGGAAGAGCGCGTTGCGAATGACAAGACCGGCGTGATAATTGGCGACATGGGTGAATTGCAAACCGCCTATCGCGTCACCAATGGCGAATATCTTCTTGTTTGCAGTGCGCAGGCGATCGTCCACATTGACGCCCCTTGCCGTGAAGGTCACATCCGCCTTGTCGAGATCGAGGGTTTCGATATTGGGCGTGCGGCCCGTCGCAACCAGCAGATGCGAGCCTTCGATCACGCGGCCATCTTCGAGGGTAACGGAGACCTTTTCTCCCGAAGCGGCGACACGCGCAATGCGCGCGCCTTCAAGAACATCCACGCCTTCGCGCGCCAATCGGTCGAGCACGAAAAGCACGAGTTCTGGATCGTCTTTCGACAGGGCGCGGGCGGCTTCGATTACCGTCACTTTCGCGCCGAGGCGGCAATGGGCTTGCGCCATCTCCATGCCGATTGGCCCGCCGCCGATGATGATCAGATGTTCCGGACACGTTGTGTTGTCGAAGATCGTCTCGTTGGTGAGATAGGGCGTCACATCGAGGCCGGGTATCGGCGGCACGGCGGCGCGCGAACCGGTGGCGATGACGAAACGCCGGGCGCGGATTTCGGTGTTTCCGACAATCACCGTATGGCGATCCTTGAAGCGCGCATCGCCTTGCAGCACCGTGACGCCGAGCCCTTCAAAGCGGGCGACGCTGTCATTGGGCGCAATGGCGGCGATGACGCCCTTCACATGTGCGTTCACCTTGGCAAAATCGATCTCAGGTTTTGCCACCGCGATGCCAAAGCGTGTGCCATCCGCCATGTCATAGGCGTGTTTGGCCGCCGCGATCAGCGCCTTGGAGGGAACACAGCCCGTGTTCAGGCAATCGCCGCCCATCGCGCCGCGCTCGATCAGCACCGTGCGCGCACCCATCTGCGCCGCGCCCGCCGCCACTGAGAGCCCGCCCGAGCCTGCGCCGATGACGCAAATATCCGCCTTGATCTTCTTCGCCATGGATCGGGTTCCGTCCGGTTCGTGTTGGGGGCAGCCTAGCGCGTGCGCCGCAGGCGTCGATAGAGAACCGGCACAAGCGCCAGCGCGGCCAGCGCCAGCAGCGGCAGGATCACCTGCGGCTCCTTGATCAACCCGAGATCGGGCGTGCGGCCTGCATCGAAAACCGCACCGAGCCCATTGCCGAGGCTCGCAAACACAAAAGTCCCCGGAGTAATGCCGATGAAAGTCGCGGCGATAAAGGTTCGCAGCTTCACGCCAAGAAAAGCCGGGGCGAGATTGACCAGAAAAAACGGAAACAGGGGCACAAGCCGCAGCACCAGCAAATAGGAGAAGGCGTTTTCGCGAAAACCCTCTTCCATGCGCTTGATCGCCGGGCCCGCCCTGGCGCGCAGCAGATCGCCGAAAGCGGTCTTGGCCGCAATAAAGAGCACTGTCGCGCCGATGGTCGCGGCAAAAACCGTCGCCGTGCCGCCAAGCAGCGTGCCGAAGAGAAAGCCCCCCGTCAGCGTCGCCACCAGCGCGCCGGGGAGCGAAAAGGCGACCATGGCCGCATAAGCGGCAATATATATGAGCACGGCCAGCGCCTTATGTGCGGCCACCCATTGGCCCAGCGCCTCGCGATTGTCGCGCAGCGTGTCCAGCGTCGCATAGCGGTT
>CAZLLB010000081.1:2066-12553 GCA_964560165.1 uncultured Parvibaculum sp. | reverse complement strand
TAAGTGCTACCCTATAGCCCAATTGGAACCGAATAAAGCAGGGAAGGGGCGGCGTTAAACGCTCCTCGAACGAAATTGAACAAGGATAATTCAAGCGTGAACGAGGGAAGCGCGGAAGCCGCTATTGCCTCGATCCAGCAGGGCTTTGAGCGCGGCGGCTATATCTGCAATGCGAGCATCGCAACTTCCATTTTTCTGGCCGAACGGCTGCAAAAGCCGCTTCTCGTCGAAGGCCCTCCCGGCGTGGGCAAGACCGAGCTTGCCAAGGCGACGGCGGAGCTTGTCGGCAAGCCGCTGATCCGCCTCCAGTGCTATGAGGGGCTTGACGAAGCCAAGGCGCTTTATGAGTGGAAATATGGCAAGCAGCTTCTCTATACGCAGGTGCTGAAGGAAAAGCTCGGCGATCTGATGGCGGGCGCTCAGGGCTTGAAAGAGTCCATCGCGCGCCTGCATGATTTCGACGACACGTTTTTCAGCGAGGAATTTCTGGAGCCGCGCCCCTTGCTGAAGGCGCTCTGGCAGCCCGGCGGTGCGGTGCTGCTGATCGACGAGTTGGATAAATCCGACGATGAATTCGAGGCTTTCTTGCTCGAAATTCTTTCGGACTATCAGATTTCAATTCCCGAACTCGGCACGATCAAGGCGCGCACGGCGCCCATCGTCTTCCTCACTTCCAACAATACGCGCGAGATTGGCGACGCGCTGAAGCGGCGTTGCCTGCATCTCCATATTCCGTTCCCCGACACGGCGCTCGAGCAGCGCATCATCCGCTCGCGCGTGCCCGAAGTCGAAGAGCGGTTGCGCAAGCAGCTCGTCGCTTTCGTGCAAGGCTTGCGCGAACTCGATCTGAAGAAGCAACCGGCGGTCAGCGAGACGATCGACTGGGCGCGGACTTTGGTGCTGCTTCACGCGCGCGAGCTTGATGCAGAGCTTGTGCGGCGCACACTGAACGTGTTGCTGAAGTTCCAGGACGACATTGAGAATGTGGATGCGGAAGTCAACACGCTAACGACGAAAGCGCTGCAAGCGGCAGGGTGAGTGTTTTTTTGATCGTCATGCCCTGCTTCATGCGGGCATGACGGCGAAGACACGGTGACGGGAACACAACCATGACCGAAGTACTCGGCGATTTCATCCGGGCGTTGCGCGCAGCCGATGTGCGCGTCTCCACCTCGGAATCCATTGATGCCGGCAATGTCGTCGGGCTTGTCGGCCTTGATGATCGGGCGCGGCTGCGTGATGGGCTGTCTCAGGTGCTAGCCAAGAGCCAGGACGAGAAGGAAGCCTTCGGCGAAACCTTCGACCGTTTCTTTGCCTTTGATCAGTTCAAGGCGCGCGGACAAGGCGAGGCAGGCGAGGAGAGCGAGCCGGGCGAGGGCGAGGCGGCCGACAATGAGGCCGATAGTGAGAATGCGAGCCAGGGCCAGTCTGGTGGCATGCCGGGGCCGGGCGGTGGCGGCATGGAGGGGGAGCCCTCCGGCGATATTCCGAGCGCCCAAGACCTCGTTCAGATGCTCGAAAGCGGCGATCAGGCGGCGTTGCAGATGGCGCTGGCCGAGGCGGCGCGGCAGGTGCAGCTCAATCGCATTCGTCTCTTCACCCAGCGCGGCATGTATGTACGACGCATGATGGAGTTCATGGGGCTCAACGAGCTTCAGGATGAGATCGAGCGGCGCGAAGATCGCGGCGAACAGGGCCGCGCCGATGCCTTGCGGGGTTTGCGCGACCAGTTGCGCGCCGATGTGCGCGATTATGTCGAAAAGCAGCTCGAAATCTTCACCGCCAATTCGGGCCGTCAGTTGCGCGAGGAAGTGCTCTCTCAGGTGCGGCTTGGCAATATCGACCGGCGTGACATGAAGATCATGCACGGCCTTGTCGCCAAGATGGCCAAGCGTCTCGTCTCACTTCATTCGCGGCGCAAGAAGGTCGATAAGCGCGGCCAGCTCGACATCCGCCGCACCATTCGCGCCAATGTCGAATTCGACGGGTTGTTGTTCCGCACGATATGGAAGCAGCAAAAAATCGACCGCCCAAAGGTCATGGCGATCTGCGACGTCTCGGGTTCGGTCGCGCAGGTTGCGCGCTTTCTGCTGATGTTCCTCTACAGCATTCAGGAGGTTCTGCCGCGCGTGCGCTCCTTCGCTTTTTCGGGCCAGCTCGGCGAGACGACGGAGATGTTCGAGGCGACGCGAAAGATCGAGGACGCGATTACAAATGCGTTGCGTGAACATGGCGGCGGCTCGACGGATTACGGTCAGGCTTTTGTCGATTTCGAGCGGCTGGCACTCGATGACGTCGATCATCGCACCACCGTGCTGATCCTTGGCGATGCGCGCTCGAATTACGGCAATCCGCGCAGCGACATTCTGAAAAAAATCCATGCCCGCGCCCGCCGCGTTATCTGGCTCAATCCCGAGCAGCAAAGCATGTGGAATTCGGGCGATAGCGAGATGAAGCGGTTGCAGCCCTATTGCGACAGCGCCAAGACCTGCGCTTCGCTGAAAGATCTCGAACGGGTCGTTTCCGAGCTTTTGCGCCACGCCAGCTGAGTCCGATTGGCAGGCCCGTCAGCCTCCGATAAGGTGGCTTGTCCCGTTTTGGCGCGTTTGTTCCCGCCAGATCGAGGCATGAGGCCTGCATCGGGGGGCTTCAACAGCACCATTTTCAGACGGGTCGTTTTGCGCGCCCGCCGCTTCCTTTGTTTGAGGGTCAGCGTGGCCGTGACAATCCCTATGCGTCTTCTTCTAGCCGCCTTCGCGCTGGTTTTCCTTGCCGACGTTGCGGCCGCTCAACCGCTATCCCTGCTGCCGCCACAGCTTGGGGCGCCCACAGGCGTGTTGAAAGCACCTGCGCAGGCGGTCCCCGCCCGTCCCGTCAATGAGGCGGCGCTGACGGCGCCCTTGCCCATGCCTGCGCCCGTGCCGATTGCCGCACCCGCTCCCGCGCCTGTTTCCGTCATCGCGCCTGCGGCAGTCGCTGTGCCGGTCGCGGCGAAGCCTCGCGCCACCAAGACCAAGCTCAATATCGTCGTCTTCGGCGACTCTCTGGGCGACGGGCTCTGGGCGGGGCTCTATCACATGCTGCGCAAGGACAAGCGCTTCAATGTCATCCGCAAGTCGCGTGTTGCCACAGGCTTTGTGCGCAAGGACTATTACGACTGGAGCGAGGGCGTTCGCGAGGCGGCGGCTGACACGCGCATCGACATTGCCGTCGTCATCATCGGCACCAACGATCGGCAAACCATTGTCGATGACGGCGCGCGCTATGGCCTCTTCCAGCCGAAATGGCGCGAAGTGTATAACGCGCGCGTTGACGATTTCACCGCGACGCTGAAAGCCTCGGGCGCGACCATTTATTGGGTGGGCCTGCCGGTGATGCGCAGTGCCGGTTTCGAGAGCGACATGAAGAGCTTCACCAGCATTTTCAAGGCGCGCGCGGCGGCAAACGGCGTCACCTTCGTGCCGACACATAATCTGATGACCGACAAGGCGGGGAATTATTCCGCCTACGGTCTTGATGCGATGGGGCGCAAGCGTCTGCTGCGCGCCGAGGACGGTATCCATTTCTCGATGCAGGGTTATGAATTGCTGGCGCGCGCCGTCGGCGGCAAGATCGTGAGCGATGTCGAGGGCGGCGCTGTCATTGCCAATGCCTCGGCGGAGGCCGTCTCTTCGGCGGCTGCGGAAGCTTCGGGCAGCACAGCAGATTCGGTGACCTCCATTGGACTGAAGGCGCAAATTTATGATGTGGCGGAAGGCCGTCCCGGCCGCAGCGACGACTGGCGTTGGTCCGGCGGCGTCACGCGTTAGGACCATGGGCTTGCGGCGTGTCTCGCGGCTCATGGGCTGGCGCGGTTTCGCTGCGCTGCTGTTTTTTTCCGGCATGATTTCGTCCTGCGCTGCCGCGCCCGGGTGTCCGCCCGCCGCGCCTCAACCCAAGCTCGCGCATTTTTACGCCGCACTCGATGCGCTGAAGGCTGGCGCACGCGAAACCCCCGTCAATATCCTGCATATCGGTGACAGCCATATCGCACTTGACCATATGACGGGCGTTTTGCGTGCGCGGTGGCAGGGCGCGTTTGGCGATGCGGGGCGTGGGCTCGCGCCGGGCTCGCCATACCCATATTTTTCGCCGCAAGGCTATGCGGTGACGATGAGCGGCCCCTGGCGCGTCGCGTCGAGCCTCACGGGGAACATGCCGGGTCCGTTCGGCGTTGAAGGGTTTCGCATTTCGTCGGCAAGTCGCAGCGCGGAGGTCGTGCTTCAGACGCCACACGGCATCAATGTGATCGAAATCGACGCGGCAGGTGGCCCTACCAGCGGGGCATTGCTTCTGACGATCGGCGACGCCGCGCCGCTGCGGCTTTCAACGCGCGTGTCGTCGCCGGGTCTGGTGCGTCTGCATGTCCCTGCTGCATCGGCACATCGCGTTGCGCTCTCGCCCGCGGGCGATGGGCCGGTCGCTTTGCTCGGCTGGGCGATGCTCACGGCGAAGCCAGGTATCCGCTATGACAGCTATGGCATCTCGGGCGCCACGCTCTCAATCGTCGATCATTGGGACACAGATATTGTGGACGAACAGATTGCGCGGCTCGCGCCCGATCTCGTCATGCTCGGCTATGGCACCAATGAAGGTTTCAATGACGGGCTCAATCTCAAGACCTATGCGGCCCGCCTCGAGGCGCTGATTGTGCGGTTGAAGCGCCTTGCGCCAGAGGCTTCCATTGTGGTGCTCGGGTCTTTCGACGGTGCGCGGCGCGCGCGCGGCACGACCGGGGCGGGCAGGGCTTGCGGCGATGGTTGGGTGACGCCGCCGAAACTCGCTCCCTTGCGCGAAGCTCAAAAGCAGGTCGCGGCGCGCACAGGGGCCGCCTTCATCGACGGGTCGCGCGTCATGGGACCATGCGGCATCAGCCAATGGGCCAGTTCCACACCGCCGCTTGCCTGGCCCGATCATGTTCATCTGCGGCCCGAAGGCGCGCGGCGCGCGGGTGCCGCGCTCTGGGCCGATTTGATGGGCGCATATGAGGCGCGTGTGTGCAGGGCGCAGCGCTGAAGCGGGCGGGCGTTAACCATAAGCCCAAGCAATGATTGAGGTTTTTATCCCTGTGTTCGATATTGGGACAAGCCGTCATGCCCCCCGACGGTGAGGTTGCTCCGAGCCCCTGTCCGCAGGCTTTCGGCGCGCGCCTGTATGAGTGCAACCGGGGCTGACGCGGCATATGCTTTTTCCGACCCTCGAATTCGGGATCTTTTTTCTGATCGTTTTCACGGTCAGTTGGGCCATGCGCTGGACGCCCAATCCGCGCAAATGGTTCCTCGTCGGCGCGAGCTACTTTTTCTATGGCTGGTGGGACTGGCGCTTCACGCTGCTGCTCTTCGGCACCACCTTCATCAACTATCTGGGCGGCCTCGCGCTCGGGCAGACGGAACGCCCGACCTTGCGCAAGGTTATCGTCGGCGCGACCGTCATTGTCGATCTCGGCGTGCTGGCCTTTTTCAAATATTACGATTTCTTCCTCACCTCGCTCGACGGGATACTGACGACGCTCGGTCTTGAGCGCGATTTGCCGTTTCTGGAAATCATCCTGCCTATCGGCATTTCCTTCTTCACCTTTCAGGGCATCTCCTACGTCGTTGATGTCTATCGTCGCCAGATCGACGCCGAGCGTTCGCTGCTCGATGTGATGCTCTTCAAATCCTTCTTTCCTCAGCTTGTCGCAGGCCCCATTGTGCGCGCGGCGGATTTTCTTCCGCAGCTCCACAGGCCGGTGCGCCTCACGCGCGAGCATGTGGCGGTCGGCGTGGTACTGATCCTGTCGGGCCTCGCCAAGAAAATGGTGATCGCCAATTATCTCGCCACCGAACTTGTCGATCCGGTGTTCTTCGATCCGACGGCGGTGGGCGCGCTCGATTTGTTGCTCGGCGTCTATGGTTACGCGATCCAGATTTATTGCGACTTTTCAGGCTATAGCGATATCGCCATCGGCGTTGCCGCGCTGCTCGGCTATCGTTTCCTGCCGAACTTCAACCAGCCTTATCGCGCCGCCAGCCTTCAGGATTTCTGGCGGCGCTGGCATATCTCATTGTCCACATGGCTCCGCGACTATCTCTATATCCCGCTTGGCGGCAACAGAGGCGGCGAGGCGAAGCGTTATCGCAATCTCTTCATCACCATGTTTCTCGGCGGGCTTTGGCACGGCGCGGCATGGACCTTCCTCTTCTGGGGATCGTTTCACGGCGCGATGCTGGGGCTCGAGCAATGGACGCGCAAGAAGCTCGACGTCCTCATGCCCCCGCATGCCGACATGCCGGGCATATTCGCGCGTCTCGGCAATTTCGGGCAGCATGTCGTCGGCGTTGTGTGGACGTTTCATCTCGTCTGCTTTGCGTGGATTTTCTTTCGCGCCGACAGTTTCGGAACGGCGTGGGATTATCTCAAAGGTTTCGGTGACTGGACGACAGCCAATGAACATGTGACGCCGTTTCTCGTCGGCCTCATTGCGCTTGGAATGTTGTTTCAGTTCACTCCGCGCGATCTCGGTCGCGAATTGGCGTTGAGCCTGCGCACCTTGCCGTCTCTGGCGCTCGGTCTGTTTCTCGGGTTCGGTATTCTGGCCATCTGGGCTGTGGCGCCGGAGGGCGTTGCTCCTTTCATTTATTTCCAGTTCTGAGGGCGATGCCATGCTCGATCTGATCGAACCGGACTATCAGGCCGAAGAGAAGGCCGAAATCATCACCGTGTTCGGGCTCGAGCGCGAAGCCGAGACGCGCCGCAATGTCGGGCGTTTCACGCGCGCCTTGTGTATCGCTGCCTTCGTGTTGTTGTTGTTCAACAGCGGTCAGCTTATCACTGTGGTCAACGGCTTCGGCGTCGGGCCGGTGCAGGACACGGTGGTTGCGCTGGCGACGACATGGAATGATCAAATGGAAAAGACGGGCTTGGCCAAGCCCGTCGCGGTCATTCGCGTCTGGGTGATCAACATGCGCGATGCGACATGGGACGAGCTATCGTCCCAGCCGGAGGTCAAGCGCGGCGCCGGTCCTCTACGCGGCTCGCAGGACGCCGCCGCCGGCTGACCTCATGCCTTCTTGTCGAGCACCCTGCGCACATGCCGGGCGAGTTCGACGCGGCGATAGGGTTTGCTCAGCAATTCGACGCCCGCATCGAGCTTGCCGTGATGAACGACGGCGTTCTCCGTATAGCCGGTCGTGTAGAGTACTTTCAGGCCGGGCCACATACGGGTTCCGACTTCGGCCAGTTGGCGACCGTTCATGTCGCCGGGCAGAACGACGTCCGTGAAAAGCAGATCAACAGGCGTGCCGGATTCCAGAAGCTCCAGCGCCGCATGCGCATCGGCGGCTTCGATGACGCTATAGCCGAGCCCTTTGAGCTGCTGTGTCACGTAAAGGCGCACCGCCGCCTCATCCTCGACGACGAGAATAGATTCTGTGCCTCTCGCATCCTCGATCGGAATTTCGGCTGCGAGGTCCTGCACGCTCGCGGCCTTGAGGCTGCGCGGCAGATAGATGCGAACCGTCGTTCCCTGCCCGCTTTCGCTATAGATCTTGATATGGCCATGCGATTGCTTGACGAAACCATAGGTCATGCTGAGGCCGAGGCCGGAACCCTTGCCGACTTCCTTGGTGGTGAAGAAGGGATCGAAGGCCCGTTCCAAAACCTCCAAGGGCATGCCCGAGCCAGAATCCGAAATGGCGATGAGGACATAATCGCCGGGCGTCGCTTCGGGGTTGCGGGCCACATAGTCGTCATCGAGGTGGCTGTTTTGCGTTTCGATGGTCAGCGTCCCGCCTTGCGGCATCGCATCGCGGGCATTGATGGCGAGGTTCAGGATGGCGGATTCCATTTGTGCTGGATCGGCGGCGACGCACCACAGGCCCTCCACCGTTTCGAGGCGAATGCGAATATCCTCGCCAAGGATTCTGCCCATCATCTCCACCATGCGCTGGACCAGCGTGTTGACGTCGAGTTCCGAGGGACGAAGAACCTGGCGGCGAGCAAAGGCAAGCATGCGGTGCGTCAGCTCCGCGCCGTGCTGCGCGGCAGTCTCGATCATGGCCGCGAGCTTGCTCAGTTCCGGTTGGTCTTCCAGCCGCTCGCTGAGGACTTCGGCATTGCCCATCACGATGGTCAGCAGATTGTTGAAATCATGCGCGATGCCGCCTGTGAGGCGTCCGACCGATTCCATTTTCTGTGCCTGCACAAGCTGGGAGGCGGTTGTGAGTTCTTCGGTCTTGTCGCGAGCGATCGAGATATAGATCGACGGCGCGTCATCATCGAGCTGTATGGCCGCCGCATGCATTTCGAGCCAGCGATGTTTGCCTTGCAGATCGATGATCTGCAGAGTTGTTGAATGCTTGCCGCCCTCAAGCACGGCCTTGACGTGTTCCTCGTAATCTGGCCGGTCTTCTTCCACGACCATGGCGGGCAGTCTCTTGCCCCGCAGCGCTTCGATGTCGGTCGCGCCGATGTTTTCAAGGCCGACGCGATTCATGTCGAGGACGTTCAGGTTCTGATCGAGAAGAGTCACGCCTGCCGGTTCTGTGTCGAGAATGCGCTGTACGCGCTGATTGCTGCGGCGCAGTTCCGTTTCACGACCAGCCAGCGTTGCGGCCATGACGTTGAATGCGCGTGTCAGGGCTCCGATTTCGTCGGCGCGCGGCTTCAGCGCCACGCGCGCCGCGAGATCGCCCAGCGTCAGGCGTTCGGCGGTGGCTTGTATCGCCTGGAGCGGCCGGACGATCATGCGCCCGAAGAAGAGATAGGTGCCGATCAGGATGATCGTGAAGACAAGGCCGATCATCGCGCCCAGAGCTTTAAGCGGGGCGATAAGTGTCGCCGCCGTCTCATGCGCCCGGATGCCGACGATGATCGAGAGGGAGCGGATCGCCATGCTGTCGGCGCCAGGCACCGCGTCGTCGGTGACGAGGGATGCCGTGGCGGCAAAGGTCCGGGGCTCGCCATCAAAGCCTTTGCTTTTCATGACGAAAGGCTCGTTCGCCTTGATTGCGCGCTTTGCAACGTCCCAGTCCGCTACGCTCTGGCCGATGCTGACATTACTGCCGGGGCTCGCGGCGAGCACATGGCCGGTTTTGTCGATGACCATGATCGAGGAATCGCTGGGCAGGTTCGGCAGCGTGACGATTTTTCCGATGTAGTCGGTTTCCAGCGCGGCGGTAAGCACCTGCGCGGTTTTTCCGTCCGCTCCTTTGAGCGGAAGGGTGAAGGCGATGATGCCCTTTTGAGTGATGGGGCTGACCAGATAGTCGCTCATCGTAAAGCGGCCCGTCTCCAGTGCACGAGCGAGCCATGGCTGTCCCGCGATATTGCGAGGAGCGTTGGCGTTCAGCGCGGCGCAATAGATGTCGCCATCGGGCAGCACGGAGCCGATATTGGAATAGCCGACCGAGTTTTCGAGAAAGAACCGTGACACGTCGCTGCAATCTTTCGGGTCAAGCCCCTGCACTCGCTGAAATCCGGACATGGCGTGAAGCGTCGCGTAGGCGTTTTTGATCACCTGCGTCTTCAGCATCTCGGCGAGAACGCCGGTTCGCCGTGCCGTGTCGAATGACAGTTCCGTAGCGACGTTTCGATATTGTAGCTGCGCCCAGATAGCGACGGAAACGCCCACCAAAAGGCAAACGGAAAGGAAGGCAAGCACCTTCAGCCGTATTCCGGCGCGAAAACGAGACGGCATTACGGACTCCCCCAAAGCCTTTTCTTGCCCAGAGTGAAGACAACCAGCGGGAGGAAGTCCAGAACTGTTGTCGATGCCTTGCTGAAGATGCTGCGCCGGACAGCAAAAACCCCCGGAGCCGAGGCGCCGGGGGTGGATTGGTTGCGAGTAGCGCTTCAGCGCGGCAGCAGCGTTTCGCCCATCAGGAAGAGATCGACCTCACGCGCCGCCTGGCGGCCTTCGCGAATCGCCCAGACAACGAGCGATTGCCCGCGGCGCATGTCGCCAGCGGCGAAGACCTTGTCGAGGCTGGTCTTGTAGCTCACCGTGTTGGCTGCGACATTGCCGCGCTTGTCGAGCTGCACCGACAGGTCTTTCAGCATGCCTTCATGCACGGGCGAGACGAAGCCCATGGCCAGCAGCACCAGATCGGCCTTCAGTTCAAACTCGCTGCCTGCGACCGGCTGCATCTTTTCGTCGAGGCGGATGCATTCGATGGCTCTCACCTTGCCACCATCGCCGATGATACGGCGCGTCATCACGGCGAAGTCGCGCGTTGCGCCTTCGGCCTGACTCGACGAGGTGCGCATCTTCAGCGGCCAGTCGGGCCATGTGAGGAGTTTGTTTTCCTTTTCGGGCGGCGTCGGCATGATTTCGAGCTGCGTCACGGAGACGGCGCCCTGGCGGAACGAGGTGCCGATGCAGTCCGATCCCGTATCGCCGCCGCCGATCACCACGACATGCTTGCCGCTCGCAAGGATCGGCTCGACATTCATCAGTGGCTCTTCGG
>CAZLLB010000081.1:0-2056 GCA_964560165.1 uncultured Parvibaculum sp. | reverse complement strand
CCATGGCGAAGTGGACGCCGCGCAAGTCGCGCCCCTCCACCGGCAGGTCGCGCGGATGTTCTGCGCCGCCTGCCAGCACCACGGCGTCATGCGCCAGCAACAAGTCGCTCGCCTTCTTGTTGACGCCGATATGCACATCGTAATGGAAGGTCACGCCTTCGGCCTCGATCTGCTGCACGCGGCGGTCGATGAGGTGCTTTTCCATCTTGAAGTCGGGAATGCCATAGCGCAGCAATCCGCCCGCCTTGGCGTTCTTTTCAAACACGTGCACGTCATGGCCCGCGCGGGCGAGCTGTTGGGCACAGGCAAGGCCGGAGGGGCCGGAGCCGACCACCGCAACTTTCTTGCCGGTCTTGTGCTTGGGTGTTTCCGGCGTCAGCCATCCTTCGGCCCAGCCGCGATCGACGATAGCGCATTCGATCGTCTTGATGGTGACGGGGTTTTCCGTGAGGTTCAGCGTGCAGGAGGCCTCGCAAGGGGCGGGGCAGATGCGGCCGGTGAATTCCGGAAAGTTGTTCGTCGAGTGGAGGTTGCGGCAGGCTTCCTCCCAATTGTCGCGATAGACCAGATCGTTCCAGTCGGGAATCTGGTTGTTCACAGGGCAGCCGTTATGGCAGTAGGGAATGCCGCAATCCATGCAGCGAGCCGCCTGATCGCGCACGGCCTCGTCGCCGAGCGGGATCACGAACTCCTTATGGTTGCGGATACGGTCTGACGCGGGCAGGTACTTGCGGTCCTGCCGGTCGATCTCAAGAAATCCGGTTATCTTTCCCACGTGATCAATCTCCCGCCACTGCTATTGCCTGCGCGGCGTGTTCCTGCGCCAGCGCCATTTCCTTCAAAGCCCGCCGGTATTCGACCGGCATCACTTTTCGGAATTTCGGCAGCATGGTGTCCCAGTTGGCCAGTATCTCTTTTGCGCGGCCCGAATTGGTGTAGCGGGCGTGATTTTCGATGAGTTGGCGCAGGCGTTCTGCATCGAAGCGCGTCATATCCGCCATGACATCGACGCGGCCATGGCTTTCAAGATCGCCGCGTTGGTGACGCAGCTTCTCCATTGCTTCCAGTTCCGCCTCGACAGGTTCGAGATCGACCATCGCCATGTTGCAGCGCTTTTCGAACATGCCGTCCTCGTCGAACACATAGGCGATGCCGCCTGACATGCCCGCCGCGAAGTTGCGGCCCGTCTCGCCGAGCACAACGACGATGCCGCCCGTCATATATTCGCAGCCGTGATCGCCCGTGCCTTCGATGACGGCGATGGCACCGGAGTTGCGCACGGCAAAGCGTTCGCCCGCCACGCCGCGGAAGTAGCATTCGCCGCTGATTGCGCCATAGAGCACGGTGTTGCCGACGATGATCGACTTCTCCGGCACGATCTTTGAATTCTTCGGCGGATAAACGATCAGCCGTCCGCCCGAGAGGCCCTTGGCCACATAGTCATTGGCCTGACCTTCAAGTTCGAGCGTCAGTCCATGCACCGCCCATGCGCCGAAACTCTGCCCGGCCGTGCCGTTGAACTTCACATGGATCGTGTCTTCCGGCAGGCCTGCATGGCCATATTTCCGGGCGACGAGGCCAGACAGCATTGCGCCCGCCGTACGGTCGGTGTTGCGGATCGCGGCTTCGATCTGCACCGGCTTCCTGGATGCGAGAGCATCCTTCGACATCTCGATCAGCTTGCGGTCGAGCACATGCTCGATATTGTGTTCCTGATCTTCGGTCTTGTGGATCGCCACGCCCTTGGCCACATCGACCTTGTGGAAGAGGCGCGAGAAGTCGAGGCCGTGGGCCTTCCAATGATCGACCAGCTTGCGTCTGTCGAGCATCTGGATCTGACCGATCATTTCGTTGACCGTGCGATAGCCGAGGCCCGCCATCAGTTCGCGCACTTCCTCTGCGACGAAGAAGAAGTAGTTGATGACGTGTTCCGGCGCGCCGACGAAACGCTTCCGAAGTTCAGGGTCTTGCGTTGCGACGCCCACGGGGCAGGTGTTCAGATGGCACTTGCGCATCATAATGCAGCCCGCCGCGATCAGCGGCGCGGTGGCAAAGC
>CAZLLB010000080.1:0-12634 GCA_964560165.1 uncultured Parvibaculum sp. | reverse complement strand
CCGCCCTTCACGACATCGACGCTGCAGCAGGAAGCCTCCCGCAAACTCGGCTTCTCCGCGAGCCGCACGATGCAGGTCGCGCAACGCCTCTATGAAGGCCTTGAAATCGACGGCGAGACGACCGGCCTCATCACCTATATGCGAACCGACGGCGTGCAGATCGCCGATGAGGCCATCGCCCAGGCGCGCACCGTCATCAACAATGAGTTCGGCGAAGCCTATCTTCCCTCTGCGCCGCGCATATACAAGACCAAGGCAAAAAATGCGCAGGAAGCGCATGAAGCCATTCGCCCGACAGATCTTGCGCGCCTGCCGAAACACGTCTCAAAGATGCTCGACGACGATCAGCGTCGCCTCTACGAACTCGTCTGGAATCGGACGATCGCGAGCCAGATGGAAAGCGTGCAGCTTGAGCGCACCACCATCGAGATCGAAGCCGACGAACCGCAGATCGGCCTGCGCGCCACCGGCTCCGTCATCGTCTTCGACGGCTTCTTGCGCCTCTATCAAGAAGGCCGCGACGACGACACCGAGGGCGAGGAAGGCGGACGCCTGCCGAAAGTCGCGACAGGCGACAAGGTTGGCCTGCATGATGTTCGCGCCGATCAGCATTTCACCGAGCCGCCGCCGCGCTTCACCGAAGCGACACTCGTCAAGCGCATGGAAGAACTCAGCATCGGCCGCCCATCGACCTATGCCTCGACTTTGCAGACATTGCGCGACCGCACTTACGTTCATATGGACAAGGGCCGCTTCGTGCCTGACGACAAGGGCCGCCTCGTCACGGCGTTCCTCGAAAACTTCTTTGCGCGTTACGTCGAGTATGACTTCACCGCAGAGCTTGAAGAAAAACTCGACAAGGTCTCGGCAGGCGAACTCGACTGGAAGCAGGTCTTGCGTGAATTCTGGACCGACTTCACCGGCGCGGTTGGCGAAGCGATGGAGCTTCGCATCACAGAAGTGCTCGACCGCCTGAACGATGTGCTCGGGCCTCACGTTTTCCCCGACAAGGGCGACGGCAGCGACTCGCGCAAATGCCCATCTTGCGAAGACGGAAGATTGTCGTTGAAGGTCGGCAAGTTCGGCGCTTTCGTCGGTTGCTCGAATTACCCCGATTGCCGCTTCACGCGCCAACTCACTGCCGGCGCGGATGGCGAAGCCGCGAGCGGTGACCGCGTGCTCGGCGTCGATCCCGATAGCGGCAAGCCGGTCCTGGTGAAGACGGGCCGCTTCGGCCCCTACATCCAGCTCGGCGAGCCGGAAGAAAAAGGCGATAAGCCAAAACGCTCCGGCATTCCCAAGGCGCTCGGCGTCACCGCCGCGACGATCGATTTTGAGAAAGCCTTGATGCTTCTCTCTTTGCCGCGCGAAGTGGGCCTGCATCCTGAAACCGGGCTGATGATAACCGCGGGCCTTGGTCGCTTCGGTCCGTTCGTGCTGCATGACGGCACCTATGCCAATCTCGAAAGCCCGGAGGAAGTCTTCACCATCGGCATCAATCGCGCCGTGACGGAGATTGCCGAGAAGAAAGCGCGGGGCGGCAAACCACGCGGCCCGAAAGCCTTGCGTGAACTCGGGCCACATCCCGAAGGCGGCAAGCCAATCCAGATCATGGACGGCAAATACGGTCCTTACGTGAAGCACGACACAACCAACGCGACCTTGCCCAAGGATGCCGACATCGAGAAGGTAACGCTTGAAGAAGCGATTGCTTTGATCGCCGCGCGCGAAGCGCAAGGTGGCGGCAAAAAGAAGAAACCGGCGAAGAAGGCGGCACCGAAAAAAGCTGCGGCTACGAAAAAGACCGCCGCCAGCAAAGATGGCGAACCGAAAAAACCTGCCGCAAAGAAACCGGCAGCAAAGAAAGCTCCAGCCAAAAAGGCCCCCGCGAAGAAGCCCGCGGCCAAAGCCAAGGCGAAACCCCGCACCTCCGCCGCTGCGGACTGACCAGTGGCAGAGCGCAAAACCCCAAAGAAAAAAGACGCGCCCAAAAAGCGCGACCGTGTGCAAGGCCTACCCTCTCGCGAGCAAGTGCTTGAGTTTGTCTCCTCAAGCACCACGCCCATCGGCAAACGCGAGATCGCCCGTGCCTTCAACATCAAGGGCGCGGACCGCATTCCACTGAAGCAGATGCTGAAGGCGATGGCGGAAGAAGGTGTGCTCGAAAAGCGCGAAGGCCGCAAAGTCAACCGCACCGGCGACCTGGCTCCCGTTTCCATGCTTGAGATCACGCATCGCGACGCCGATGGCGAACTGGTGGCGCGTCCGCTCGAATGGAAAAGCACATTGCCTCCGCCTTCCATCGTCATCACGCCCGAGCCCAAGAAGGGCCGCAGCGCAGAGCGCGATGCCGAGCCGCCTGCCGGCGTCGGCGACCGCGTATTGGCGCGCATGACGAAGACCGAAGCCGCAGGCGAAACCTACAACTACGAAGCCCGCGTCATTCGCCGCATCGGCAAAGGCGCGGAGCAAGTTCTCGGTCTCTTCCGCACGGGCTCGGAGGGCGGACGCCTCGTGCCCGTTGATAAGCGCGTGCGGTCTGAATTCGAAATTGGCCGTGATGATACCGGCAACGCGAAAGACGGCGACCTCGTGCTCGCCGAAACCGTGCCCGGAAAACGCTACGGGCTGGCCCGTGTACGAGTGAAGGAAGTCTTCGGCAAAAGCAGCGATCCAAAATCGATCAGCCTCATCGCTATCCATACGCACGGCATTCCCGATCAGTTTCCAGACAGTGTGATCAACGAAGCCGAGGCCACCAAACCCAAGGGCATCGAAACCCGCACGGACCTGCGCGATATTCCGCTCGTGACCATCGACCCCAACGACGCGCGTGATCATGACGACGCGGTCTGGGCAGCGCCCGACACAAACCCGGCAAACGATGGTGGCCAGGTCGTCATCGTCGCCATCGCGGATGTCGCGGCTTATGTCCTGCCCGGTTCGCCGATGGATCGCGAAGCGCGCAAGCGTGGCAACTCGACTTATTTCCCTGATCGCGTCGTGCCGATGCTGCCCGAGCGCATCTCGAACGACCTTTGCTCGCTGCGCGAAAAGGAAGACCGCGCCTGTCTTGCAGTGCGCATGGTCTATGATCGCAATGGCAACAAGCTCAGCCATGAGTTCATGCGCGGGCTGATGCGCTCTGCCGCCCGCCTGACATATCGCCAGATGCAGGAAGCGATAGACGGCGCGCCAGACGACAAGACCGGCCCCTTGCTCGCTCCCGTTTTGCAACCCCTCTGGGATGCCTACAAGGTACTCTGCATCGCGCGCGAAAAGCGCGGCCCGCTCGATCTCGACCTTCCCGAATATAAGGCCGATATAGACCCGACGGGTCGCATCGGCGCCGTGCGGATCGCCGACAAATATGAGTCCATGAAACTCATCGAAGAATTCATGATCCAGGCCAATGTCTGCGCCGCCGAGACGCTGGAGCATAAGAAACGCAAATTGATCTATCGCATCCACGATGCGCCATCCAAGGAGAAGCTCGTTGCTCTGAACGAGTTTCTGCACTCGCTCGACATGAGTTTCCCCAAAGGCCAGGTCACCAAGCCCGCTGCCTTCAACAAAATCCTGCATGATGTTGACGGCACCGAATTCGACCAGATGGTTTCGACCATCGTGCTACGCTCGCAGGCGCAAGCCATCTACGCGCCTGACAATATAGGTCATTTCGGCCTCAACCTGCGCCGTTATGCCCATTTCACCTCACCGATCCGCCGCTATGCCGACCTGATCGTTCATCGCGCCCTCGTCTCGTCTATGGACCACGACAAAAGCAGGGATGGTCAATCGGATGAGGAGATTTCGGCGATGGCCGAGATTGCAGAACATATCTCGACGACCGAGCGCCGCTCCATGCTGGCCGAACGCGACTCGAATGACCGCTTCATCGCCGCCTTCCTTGAGACTCGAGTGGGAGCGGAATTCCCCGGCCGGATTTCCGGCGTCACGCGCTTCGGCCTTTTCGTGAAGCTTGAGGAAACCGGAGCCGACGGGCTCGTGCCTATCGGCAATCTCGGTACGGAATACTTCCACCATGATGAAGCGCGTCACGCGCTTGTCGGTGAGCGCTCGGGCCTTACCTATCGTCTAGGCGAACAAGTCATCGTTCGACTTGAAGAAGCTGTGCCGGTGACGGGCGGATTACGATTCGAAATGATCGAAGGCGGCAAGGAAGGAAAGCCAGCCGGGCGGCAGGGCTTCGCCAAGTCCGGCACTGGCAGAGAGGGGCCTCGCCGCTCCGCTACGCGGCCCAAGCCGGGCGGCACCAAACCCAAGAGAGGCAAGGCAAAACCCGGTCGATCACGCAAAAGCTGACTTGTCAGCACGTCGCGCGGCAACCTGCCACATTCTTTCAAAAACGAATTGAGACCCATATGACTGCATGGGTTTACTCTTTTCGCTGGATGACATGAGCACAGTTTTGGACATCAACGAGCCCGAAATTTTCCAGGCCGCAAAGCCAACGCGCTCCATGTGGCAGTCAATGCGGCGTGGATTTTCCATGCGCTGCCCATCCTGCGGCAAAGGCAAAATTTTTCGCGCATTCCTCAAGGTTGCCGATAACTGCCCTCATTGTGGCGAAGAATTATTTCACCATCAGGCTGACGACGCGCCGCCCTATTTCACGATTCTGGTCGTCGGCCACGTCGTCGTGCCGCTGATGTTGGCAGTCGAACTTCAGTACATGCCGCCCATGTGGGTGCATATCGCCATCTGGCCGACAATGACGGTGGCTCTCTGCCTTCTCCTTCTGCCGCGCATCAAGGGTTCCATCGTCGGACTGCAATGGGCCGCCCGCATGCACGGTTTCGGCGAGGGCACTGAAGACTGAGTGGCCTCTATTTCTGGACAGTCACCTCTCAGGCGGGCATCCTGCTTCCATAACGACATTCAAGAACCGGGATGGAACGTATGGCAGAGGCGCAAGCTGGGGCATTTGACCCCAAAAATACCCGTGAGCAAGAGTTTCGCGATAGTGCGGCGGGACACGCCGTGCGCCCGCGCGACGCTGCGACGCTGATCCTCGTTCGTAATGATGGGCCAACGCCGCAAGTGCTGATGGGCCAGCGCCACGCAAGCCATAAATTCATGCCCAACAAATTCGTCTTTCCTGGCGGGCGAGTTGATCCGGCAGATAGCCGCGTGCGGCCCGTCGAGGATCTGCGCCCCGACGTCTCGCAACTCCTTCTCGCGCGGATGCGCGGCACACCATCCCAGAACCGCGCCCGCGCGCTAGCCATGGCGGCTATACGCGAGACTTTCGAAGAAACGGGTCTCGCCGTCGGCCGCCATATCGAGACGCCACAGCGCAGCAAGCAAAAGGACTGGGACGCTTATTTCTCGATCGGCGTTTCACCTGCTCTCGGCGCGCTGGATTTTGTCGCGCGCGCGATCACCCCGCCCTATCGCACACGCCGCTTCGACACGCGCTTCTTCATTGCCGATGCCGAGCATATTCATGGCGACCCATCGAAGGTTGCCGGGTCGGGCGAATTACAGGGTCTGCACTGGATCAGCACGAAAGACGCCCAGGACCTCGACCTGCCGAATATCACGCGCACGATCCTCGCCGAGATCGACGAGCGCCTTCGCCTGAACAGTGCGGCACAACGCGCCCGCGCCGTTCCTTTCATTCATTTCCGAAAGAACCAGGCCATCCGCGATATGCTGAGCGTGTGATGTCCAAAACTCTCCCTTCTGCGCCGTTGCGCGTAAAGCCGCGCGACGCCGCGAGCCTCGTGTTGATCGACACAAGCGGCGACGAGCCGCGTGTGCTGATGGGCAAGCGGCACGCAAAGATGAAATTCGTACCCGATGCTTTCGTCTTTCCCGGCGGCAAGCTCGATCCCGAAGATCTGATAGCCCGCCCCGCAACACCGCTCGCGCCCATGAAGGGTTTCGGCGTCAAGACGCAAGCCTTGGCCATGGCGGCGATCCGCGAAACCTTCGAGGAGACCGGGTTGATCCTCGCTGGCCCAGGTGATGTGGGCGCGGCAAGCGGCGCGTCATGGGCGCACTTCCATCAGCACGGCCTAGCGCCGCGCCTCGACACGCTGAGCTGTCTTGCTCGCGCGATCACACCCGCATCAAGCCCCATTCGCTTTCACGCACGCTTCTTCGCCACTACGGCCAATGATTTGCAAGGTGAACTGGCGGGAAGCGGAGAGCTTGAAGAGCTGGGCTGGTATCCGCTCAGCCAAGCCCTTAAGTTGCCAATCATCGACGTGACGGAATTCGTCTTGCGCGAAGTATTGGCCGGTCATGCGGCCACGACGACGCGCGCGCGCATTCCTCTCTTTTCGTACCGCAACAACAGGCCCGTCATCCGCGCCTGATATGCTCTCCAGGGACGGCAGCAATGGACCAGTCAGCGCCCGCCCTCACCCGCGCTGAACGGCAGCGCGGCATTATGAGCGCCATTGCCTGCCTGACCGTGGTGGCGATGGGACTTGGCGCGACCTTGCCGTTGCTCGCTCTGACGCTCGACCGGCAGAACGTGTCGCCCCTTTTGATCGGCATCAGTTCCGCCTTCCCTGCGATCGGCGGCCTGCTCGTAACACCAATTTTTCCGTGGCTGCTGCGGCGCTTCAACACCAAGGCGTTGCTGCTTGCCTGCGTCTGGATTTCGGTCGCATGCCTCTCAGCCTACTACCTCTTTCCAAATGTCTGGCTCTGGTTCCCGATCCGCTTTTTCAATGGTGCCGCCCTCACTGTCCTCTTCATCGCCAGCGAGACGACCATTAATCAGCTTGCCGACGACAAGACGCGCGGGCGGTTAATGGGCATTTACGCCACCGTGCTTGCGGTCGGCTTTGCCACCGGCCCGATCCTCCTTGTCCTCGTCGGTTCGGAGGGTTATCCGCCCTACGCGGTCATCGCCCTGCTCGTTGCGCTGGCGAGCATACCGATCTCACTCGCAGGCCGCGCTAACGAGCACGTGACGGCCCATGGACAGAGCCGCGGCGTATTGGCTTTCCTTCTGGTCGCGCCAACGGCGACCTTCGCCGCCTTCACCTTCGGCGCGCTGGAGCAAGGCGCAATGACGCTGCTGCCGGTCTATGGCATCCGCGTGGGGCTGACCGAGCAGTTGGCCGCGCTGGTACTGTCAGCTTTCGCGGCAGGTAATATTCTCAGCCAGATTCCGCTCGGGCTGATCGCAGATCGCATGGACCGACGGCTTGTGCTCATCATGTGTGCGCTGATCGGCGCCCTCACCGTTGCGATGCTACCGCTGGTTCAGGGAACACCTTTCGTGATGCCTGTGATTTTCGTTTTTGGCGGTGTCGTCACCGGCCTCTATACGGTCGGCCTGACACTGCTCGGCCAGCGCTTCAACGGCGGCGACCTTGCGGCAGCCAATGCCGCCTTCGTCATGATGTACAATTTCGGCGGTCTGGTCGGGCCGGCGATGGGCGGCGGTGCGATGGAGCTTGTCCCACCCCATGGGTTGCCGCTCGCCTTTGCCGCGATTTCTCTGCTTTTTGCAGGCGTGGCGAGTTGGCGCTTCCTGAAACTCCGCAGGCAGGCTGCTTAGGCCAAAATCCTGTTTACAAGTCAGCGGCTTAGGCGACACTTGACTTACGCCAGCGCCCGAGTAGTCTGCCGCCAAATCGCACATCCTTCGATTGCGAAACTGAATCTCCGCGAGCGCCTTGCGCAGCCCGCCAAACTGAGGATTTCGCACATGGCGAAGCCGGCATCAATCAAGATCAAGCTCGAGAGCACCGCGGGCACGGGCTACTACTACGTGACCAAGAAGAACTCGCGCACCATGACCGAAAAGTTTGTGACCAAGAAATATGACCCGGTCGCGCGCAAGCATGTCGAGTTCAAGGAAACCAAGATCAAATAAGAGCTGCGTTTAGCGCGCTCAAGCAAAAGGCCGGTCCGAGAGGACCGGCCTTTTTGCTTTGGGAAGGCGCTCACTGCCTTGAAAAATGGTGGCCGGTCGGACACCAGGCTTAACAGAGGAGGCCACTCCACCACCACGTTCCGACCGGCCGTGCCCCACGGACCCGGGAGATGCGGCGGACCCAGGTGCCCCGTGAGGACACGAATCGCTGCGTCTTGATCTCCGCCCCCAATCACCCCCCAGCGAAGGAAGCAGGCGCCGCAGCGAAACATTCATATGACCAAAATTTAGCATAGTAAGTGTGCCAAATAAAGTCACATCAGAGCAAGCCTCACTAGTTCAATGATTAATCATGAAAATCCATGGTTAACTGGAAGCATTAAACTACGTGCGAAAACCAGCCGCCAAGCTGATTATCGGTCTGAATTGGGGTGTTACATGAATACTCTCGGGTAAAATCCGAGGTCGGTCAGGCTGCCTCGGCAACCACGCGATTACGCCCGTCGCGCTTGGCGCGATAAAGCGCACTATCGGCACGTTCGAGCAGCTTTGCCGCTGTGTCTCCCGTGCCTTCGGTTACACCGATGCCGATGCTGGCCGTCACGCTAAGCGGAAGTCCACCCTCTACCTGGAACGGCGCATCGGCAACCTTCTGGCGCAGACGCTCGGCCACCATAAGAGCGTAGGCCAAGTCCGTATCCGGCATCACCACAACAAACTCCTCACCGCCGAGACGGCAAGCGAGATCGACCCCGCGCACATTCTGGGAGATGCGCTGAGCAAATTCCTTGAGCACGGCGTCGCCCGCCGGATGCCCATGGCTGTCATTGACCGCCTTGAAATAGTCTATGTCGAAGATCAGCAGCGAGACTGGCTTACCGCCACTCATCCCCTCCTCGACCATCGTGGAAAGGTGACTCTCCATGTAGCGGCGGTTGTAGAGGCCGGTGAGACTGTCCGTGATCGCAAGCTCCAGACCCTGCTGGAATTTCTCGCGCAGATAATCCTGATAGCGCTTGCGACGAAGCTGCGTGCGGCAACGCGCGACCAGTTCATTGCGATCGACGGGGCGCACGAGGTAGTCGTTGACGCCCATGTCGAGCGCCCGCACAAGACGCGGCGTATCGCCTTCCTCAACGATCGTGAGCAAGGGTGTCTGGCGCGTCGATTCGAGCGAGCGGAGTTGCGAGCAAAGACGAAGCCCGTCGAACTCCTGCAAGGTCAGGCTGACGATCAGCAGATCATAGTCGCCGATGGCGGCAAGCTGCATCATCTCTTCCGCAGTCTCAGCCACCGTCACAGTGTGTTCGAGCGACAGCGCTTCGCTCATTCGCTTCAGCGAGGTGGGGCGATCGTCGATGATGAGCGCCCTGCCCGGCTCCGTCATCAGCATGCGTTCGGTGCTGGTGCCAATAAGTGCGCCGATGCGCTGGCCGGTTGCTTCGCGCATACGAAGCTCGTCCGTGACCATCTTGAGACGGACGAGACTTTTCACGCGCGCAAAAAGCGCCAGATCATTTACGGGCTTGGTAAGAAAGTCGTCGGCGCCGGCCTCGAGGCCCTGCACACGGTCTTTGGGCTGGTCGAGCGCGGTGACCATGACGATGGGAATATGTTCGGTGGCGGGTGCCGACTTCAGGCGGCGGCACACCTCAAAGCCATCCATGCCGGGCATCATCACATCGAGCAGGATGATGTCAGGAAGCTGGCTTGTGGCAATTTCTATGGCTTCCGGACCGGACGCGGCCTTGAGCACGCCGAAATATTCGGCCGTCAGCTTCGCATCCAATAGCTTCAGATTAGCCGGGATGTCATCGACAATGAGTACGCGCGCCGTCACGGGATCTGGCCCTTACCGCAGAAAACGCTGAACGGTTTCCAGAAATTGCGTAACCGAAATTGGCTTCGAGATATAAGCCTCGCAACCCCCTTCGCGAATTTTCTCTTCATCGCCCTTCATCGCGAAAGCCGTCACGGCAACGACAGGGATCGAGCGCAGATTGTCGTCTTCCTTGATCCATTTGGTCACTTCCAGCCCTGAGACTTCAGGAAGCTGGATGTCCATGAGGATCAGATCCGGGCGGTTCTTGCGGGCAATTTCCAGCGCTTCGATACCATCGCGCGTCTGAAGCGTCTCGTAGCCATGGGCGTCGAGAAGGTCATGGAAGAGCTTCATATTCAGCTCATTGTCCTCGACGATCAGAACTTTCTTCGCCATCGCATCCATGCTCCAGAACTCCACCTGTTGCCGAGCCCGTCCGGCGCTTCAATACTGGTATTCTCGGGACTCGGAGCTGATTCCCGGACATCACTTTCCCCATATCACCCCAATATCGTTAACTAAGTCTTTAACCGGACCTGTCCAGCCACCCCTTTCGCTTCGAAAGCCGCCTATGCTTAATGGGAGCTTGTGAAGATAGCGGAGCCGCAAATGAAGGCCGATCAGGCTGAAATGATAGCTATCCAGGCTCTCGGCCACATTGCAGCCGAAGAAGAGCTGTTGTTTGCCTTTGTCGATCTCACCGGCCTGTCGCCGGACGAGCTGCGATCCCGTGCAGGTGAGCCCGAAATTCTGGGCGGCGTCCTTGATTTCATTATGATGGATGACACGCGGCTGCTGGAATTTTGCGCCGCCGCCAACCTGAAGCCTGAAACTCCCGGTATCGCCCGCAGGCTCCTGCCCGGCGGCGAGGAAGTACATTGGACATGAACGCCACCACGCCTCCCTCCACGCTCAACATGGACCCGCTGGCTCTCCACGAAGACGTCGTGCCCCAGATCGAGGCGCTGCGCCTGGTGCGCGGTCGTCCGCTGATCGTTACCGATTGCGACGAGGTGCTGATGCAATTCCTTGTCGGGCTTGAAGTCTATCTCGAGACACAAGGTCTGTGGCTCGATCTCAAGAGCTACGCGCTGACCGGCAACATCAAATACCGCAACACGAATGAACCCCTGCCCCCCTCAGAGATGCCGGAGCTAATGAAGGGTTTCTTTGCCACCTCCACCGACGCACTCATCGCAGTGCCGGGGGCCGCCGAGGCGCTGAAAGCGCTATCAGCCCGCGCACAGGTGGTGGTGCTGACCAACGTGCCCTTCACTGAAAAGGAAGCGCGCGCCAGAAACCTCGCCGCACAGGGTATGGATTACCCCGTCATCGCCAATAAGGGCCTGAAAGGCGGGGCGGTGCGCAAGCTTGCCGACATGGTCCAGGCGCCAGTCTTCTTCCTGGACGACATTCCGTACAATATCGCCTCCGTCGCCAAGGCGCACGAAGCCTGCCACCTCCTTCACTTCATCGCCGACCAGCGGCTGGCAAAACTGATGGGGCAAGCGCCGGACAGCCATTTTCACACGACGGATTGGCAATCGGCGCATGACTTCATTGCTGCGCGCCTCGACGCGGACGGCTTCTAGGTAATCGCCATGCGCATCGGCATTGACCTCGGAGGCACCAAGATCGAAGGCGTCGCGCTCGCGGCCGACGGGCGCGAACTTGCCCGCAAGCGCATCGCGACGCCCAAGAGTGGCTATCAAGAAACCATCGAGGCCATAGGCACATTGGTCGCCATGCTCGAAGCCGACACGGGTGAACGTGGCACAGTGGGCATCGGAATGCCGGGCGCTATCTCGCCCGCCACAGGCCTCATCAAGAATGCCAATAGCACCTGGCTCAACGAGATGCCCTTCGATGTCGATATCGAAGCGGCGCTGGGGCGCAAGGTACAGCTCGCCAACGATGCCGATTGCTTCGCTCTGTCTGAAGCGACCGACGGCGCTGGTGCGGGCGCGCCGACTGTCTTCGGTGTCATCCTCGGCACAGGCGTGGGTGGCGGCCTTGTCGTCCACGGACGGCTGCTCAACGGGCCTAACGCGATTGCTGGCGAATGGGGCCACAATCCTCTGCCTTGGGCGCTACCGGACGAAGTGCCGGGTCCGCGCTGCTATTGCGGCAAGGAAGGCTGCATTGAAAGCTGGAATTCCGGCCCCGCTTTCGAAGCTGAATATGAACTCAACGAAAAAGAAAAACTGACAGCGCATGAGATCGTCGCGGCAGCGGAAGCGGGCTCGCGCCCAGCGCGCGTTGCGTTGCGACGATATTCAGATCGCCTGGCGCGCGCACTGTCCCATGTCATCAATCTCATCGATCCGCATGTCATCGTGCTCGGCGGTGGCATGTCGAACATCGCCGCAATCTATGACGAGGTGCCCGCACGCTGGGGCTCCTATGTATTTTCCGACCGCGTGGATACAAAACTTGTGCGCAACAAGCACGGCGACGCGAGCGGCGTGCGCGGCGCGGCCTGGCTCTGGTCGGACGAAACGCCATGACCGAAACTGTGGGCGCGACCGGCTTCTGCCGCGACTGCTTCACACCTGTCGAAGCTGATGCGAAACGCTGCCCTGCTTGCAATCGCCCTCGCCTCGTCCGCCACGCTGAGCTGCACGACCTCAGCATCGCTCATCTCGATTGCGATGCTTTTTATGCGGCGGTCGAAAAACGCGACAAGCCAGAACTGGCCGACAAGCCGCTTATCATCGGTGGTGGCAAGCGCGGCGTCGTCTCGACTTGTTGCTATATCGCGCGCATTCGCGGTGTGCGCTCGGCCATGCCGATGTTTAAAGCATTGCAAGCCTGCCCCGAAGCCATCGTGCTGAAGCCGAACATGGCAAAATATGTCGAGGTTGGAAAAGAAGTCCGCAAGCTCATGCGCGACCTGACACCTCTCGTCGAGCCGCTATCGATTGACGAAGCCTTTCTCCACTTGACGG
>CAZLLB010000079.1:2505-12688 GCA_964560165.1 uncultured Parvibaculum sp. | reverse complement strand
GCTGGTCTGCTCATAGGGCTGGCCCGTGCCGTGATATAACCCGAGCAGATCGAATGGGCTTTCGAGCCCCATTTCGGCCATCACATCCTCATCGGGGAAATCCTCGATACGAATGATGAGCCCTTGCGTGCGCGCACGGAAATGCTCAGGCAGCCGCCCGAAAGCCTCATCCGCGAGACGTTCAAAATCGGCGAGGCTTGGCGCCTTCATTTCTTTCCAGTTCATGCATCTCCTCCTTGCAAGCGGACTCTAGGCAGGCGAGGCTCTGGCCGCAAACCAGACCCGTATACAGGAGGCTCACATGATCGAAAAACTTTCCGGCGTTGCGCGCACAAAGGCGCTGGCGGAGCTGAAGGGCTGGACGAAGGTGCGCGGGCGCGACGCCATCGAGAAAACCTTCACCTTCAGGGATTTCAACGAGGCCTTCGGCTGGATGAGCCGCGTCGCACTCGCCGCCGAAAAAGCCGACCACCATCCCGAATGGTTCAACGTCTACAAGACCGTGAAAGTTCTGCTGACGACGCATGACGTCGACGGATTGTCCGAACGCGATGTGAAGCTCGCAAAGCTGATGGACAAATGGGCAGGCAAGGCGGGCAAGTAAACGCTGTAGCGGCAGGAGGCGGGATTGACTTCAACCGACATGGATGCGCGTCCGCGCGTCGTTATTCTCGGTGCGGGATTTGCCGGCCTCACGGCGGCAAAGGCGCTCGCATCGGCGCCGGTGCGCGTGACGATGATCGACCGGATGAACTATCACCTCTTCCAGCCGCTTCTCTATCAGGTGGCAACCGCCACGCTTTCGCCCGCCGATATCGCAACGCCCATCCGCTCGACATTGCGCGATCAGGCAAATACCGAAGTACTGCTCGGAAACGTCCTGAGCATCGATCGCGATGCGCGGAATGTGTCGCTCGATGATGGGCGGCGGGTTCCTTACGACCATCTGATCGTCGCCACCGGCGCACGGCACGCCTATTTCGGCCATGACGATTGGGAGCCTGTCGCGCCCGGCCTGAAGAAAATCGACGATGCAACGGAAATCCGCCGCCGCATTCTGCTTGCTTTCGAAAAGGCCGAAACGGAGGAAGATGAGGATCGCCGCCGCGCCCTTCTCACCTTCGTCATTGTCGGCGGCGGGCCGACCGGCGTCGAAATGGCGGGCGCGATCATCGAGCTTGCAAAGAAGGCGCTGCTGCAGGATTTCCGGCACATCGATCCGGCATCGGCCCGCGTCGTGCTAATCGAAGCAGGCCCACGCATCCTGCCAGCCTTTCCCGAAACGCTCTCCACCTTCGCGCAAAAATCGCTGGAGAAGATGGGCGTCGAAATCCTGCTCGGCGCGGCCGCAACATCCTGCACGCGCGACGGCGTTGAACGCGCGGGAAGCTTAATCGCGGCGCGCACAATCATCTGGGCCGCAGGCGTCGAAGCCTCACCCGCCGCAAAATGGCTCGGCGTCGAAAGCGACCGCGCGGGCCGCGTCCCCGTCAACGACCATCTGAATCTGGCCGATGACGAACGCATCTTCATCGTCGGCGACACGGCGGCGGTACGCTGGAAAGACGGCAGCTTCGTGCCGGGAATTGCCCCCGCCGCAAAACAGATGGGCGCTTATGCAGCGCGCACGATCCGCACAAAGCTCAAGGGCGGCAAGGCCGTGCCGTTCCGCTATCGCCATCAGGGCAACCTCGCCACCATTGGCCGCAAGAGCGCGGTGATAGATTTCGGCCGCATTAAAATGACGGGCTTCATCGCCTGGCTCGTCTGGGGCGCGGCGCATATCTATTTCCTGATCGGCTTCCGCAATCGCTTGATGGTGATGCTGCATTGGCTCTGGGCCTACATCACCTTCCGGCAAGGCGTGCGACTGATCACGGGTTCAACGAGCCTGCCGTAGGCTCCCCCCAACCACTGATGTCATCCCGGGACGACGCTGAATGACAAACAAAAAGCCCCGGTGTTTCCACCGGGGCTTTCGCATTTCCGAAAGTCGGAAACGATTAGCGCGGCGCCATGCGGATCGCGCCGTCGAGACGGACCGTCTCGCCGTTGAAGTAGCCGTTCGAGATCATCTGGACCGCGAGCGAAGCATATTCGTCCGGGTTGCCGAGACGTGCGGGGAACGGTACGGCAACCTGTGCGCCTTCATCACCCGCCTGCGGCGCGCCAGCGAGAAGGGGCGTTTCGAAGATGCCCGGCAGGATCGTGTTGATGCGGATGCCATCTCGGCTGAGATCGCGCGCGATGGGAAGCGTCATGCCGACAACACCAGCCTTGGAAGCGGAATAAGCCGCCTGGCCGATCTGACCGTCCTGCGCCGCAACCGAACCGGTGTTGACGATCGCGCCGCGATCGCCGCCTTCCAGCGGCTCAAGCGTCAGCATGCCTGCCGCCGACTTGGCGATGCAGCGGAACGTGCCGACGAGGTTGATCTGGATGATGAGGTTGAACTTGTCGAGCGGGAAGTGCTCAGGCGCGCCCGTCTCTTTGTTGCGCGAGGCGGTCTTGACCGCATTGCCGGTGCCGGCGCAATTGACGAGGATGCGCTCCTGACCGTTGGCGGCGCGGAGCTTTGCAAAGCCCGCATCGACGCTGGCTTCATCGGTGACGTTCACTTTGGCGAATGTGCCGCCGAGTTCCTTCGCCAGGGCTTCGCCCTTGTCTTCCTGAAGATCGAAAATACCGATCTTGACGCCCTGCGAGGCCAGCAGCCGAGCGGTTGCCGCGCCGAGGCCCGAAGCGCCGCCGGTGATGATGGCGGAAATCTTGGAGTCGAGTTTCATATGCCTATTCCTTATTGTCCCGCTGAGGCCGAAGGCCTGCGCGTTTCTCCCGTGTGAGCAGCTATCCGCCCCGGTGATTGTTTTGGGCGGCTACCCGCCCGGTGTTGAGGCGATTTAACAAATTCGGAGGCCCCCGCGCGAGACAAAAATGTGGAAAACAAAGGGATTCCACAGGAACGCGCTTTGACGCAGGGTCCGCCTCATCTTGCAGGATGCGTCTTTCGGTCCCATCTTCGTCCGAGTCTCGCTGCAATGGAGCCTAGACAGTAACCGATGTCGAACCCCAACCTCGAAGCCGAGCTTGATAGCCCGAAAGTCAGCTTGCCCGCCACCCTCGCGCGCAACGATAAAACCGTGCGCGAAGGCTTCTGGCGCAAGATGGCGCGCGTCGCAGGAAAAGTTCCCTTCGCCGAAGACGCGGCGGCAGCCTGGTTCTGCACGCGCGATCCCAAAACGCCCTTGCGCGTCAAGGGGACGCTGCTGGCGGCGCTGGCCTATTTCGTTCTGCCTGTCGATATGGTGCCGGACTTTATTGTCGGGTTTGGCTTTACCGATGACGCGACCGTGCTGATGGCGGCGATCGGCCTTGTCTCCAGCCACCTGACGCCGGACCACCGCGCCGCCGCGCGCAAATCGCTCGGCCTTCCGCCCACGGACGAAAAGACGCTTTAGCTGAATTTTGCCCGCAGCGCGGGTGCCAGCCGGTCGATGAAGGCACGCACCTTGGCGGGCACATGCGCCGAGGCCGGCTGAATGATATGGATTGGCACCTCATCGGCTTCATGCGCCTTGAGCACCTGACGAAGCTTGCCTGCCGCGACCAGCGTTTCGGTTTGATAAGACAGAAGCCGCACAAGGCCAAGGCCCATCACGGCGGCTTCGACGCCTGCGTCGATGGTAGTGACGGTGAGAAGCGGCGAGATCGTTACCGTCTTGCGCGCCGCGCCGCGCCGCCCGAAAACCCAGCGCTCCGTCTCTGCCGCTGCATTGCTGACGGCGATGCAATCGTGGCGTGGCAAATCCTCCGGCCGCTTGGGTAGGCCTGCACGGGCGAGATAGGCGGGGCTTGCATAGATGCCGCGCGCAACATGCCCGACCCTGGTTGCCTTCAATGACGAATCTTCCAGCGCACCGAGACGCACACCGGCATCCATCCCTTCATCGACCAGCGATACATTGCGGTCGAGCATCAGCATACGTAAGCGGACGCGCGGATGGTCATTGAGGAAAGCGGCAGCGACGGGCAGCACATGCAGGCGACCAAAGACGACCGGCACGGTGAGCGAGATGAGGCCCTGCGGCTCGGCCTTCTCGCTGGCGGCTGCCGCTTCGATCTCGTCGAAACTCGCAAGCAGGCCCCGGCAGCGATCAAGATAGCGCGCGCCTGCATCGGTAAGCGAGACGGCGCGCGTGGTGCGCAACAGGAGCCGCGTTTCAAGGCGCGCCTCAAGCGCAGCAATGGCGCGCGAAACGGCGGCGGTGGAGCGACCGAGACGCGCCGCCGCCCGGACGAAACTACCCTGCTCGGCAACCTCCACGAAAATTGCCAGCGTATCGAGGCGGTCCATTTATTGTTCCACAAAATGAAACGGAATATGTCGATTTTGACAGATTATGCCGCTTATGGAAATCACCTATATGCGGACTAGCCCCCCGAAGACTGAAAGGCCTTCCCATGGAAACGCCCACACCTCACAGGCACGTCAGCGACATCGCCTTTACGCCTGCGGTCAAAGCGCAACAGAAGGCGCGTGGGAGCCGCGACTTCTATGAGGGTCGCGACTGGAGTGACCACATCACGCCGGATGTCGCCGCCTTCATCGCCGAACGGGATTCGTTCTTTTTTGCCACCGCCAGTGCAGGCGGCCAGCCCTATATCCAGCATCGGGGCGGACCGAAGGGCTTTCTGCGTGTCATTGATGAGAGGACGCTGGCCTTTGCCGATTACATCGGCAACCGGCAATACATCACCACCGGCAATCTGACGGAAAACGATCAGGCCCAGATGTTCCTGATGGATTACGAGACGCGCACGCGGGTGAAGATATGGGGCCACGCTCAGGTCTCCGACGACCCCGCAACCATCGCGATGCTGATGCCGGAAAATTATCGCGCCAAGCCCCAGCAGGCGATCCTCTTCACCGTCGCGGCGTTCGATACCAATTGCTCGCAGCATATTCCGATGAAGCTCGACGTCGCCGAAGTGGCGGGCGCTTTTGAACATTTAAAGGCGCGCATCGCAGCGCTTGAAGCGGAACTCGCAACCCTGAAAACCAAGGAGACGACATGACCACGCCCATCAAACCGCCATTCACGAAAGCATCGGCGGCAGCCAAAGTGCAGGCCGCAGAGGATGCCTGGAACTCGCGCGATGTCGATCGCGTCGCACTGGCCTATACGCCGGATTCGCAGTGGCGCAATCGCAGCGAATTCGTCAAAGGGCGCGACGAAATCAAGGCGTTCCTGCATCGCAAATGGGCGAAGGAACTCGATTACAAACTGAAGAAGGAATTATGGGCCTTCGACGACAACCGCATCTCGGTGCGCTTCGAATATGAATGGCACGATGCAAGCGGCCAATGGTTTCGCTCGCATGGCAATGAACAATGGGAGTTCAACGCCGAGGGGCTGATGGCGTGGCGCGATGCCAGCATCAACGACATTCCGATCAAGGAAGGCGAGCGCAGATATTGATCCACGCCCGCCTCGTCGAAATCAGGCCCAGACGCCCGATGCGTTGGAGCGATAGCCAAGCGCCTTATAGGCCTCGTCGATCATCGACTGGCAGCGGTCGTTGACCAGAATGCCATTGCCCATGCGGTTCATATTGTAGCCGAAGCTCATATGCGCCTGCGGATCTGCAAAGCCGATGGAGCCACCCATGCCGACATGGCCGAAAGCCGCGTCCGACATGATGCAGCTCATATTGCTGGTGTTGGGCACTTTGCGATTGTCCATCGACTTCATGAAGCCGAGCGCGAAGCGCGTGGGGATCAGTAGCGTCGCGTCTTCATGCGTCGCCATGGAGACGCGGCTCATACGGGCGAGCGTATCGCTGGAGACGAGCTTGCCATTGGCGAGCGGTGCATAAAGCCCCGCCAGTCCGCGTCCGTTTGAAATACCGTTGGCCGAACCGATTTCGGCGGCATGAGCTTCGCGCGAATTGAAATTGGCCGCGCCGTTATTCGTCAGGAAGAGAGAAGATGCCGAAGTCGGATCACTCATCACCGCCTTGGTGAATTTCGACGCCATTGTTGCAGCATCAGGCTCGGCATAGATCATCGGCGCAACGCGCGGCTCAATCTCTTCAGGCAAGCCCATCCAGAAATCGAGGCCGAGTGGTTTTGCCACCTCATCGCGGAAGAAAAGCCCCATACGCTTCTTGGCCGCGCGATGAACGATCTCGCCCACGGTCCAGGCGAAGGTGACGCCGTGATAGCCGTTGCGGGTGCCGGGCTGCCAGAAGGGCGCTTCCTTGGCCATGAGGTCGATCATGTAGTCGTAATCGTAATAGGCGCCGTCCTTCAGCTTGGTGCGCAAATGCGGCAGGCCGACGGAATGGTCGAGCATCATCGAGACGATGGTGTCTTCCTTGCCGTTCTGCGCAAACTCCGGCCAGTATTTCGCCACCGGCGCATCGAGATCGAGCAAGCCGCGATCGGCCAGAAGGTGCGCGCAAATGGCGGACGCGCCTTTGGTGCAGGAGAAAACGATCGACACCGTGTCGCGTGTCCATGCCTCGCCGTCGCGGGCTTTTTTGCCGCCCCAGAGATCGACGACCGTTTTGCCGTCGAGCGTGATCGCCACATTGGCGCCGACCTCGTCGCGCGTTTCAAAATTCTCGATGAAGGCTTCATAGACGCCTTTGAATTTCGGATCGTACTGGCCCTCGATTGTTCCGGCCTTCGTCTCGCGCGATACGTTTTCCTGCGCCATGATGTGTTCGTCCCTGTTTATGTTTTTATGATCGCGAGCGCTTAGCGCGCCCGTCTTTCGCCAAGCCCGGCCTGCATCAGGACGGGCTTTATGATCTCGGCCAGAACTTTGCGGCCCTCTGCGTTGAGCGATAAGCCATCCCAGCGAAACAACTCGCGCCGGGCTTCGTCCTCCACATTAACGAGCCCGCTCGTCACGTCGATGAAATGCAGGCCAGGTGTGACCTTGATATAATTGGCGATCAGCGCATTGGCGCGCTTGGCACCGAACCAGCGCGAGCGGCGCATGGGTTGGGGGTGGATCGAAACGAAATAGACCGGCGCTGCGACACCATCTTTGCGCAAGGTGGCGACGAATTCCTTGAAATCGTCGAGCACGTCTTCCGGCCGCCGCCCATGCACATCCGACAGATCCGCCTCGCCCGCCATCAGCACGATGGCGCGCGGATGATAGGGCACGACGATGCGCGGAATGTAATAGGTGACATGCGCGATCTGCGAGCCGCCGAAGCCGCGCGCGATGGTGCTGATCGGTGCCATGTCGAAGGCAAGCGTGTTCCAGAGCCTGACATCATCGTCGCCGATAAAGAGTACGGCGTCGCGCGGCGGCGGGTTCGACACGTCGCGCCGCTCGAAGGCCGCGATCTCGCCCGACCAGTAAGTCGGACTGCCCGAGGCGAGAAGCACGTAGAGCAGGAAGCCGAAGAGCGCGAGGATGGCGAGGCCGAAAAGCCCACCTATCATCCAGAATGTACGCTTCATCGGCCCCCGCCCCTTCTCACGTCACGCGCACGCTGCTTAGCGCGAAGGCACCAGAACGATCTTGCCTTTGACCTTGCGCGCCGCCATGTCGTCGAGCGCTTGCGCGACTTCTTCGAACTTGTACTGGCGCGACACATAAGGCTTGAGCTTGCCGGCCTTGAACCAGGCGACAAGTTCTTTCAGGTTTTCCTGATGCCGCGCGGGCTCGCGGCCCGTGAAGGCACCCCAGAAAACGCCGACGATCTGACAACCCTTGAGCAGCGCCAGATTGAGCGGCACTCTGGGGATCGGACCTGCGGCAAAGCCGACAACGAGGAAACGACCTTCCCAGTTCGTGGCGCGAAGCGCGGGCTCGGAATAATCGCCGCCGACCGGATCGTAAACGACGTCGGCACCATTGCCGCCCGTCAGTTCCTTGATCTTGTCGGTCAGTGCGCGCTGCTGATCCTTGTCGAGCGCACCGGTCGGATAGAGAAGCGTTTCGTCAGCGCCGTGGTCGCGGCAGACCTGAAGTTTCTCTTCCGACGAAGCCGCCGCAATGACGCGCGCGCCCATCGCCTTGCCGAGTTCGACGGCGGCAAGGCCGACGCCACCCGCCGCACCGAGAACCAGAAGCGTCTCGCCAGGTTTGATCTGCGCACGGTCTTTGAGCGCGTGGTGCGAGGTGCCATAGGTCATGAGGAAGGCCGAAGCCGTGACGAAATCCATTTCATCGGGAATGGGTGTCACACGCGCTTCGTCGAGCGCGATCTCTTCGGCAAAGCCGCCCCAGCCGCAAGAGCCGATGACGCGGTCGCCGACTTTGACCTTGGTCACACCTTCGCCGAGTTTCCTGACGACGCCCGCAACCTCGCCGCCCGGCGAGAAGGGCAGCGGCGGCTTGAACTGATATTTATTCTCGATGATCAGAACGTCGGGAAAATTGATCGCGGCGGAATGCACTTCGAGCAGCACCTGACCCTTCTTGGGTTCAGGCGTCGGCACCTCTTCGATGACCAGGCTCGACGGCGGACCATATTCCTTGCACAACACGGCTTTCATGGGTGCTCCCTGCTTTTCTATGAATGTCGCTGCCTCTGATCTAGCACAGGCGATGTGAACCCTGCCAGATTTGCCACCCTTTAGCGGCGCAAATCGGGCATTTTCCCAAGACCCGGCTGGAAATCACGCGACAAGCCCGTTATGGTCGGTCTCCCCAGAGCAAACGAATGAGTTTCCCTCCAATGCTGAGACGCACGCGCTTCCTCGCGGCCCCTTTGGCGGTCATGGCCCTTGCTGTTACGGGCTTCATCGCCCTCCCGGCTGCTCCCGCCAGCGCGGCGGACGCTCCAAAGCTTCTGGGCAAGTTTGACGATTGGGCGGCCTATAGCTTCGGCACCGGTACCGACCGCATTTGCTACGTGCTGGCCGAGCCGAAAACGCAGGAGCCCAAGGGGGCCACGCGCGGCGACGTCTATTTCATGGTGACGCACCGCCCCGGCCGCAATATCCGCAACGAGATCAGCATGCGCGCGGGCTATCCCTTCAGCGCAACCTCCAAGCCCTTCGCGACCATCGGCAAAGAGCGCTATCAGATGTTTACCGGCGTCTCGGAAGGCGGCGAGCACCAATATTGGGCCTGGCTCGACAACACCAAGGACGAAGGCAAGATGGTCAAAGACATCCGCGCCGGTTCGAGCATGGTGATCAAGGGCACATCGTCGAGAAAGACGCTGACCACCGACACCTATTCGCTGAAAGGCTCGGGCGCGGCCCTGTCGAAGATCGATAGCGCCTGCAAATAAACGGCGGTTTTCTGCCGTTTCCGCATCGCCGGTTGGCGGGCGAGCCTCTATGTATGATATGAGAACGCCGTTTGAGGCCGCCCGCATCGGTGCGGCCCGCTCGAGTTCGGATCAAAATGGCGACAAGCCTCGATATTGCACACAAGCCGGCAGGCGCGACCCATAGGGGCCGCGTGAACCTGCTTGGCCTGTCGCGTGAGGAACTGGCGCAGGCACTGAGCGAATTCGGCCTGCCGCCGCGCGAGATCAAGATGCGTGTGGGCCAGCTCTGGAACGCTTTCTATACGCGCGGCCAGACCGATTTTGCCGAGATGACAACGCTCTCGAAAGAGCTGCGCGCGAAGCTCGGCGCGGCCTTCACCGTCGCCCGGCCCGAGATCGTCACCGAACAGAAATCAGTCGATGGCACCCGCAAGTGGCTGCTGCGCCTTGACGCAGACAAGCCGGGCGCGAACGGGCCGGAGGTAGAGGCCGTCTATATTCCCGAGGAAGGCCGGGGCACGCTTTGCGTCTCAAGCCAGGTCGGCTGCACGCTGACCTGCACCTTCTGCCACACAGGCACGCAAAAGCTCGTCCGCAATCTGACAGCGGGCGAGATCGTCGGCCAGCTTCTGGTTGCCCGCGACGCGCTGGGCGAATGGCCGAACTCGGGCCGCAACGCAGACAACCGCCTCGTCACCAATATCGTGATGATGGGCATGGGCGAACCGCTCTACAATTTCGAGAATGTGCGCGACGCGCTCGATATCGTGTCGGATGGCGAAGGTTTGTCGCTATCCAAACGCCGCATCACGCTTTCCACATCGGGCGTCGTGCCGATGATCGAAAAAGCGGGCAATGAAATCGGCTCAATGCTGGCAGTCTCGCTTCACGCGGTGAACGACGAGACGCGCGACAAGCTGGTCGAGACCGCCTT
>CAZLLB010000079.1:0-2495 GCA_964560165.1 uncultured Parvibaculum sp. | reverse complement strand
CTGGTGCCGCTCAACAAGAAATATCCGATTGCCGAATTGCTCGATGCCTGTCGCAATTATCCCGGCGTCTCGAATGCGCGCCGCATCACGTTTGAGTATGTGATGCTGAAAGGCATCAATGACAGTCTGGCAGACGCAAAAGAACTCGTCCGTCTGCTGAGTGGTATTCCAGCCAAGATCAACCTGATCCCCTTCAATCCCTGGCCCGGCTCGCCTTACGAATGTTCCGACTGGGCGACGATTGAAAAATTCGCCGACGTGGTCAACCGTGCGGGCTATGCAAGCCCGGTGCGCACGCCCCGCGGTCGCGATATCATGGCCGCCTGCGGACAGCTAAAGAGCGAGACCGTGAAAGCGCGGGCCAGCGACCGCTTCAAGCAGGACAAGGCGGACGCGCAACCGATCGCCTGATGCGGCGTTTCATCTGCAAGCCGAAACCGGAGCAGACCATGATTGCTGTGATCTATCGCTGGCGCGTCGAGAAAAAACACGAAGCGGAATTTCAGCGCCGCTGGCATGAGATCACTCAAGACATTCTTCAGCATCATGGCGGCGGCGGCTCGCGCCTGCACAAGGCAGAGAACGGCGAGTGGGTGGCCTATGCGCGCTGGCCATCGAGGCAAGACCGCGACCGCGCCTTTGCGGCGCGCGCCCACGAGATGCAGGACAAGACGCCACAAGGCGAAGGCAAGGCGGAGTTGCTCGAGGAAATCTGGCTCGACATCACCGACGACCTGCTGATCCCCGAAGCCGACCTACCCAAACAGTTTCACTGAACCTCACGCCGCGCGGCTCGCAAACTGATCAGTCGCAGCGAAACTCGGTCGAGCCCGCATACGCGCAAGCCATTGCGCGGCAAGCTCTGCGCCCTTCAATGCCACCTGACCTTCTGGCGTCATGCTGGCGAGATGGAGATGCGGGAAGACAAAGCAGTCCGCAATCGAGATGTCGTTGCTCACCAGAAAATCATGATGGCCCAATTCCCGTGAGATGAGCGCAAGCTGATCTTCGAGTTGCGCCGCCGCCGTGGCGATCAGCGCCTCATCGGGCGTCCCGCCTTGCATGGGCACCAGCAGGCGCTGCTTGGCGAGCCCGTTGGTCATGGTCGCAAACATATAGGCGTTGACGAGGCTGACCCAGCGCAAGCATTGCGCCTGACCCAGAACATCGTCCGGCTGCAGAGCAGGCCCGTCGAATGCGCGGCCGATGTAATGCGCGATCGCGGATGTTTCGTAGAGCGTGACCGCGCCATGCTCCAGCACAGGCGATTTTGCAAAGGGATGAAGCCGCCTATGCGCCTCGCTGCCCGGCTCGATCACATTGACGGACCATGGCACGCCTTTCTCGGCGGCGACGAGGCTCGCGGTCCAGAGATAGACGCTTTGCGGCTGCGAATGAAAGATAATGGTGCTCACGAAATAACCTCCTCCGTGCTCGAATGTCAGGAGGAGGTTGGGCGCGCGAGACGCATCCACAAGGGCTGCGGGAATTGGCTTGCCCATTAGGATGCGATTGGCTCTGCCGCTTTTATTTTTTAGCCCAGGCGACCGCCTGTTCGAGCCGGTCGTTGCCCCAGAACAATTCATCGCCGACGGTGAATGACGGCGCGCCGAAAAGGCCGCGCGCCGCCGCCTCATCGGATTGCGCCTTGAGCCGTGCTTTGTTCTCCGGCGCATTTGACCGCGCGGTCAGGCCCGCCGCGTCGAGGCCGAGACCCTGCAGCAAACCGGCAAGCACCGCCTCATTGGAAATATCCTTCTGCTCGGCGAAATTGGCCCGGTAAACCGCGCGAGTGAAATCTGCCGCCCAGCCCTCCTCCACACCGAAAAGCACGAGCCGCGCCGCCTTGAGCCCGTTCTGCGGAAAACTCACCGGCTCGCTTAGTGCGAGCCCATCGGCCTCGCAAATCCGCGTGAGGTCGCGCCACATATAGCGGCCCTTCACCGGATAGATGTTAAAGGGACTATCATTCCAGCCCTGCGAGCCGAAAATCGGCCCAAGCAGAAAAGGCCGCCAGACGAGGCCGACCCCCGCCGCGGCTGCCAGACGCTCGACACGCATCGCCGCTGGATAGGAATAGGTGCTGGCAAAATCGTACCAGAACTCGACCGGCGCGGCGTTTTCGGCCATGTTTTTCGCCTTTTTTTGCGACCCTTGCCGCGCATAAGGATTTGCCTATGATGCGCTGCAAAATAACGGGATTTTGAGCGGTAATATCATGAGCGGTGCGATTAAAGACGTCAAAAAGGTGGTGCTTGCCTATTCGGGTGGTCTGGATACGTCGATCATTTTGAAGTGGCTGCAAACGACCTATGGATGCGAGGTCGTGACCTTCACTGCCGATCTCGGCCAGGGCGAAGAGCTGGAGCCGGCGCGCAAGAAAGCCGAGATGCTCGGCATCAAGGAAATCTTCATCGACGACCTGCGCGAAGAATTCGTGCGCGACTACGTCTTCCCGATGTTCCGTGCCAATGCACTCTATGAAGGCGTCTATC
>CAZLLB010000078.1:0-12709 GCA_964560165.1 uncultured Parvibaculum sp. | reverse complement strand
GGTGCCGCCTTTACCTGACCCTTCAGGGCCGATACATCCGTCGGGGCCTGCGCGTTCACGCGCAGGCCTGACTGACCGGGTAGGGCGGACCACCCTTTCTCATTCGCGTTCCCTCGCCCGCAGGTTCTCCCGGCGCTCGCGACGTGGCACATTGAAGTTTGAGAAGGCCCATGACGGATATCCAGGATCTCGAAAAACTCGAAGCGGAATTCGCAACCGCCATCGCCGATGCGGTGGACGAGGCGACGCTCGAAGCCGTGCGCGTCGCGGCGCTCGGTAAAAAAGGCCGCGTCTCCGAACTGATGAAAAGTTTGGGCGGCATGAGCGCCGATGAGCGCAAGACCGCAGGCCCCGCCCTCAACGGTTTGAAAGACCGCCTCACCGATGCGCTCAGCGCCCGCAGGGCCGCGCTCTCGGGAGCAAAGCTGGAGGCGCGTCTCGCCGAAGAAAAAATCGACGTTACGCTGCCGGTGCGCGAAAGCGCCGCCGAGGCGGGCCGCATCCATCCGCTCTCACAAGTTCTCGATGAAGTCGTCGCGATCTTTTCCGATATGGGCTTTGCAGTCGAGCAGGGGCCCGACATCGAAACCGACAATTACAATTTCACCGCGCTGAACTTTCCCGAAAGCCACCCCGCGCGCGAAATGCACGACACTTTCTATTTCGAGCCGAAGGCTGACGGGTCGCGCCTCCTGCTGCGCACGCATACAAGCCCCGTTCAGGTCCGCACGATGGAAAAGGGCAAGCCGCCTTTCCGTTTCATCTGTCCCGGCCGCACCTATCGCAGCGACAGCGACCAGACGCATACGCCGCAATTCCACCAGATCGAAGGCCTCGTCATCGACGAGACGACGCATATGGGCCACCTGAAATGGGTGCTCGAAGAATTCCTGCGCGCCTTCTTCGAAGTCGAAGGCGTCGAACTCCGCATGCGCCCGAGCTTCTTCCCTTTCACCGAGCCTTCGATGGAAGTCGATGTGCGCTGCGCCCGTCTCGGCAATGAAATCCGCATCGGGGAAGGCGACGACTGGCTCGAAATTCTCGGCTGCGGCATGGTCCATCCCAATGTGCTGCGCGCGGCGGGCATCGACCCGGAAAAATATCAGGGCTTTGCCTTCGGCATGGGCCTCGATCGCATCGCCATGCTGAAATATGGCATCCCGGACCTGCGCGCTTTCTTTGAAAGCGATCTGCGCTGGTTGCGCCACTATGGTTTCTCGGCGCTCGATGTGCCGTCTCTCGCCGGAGGGCTCTCGTCGTGAAGTTCACTCTCTCCTGGCTGAAGACCCATCTCGAAACCGACGCGACGCTCAACGAGATCGCCGATCAGCTCACCATGCTCGGCCTCGAAGTCGAAGGCATCGACGACCCGGCAAAAAAGCTTGCCGCTTTCTCGGTCGCAAAAATCATCGAAGCGGTCCCGCACCCCGACGCCGACAAGTTGCGCCTCTGCAAGGTCGAAGCTGTCGTTGATGGCAAGACGCAGATCCTGCAAGTCGTCTGCGGCGCACCCAATGCGCGCACCGGCCTTGTCGGCATCTTCGCACCATCGGGCGCAACCATTCCCGCAAACGGCATGGTGCTGAAGCCGACGAAAATTCGTGGCGTTGAATCGAACGGCATGATGTGTTCCGAGCGCGAGCTTGAACTCTCCAACGAACATGAAGGCATCATCGAACTGCCCGACACCGTCGCCGTCGGCACACCGGCATCTGAGGCGCTCGGCGCCAACGATCCGATGATCGAAATCGCCATCACGCCAAACCGCCCCGATTGCCTCGGCGTCTATGGCATCGCCCGCGATCTCGCCGCCGCCGGTCTTGGTCGTCTGAAGGACGTTGCCGTTGCGCCCATCGCTGGCAGCTTCGACAGCCCCATCGGCATCCAACTTGATTTTGCTCCGGGTACTGAGAGCGCCTGCCTGATTTTTGCAGGCCGCCTTGTCAAGGGCGTCAAGAACGGTCCCTCGCCGCTCTGGCTTCAAAAGCGGCTACAGGCGGTCGGCCTGCGTCCCATCAATGCACTGGTCGATATCACCAACTACATCTCGCTTGATCGCGCCCGCCCGCTTCATGTCTATGACGCGGCAAAGCTCACCGGCGATATTCATGTGCGCCTCGGTCGCAAGGGCGAAAAACTCCTCGCCCTCGACGGCAAGACCTATGATGTCGCGCCCGAATACTGCGTCATCGCCGACGATGCGAACGTGCTCGGCCTTGCTGGCGTCATGGGCGGTGAAACCTCCGGCTCGTCGGACGAGACAACAGACGTCTTCATCGAAAGCGCCTATTTCGATCCCGTGCGCACCGCAAAAACAGGCCGCGCCACCGGCATTATTTCCGATGCGCGCTATCGTTTCGAGCGCGGCATCGACCCCGCCTTCACCGCGCCCGGCCTCGACCTCGCAACGCAGATGGTGCTCGAACTTTGCGGCGGCACAGCCTCGCACGCCGTCATCGCAGGCAAGGTGCCCGACACGCATAAGGTGATTGCCTTCGATCCCGCCCGCGTCGAAAAGCTCACCGGCCTTGCGCTCGCCCGCAACGAATCCGAAAGCATCCTGAAGCATCTGGGCTTCGGCGTTGCGGAGAAGTCGGGCGGCCTGCTTGATGTCAGCGTGCCGTCATGGCGTCCCGACATCGACGGCCAGGCCGATCTGGTGGAAGAAGTCGTGCGTGTCCATGGCCTCAACAATGTGAAGTCCGTCGCGCTGCCCCGCGTCCACGCGGTCGCAAAGCCGGTTCTCTCCAGCCTGCAGCGCCGCGAGCGCCTTGCGCGCCGCGCGCTCGCCGCCCGTGGCCTCGTTGAAACCGTCAACTGGTCTTTCATTTCGGAGAAGCAGGCGGGCCTCTTCGGCGGCGGCAACGCCACGCCCGCGCTGAAACTCGCCAATCCGATTTCCTCGGATATGAGCCACATGCGCCCAAGCCTGCTCGCGGGGCTCATCGCAGCGGCAGGCCGCAACATTGATCGCGGCTTTTCCGATCTCGCCCTCTTTGAAGCAGGCCAGCAATTCGGCGACGAAACACCCGAAGGCCAGGCCTTCGCCGCCACCGGCTTGCGGCGCGGCAACGCACGGCCTCATGCCTCTGGCCGCCACTGGCAGGGCAAGCCCGGCCCCGTCGAAGCGCTGGATGCCAAAGCCGATGCCATGGCGCTGCTCGCGGCGCTCGGCGCGCCCAACCTCCAGATCGCAGCCGACGCGCCCGCCTGGTATCACCCGGGCCGCTCCGGCGCTTTCAAACTCGGCCCGAAAGTCGTGGTCGGCTATTTCGGTGAAATCCACCCGCGCATTCTGGCTGAGATGGATGTCGCAGGTCCGATGGTCGGTTTTGAAATTTTCATCGGTGCGATCCCCGAGCCGAAAAAGAAACCGACCCGCGCCCGGCCTCCGCTCGAACTCGCGGACCTCCAGCCCGTGCGCCGCGACTTCGCATTCGTCGTCGATGCGAGCATCACCGCCGATCAGCTTCTCCGCGCTGCGCGCAACGTCGATAAGAAACTCGTCACCGAAGTGTCCCTCTTCGACGTCTTCGAAGGCGGCGCGCTGGGCGAAGGCAAAAAGTCCCTCGCCATAGAAGTGACTTTGCAGCCGACCGAAAAAACCCTGACCGACGAAGAGATCGACGCCGCCTCGAAAAAAATCATCGCAGCAGTCGAAAAAGCCACAGGCGGAACGCTCCGGGGCTAGTCTTCCTGTTGCCCGCCCCCTCACCCTGAGGGGCGGGCACAGCCCGCGTCTCGAAGGGCGAGGCCCGATCGCTTCGGCATCCTACGAGACGCTCCTCGCGACGAGGTTGGAGGACCAATGACCTTCGAAGCCTACACATGCCGCCGCGAAGATGCCCAAGCCCGCGAAATCATCCTCCACGGTCGCAGCATCGGTCCGTCGGCAGGCCACCCCATCCTCATGCTGGCTTCGCTCGGCCGTCCCGGCTCCGACTTCGATGAGGTCGCCTCGCACCTCGCTGCCTCCGGCTTCCGCGTCACGCTGCCCGAGCCGCGCGGTCTGGGCGGCAGTTCCGGCCCCATGGAAGACCTCACCCTTCACGATCTCGCAGCCGACATAGCCACCGTCATCCAGACCCAATCCCGCGCGCCCGTCACGCTGCTCGGCCACGCCTTCGGCAATCGCCTGACGCGCATGACGGCGAAGGATCATCCGGCTCTCGTCTCCCGCGTCATCCTGCTTGCCTGTGGCGGGCGCATCGAAATGCCGCAAAAGGCATTGAAGGCGCTGCTCGGCTGCTTCGACGAAAAACTCTCATCCGAAGAACACCTCGAATGCGTGCGCTACGGTTTCTTTGCCAAAGGCAACGACCCGGCGGTCTGGCGCGACGGCTGGTATCCCAAAATCATGCTGATGCAATCTTCCGCCGTGCGCCGCACCCCCGTCGAAGACTGGTGGGAGGCGGGCGACCAGCCGATGCTGGTCGTGCAGGCGAGCGAAGACACCATCGCGCTCCCCGCCAATGCGCATGATCTGAAGGCCCGCCTCGGTGAGCGCGTAACCTTGGTCGAGCTTCCCAACGCAGGCCATGCCATGCTGCCCGAGCAGCCCGACCGCATCGTGGCTATCATTCAAGATTATCTGTCGCAGATATAAAACAGGGAGGCGACCATGGAACTCAAAACCATCCGCTACGACATCGTCGATGGCATCGCCACCATCACCCTGTCGCGCCCCAAGCGCCGTAATTCCTGGACCGGGCGCATGCACACCGAATATCGCTGGGTGCTGGCCGAAGCCGACAAGGACGCCTCGGTCCGCGTCATCATCGTCACCGGCGACCCGGAGGGCGCGGCCTTCTGTGCGGGCGCGGACCTCGGCGCTCTGGAAGGCCATTCCGAGCGTGGTCGCTACGATGCGGGCATCGCGGAAGACATCGCGCGCCCCGGTTACGGCGTCGCGCCCGAATTCGACGCGACCTTTGCCTATCACTTCGGCCTGACCAAACCCGTCATTGCGGCCATCAACGGCGCGGCGGCGGGCGTCGGCCTCGTGCTTGCCGCCTATGCCGACCTGCGCTTTGCGATCCCCGGCGCCAAATTCACCGCCGCCCATGGCCGTTTCAATTTCCCCGCCGAATACGGCCTCTCCTGGCTCCTGCCGCGCCTCATCGGCGTCACCCATGCCAATGACATTCTGCTGTCGAGCCGTGTTTTCACCTCCGACGAGGCGATGGAAATGGGCTTTCTCAACAAGCTCCTGGCCCCCGCCGACCTCATGCCCCATGTCACGGCCTATGCCCGCGCCATGGCCGATGGCGTCTCCCCCGGTTCGCTTCGCGAGACAAAACGCCAGATTTACAAGGATCTCCACGGCGACGCCGCCTCCGCCGTCAACCACTCCGAACGGATGCTGGTCGAGATGTCCATGCATCCCGACTACAAGGAAGGCGTCAAAGCCTGGATGGAGAAGCGCAAGGCCAATTGGCAGAAGTGAGCCCTCTCACCGCCCGGAAGCCCTCTCGCTGCGGGAGAAGGTTGGGTGAGGGGCCCCCTCCCCCAAAAGCGCCCAATTGGCATCAGGCCCGGCCAGTGATATATGCCGCGCCATGACCGATCTGTCCCATATCCGCAATTTCTCCATCATTGCCCATATCGACCATGGCAAGTCCACGCTTGCCGATCGGTTGATCCAGCTCACTGGCGGCCTTCAGGCGCGCGAGATGAAGGAGCAGGTGCTCGACTCAATGGATATCGAGCGCGAGCGCGGCATCACGATCAAGGCCCAGACCGTCCGCCTCGAATACACGGCGCAGGATGGCCAGCTCTATGAGTTGAACCTCATCGACACGCCCGGCCACGTTGACTTTGCCTACGAGGTCAACCGCTCGCTGGCCGCCTGCGAGGGTTCGCTGCTGGTCGTCGATGCGAGCCAGGGCGTCGAAGCCCAGACACTCGCCAACGTCTATCAGGCGCTTGAGGTCAATCACGAGGTCGTGCCGGTTCTCAACAAGATCGATCTGCCCGCCGCCGATGTCGAAAAGACCCGGCAGCAGATCGAAGACGTGATCGGCCTTGATGCTTCCGACGCCGTCGAGATTTCAGCCAAGAGTGGCATCGGCATCCCCGATGTGCTGGAAGCTATCGTCAAACGTCTGCCGCCGCCCAAGGGCGACATAAAGGCGCCGCTGAAGGCCATGCTGGTCGATAGCTGGTACGACGCCTATCTCGGCGTCGTCGTGCTGGTCCGCGTCATCGACGGCGAAATGAAAAAAGGCCAGCGCGTGTTGATGATGGGCACGGGCGGCGATTACACGCTTGAACAGGTCGGCATCTTCCGCCCCAAGCGCGAAAATGTCGCGAGCCTGACGCCGGGCGAGATCGGCTTCTTCACCGCCTCGATCAAAGAAGTGGCCGATACCCGCGTCGGCGATACCATCACCGAAGAGCGCCGCCCCTGCGCAGCGCCGCTCGCAGGCTTCAAGCCCGCCCAGCCGGTGGTGTTCTGCGGCCTCTTTCCGGTCGATGCCTCGGAGTTTGAGGATTTGCGCGAGGCCATGGGCAAGCTGCGCCTCAACGATGCGAGCTTCCAGTTCGAAATGGAAACCTCCGCCGCGCTCGGCTTTGGCTTCCGCTGCGGCTTTCTCGGGTTGCTGCATCTTGAAATCATCCGTGAGCGGATCGAGCGCGAATTCAACATCGACCTGATCACCACTGCGCCATCGGTCATCTATCACCTGCACATGACGGACGGCTCGGTCCTGGAGATGCACAATCCCGCCGACATGCCCGATGTCATGAAGATCGATCACATCGAAGAGCCGTGGATTAAGGCGACGATCCTCGTGCCCGACGAATATCTCGGTGCTGTGCTGAAACTTTGCGAGGACCGTCGCGGTTCGCAGATCGATCTCACATATGCCGGTAGCCGCGCGATGCTCGTCTATCGCTTGCCGCTCAACGAGGTCGTGCTTGATTTCTATGACCGCCTGAAGTCGGTCAGCCGCGGCTATGCCAGCTTCGATTATCACATCGAAGATTACGAGACGGGCAATCTCGTCAAGATGACAATCCTCGTCAATGATGAGCTGGTCGATGCGCTCTCGACTGTCGTGCATGGGAGCCGCGCCGAGCAGCGTGGCCGCGCCATGTGCGAGAAGCTGAAGGAGCTGATCCCGCGGCATCTCTTCAAGATTCCGATCCAGGCCGCCATCGGCGGGCGCATCGTGGCGCGCGAAACCATCGCCGCCATGCGCAAGGACGTCACCGCCAAATGCTATGGCGGCGACGCGACGCGCAAGCGCAAGCTCCTGGACAAGCAGAAAGAGGGCAAGAAGAAGATGCGCCAGTTCGGTCGCGTCGAGATACCTCAGGACGCCTTCATCTCCGCTCTGAAGATGGATGCGAACTAGCATCAGCTCTCGCTCGAACACGAAATGGCCGCTCTGGCATTACCCGAGCGGCCAATTCTTATTCAGCCGGATGAGAGCCTAGCGGCGGCTCGCGAGGCGGACGATCGCAGCGATCAGAATGCCGATCACCCCAAGGACCGCCCAGGCCGGATAGCCCAGCACCATCGCCAGCGGGCTGCTGGCGGCAGGCACGGTCGCCGCCACCCAGCCCGTCAAGCCGTCGAGCGACGCCTGATGGACCGGCGCCCAGACCGAAGCGAGCGAACGGATTTGCAGTGAGCCGGCTTCCAGCGAGCGCAGCGCATCCGCGCCCAGCGCCATCAAAGCCAGCGTAATCAGCAACAGTCCAATCAGTCGGAACAAAAACATGACAAGAGCCCCCCAGCCCCATGCGAAACGGTAAACCAAGCGCTGGAACCGTAGCCGCAACGATTGTCCCAAACAAGCACACTCATTGGGAGGAGGGTAAGCAAAAACCCTCCAAAACCTTTGGCATCGCTAATTGATTCAGTAACTTGGTCTTGTATAGTGCGCCGCGATCGGTGGCTCAGGCCGCCGATTCAGGAGGGGTGGCCGAGTGGCTGAAGGCGCACGCTTGGAAAGCGTGTTTACGGGAAACCGTAACGTGGGTTCGAATCCCACTCCCTCCGCCACAGCGGAATCCCGAGCTTCCTCAATGTGTTAGGTGCTGACGCCACGCGCCGCTCTCCGGCGCGGTGCGCAATCGCGTCCCGCCGCGCCAGTGCTCACAGGCTTTTTAAAAAACGCCTTCAGATCATGCGCGCCATGCGCAGCCCCACCATAGCGGCAGTTTTGCTACAGCGGATTTTGAAACGTGGTTAATGCGGCTTTCGTCGGACCGCTCAGGACGAAAAAGCCACCGACACCGAACGCCGGGGCTTCAGGTAGGCGGTTTCCGTCATCACGATCGGGCCGGTGATGAAGGTCGCAATCGGCGATGTATAGGTATAGGCGACCGTCACCATGATGACGCTGGAATTGGCGACCGTCAGACCGGCTGGCAGCGCCACCGCCTTGCCCGCCACCAGCGCGGTTGCGCCCGTGCCATAGGCCTTGCTCCACCCGACCGTCGTGACGTTGCTCGAACTGGCGACGACGCTGGTGATCGTGATCTTGATGGCGCTGGTCGGAAAGGGTGTCAGGATCGCCGTGCTCGCCGCGAAAATATCGTTGACGTCGGATGTGCTGACGGCAGCCGCCTGTGCCGTGAGATCGGCCGCCGTCTGCGCCACATTGGTCACGCGCCGCGACGCCGTCATCGCATTGGTGGTTTCCACGGTACCGAAATAAATCATGATCATCAGTGGAATGATCAATGCGAATTCAACCGCCACCATGCCGCGCGTATTGCCCGCGAAGACGGCAACAAACGTGCGATCCTTTTGCACGGCGATACGGCCAAATCTCGATACTATTGCGGTCATGGATCGATCAAGGCCTCTATGAGGTGAAAGGCTCGTTGCGAAACGCAACGCTTGATTGCAAAAGCCTCGTGCCGGCACTGTTGTTTGAAAGCCCCGTGGTGAAGGGGCTCATGATGTTCCAGATATAGAACGCGCGGATCAGCACGATGTCGCCCGCCGAACCCATGTTGAAGGCGAGCTTCGTCGGATCGACCTTGCCGCTGCTATCGGTGACGGGTGGATTGCTGACGCCGGAGAAGCTCGAAAAGACGCGCACGTCGAGTTGCAGCTTGGTCGTGCAATCCGACAGCAGCGCCACCTCGCTACAGATCGTCGCCTTCATTTGCGCCGGTGTTCTGCCCGCCGTCTGGGCTTGTCCGGTGCGGATGGTGCGCGCCGCCTCGTGCAGCGCCTGTTCCAGCGTCGAGGTGGCAAAGAACACCATGCCCGCTTCAAAAATGGCAAAGAGCAGAACGAAAAAGGGAATGGCCGTCAGCGCGAATTCAATCGCAACGCTGCCGCCCGCGTCGCGCGCGAAGCGTCGTTTGATGAACCTTGGCGAGGGAAAGCGAAACGTCATCGTGGTGCTCACACAACATCGGAGGCCCGATCCTGCACCCGTTGCATTGACGGCTCGTTAACTGCGGCGGCGGCATGATCGGCTCCGGTCGTCGTAATGGGTTGCGATCTCAAGGGCGTTTCATGGCGAACATGGTTAATGACAAGGCGAAGCGGTTCGGTGGTTTTCTCCGTCGCTGGCGCGTCGATCGTCGCGGCAGCTATGCGGTGATTTTCGCGATCGCGCTTGTCCCGATCCTCATCGCCATCGGCGCCGCCGTGGATATATCCAAAGCCTATGTGGTCAAGCAGCGCCTCACCCGCGCGCTCGATGCCGCGGGCCTTGCCGTCGGCGGCACGACCGGCATGACGACAGCGCAAATCCAGACGATGGCGCAGAGTTTTTTCAACGCCAATTATCCCGCCACCAAGATCGGCGTCCCCGGCACGTTGAGCGTCTCGGCCAGCGGCAATGTGGTCAATCTTTCGGTCAGCGCGGCCATGCCCACATCGCTCATGGGTATCGTCGGCATCAACAATCTCAACATCACGGCCAACTCCCAGATCACACGCATGGGCAAGAAGCTCGAAGTCGTGCTGGTGCTCGACACCACGGGCTCGATGGACGCGAACAATAAATTCTCGACGATGAAGACGGCGGCCAAGGATCTGATCACTACGGTTTCGGCGGCGGCCATCAACCCTGGCGACGTGAAGATCGCCATCGTTCCTTTCACCACTGTCGTCAATGTCGGCTCGACCTATAAAAACGAGACATGGCTCAAATGGACCTATGCGCCGACGACCGCTGCTTGCGTGACCACGTCCGGAAAGGGCGGGGGCACGAACTGTTCCAAGACCGCCTCCGCCACGGCGCCTAAGACCAACTGGAGCGGTTGCGTGATAGATCGCGACCAGAGCTATGACATCTCAGTCTCGCTGCCCACGACAAGCAATGCCGCAACGCTCTATCCCGCAGATGGCGACACATTTGCCAATACCTCATCACCCAACATCTTCAGTTCTTCCTGCGCCACAAGTCCTATCAAGCCGCTCTCGACCGATTGGACCGCGCTTACGAATGCAATCACCAATCTGAAATCAGGTGGCGGCACCAATACGACGATAGGGCTTGTCTGGGGCTGGCAGATGTTGACGCAAGGCGCGACGCTATCCGTCGCTGCACCCGTCGACACACAGAAACTCGACAAGGTGGTGGTTTTTCTGACCGACGGCATGGGCACCTTCAACCGCAACAAGATCGGAACCTGCGACGGTACGGCCAATTGTGCCGACGTCGATGACCGGACGGAGGCGGTCTGCACCGCGATTAAGAATGCAGGCATCCTTATTTATACGATCCGCGTGATGGACGGCAACGCCACCCTGCTGCGCAATTGCGCGACCAACCCGTCCATGTATTACAGCGTCACGGCGGCCAATCAGCTCACCTCGGTCTTCCAGTCGATCGCCCAAGCGCTTTCAAACCTGCGCATCAGCCAGTAAGCAGAGCGCCGCGTCGGGTAAACGGAACGCGCCAGTTTTGTTAAATGACGAGATGCTGCGGCCCACTCCATGAGGATCATCACGCTCGCGTGCCCGGCAGGGCAACAAGCGAGGCGCGGCTATCCGTTCAGGGGAGGGGTGTCGAAAAGGCGGCTTACTGCTTGGGATCAGCCGAGGGGCCAATGCCCACCACTGACTGTGCCTCGCCGCCCGTCGCCGTGCCCGAAGCCAGCGACGCCGCGCTGCCCGTCTGCTTGACGGTCGCTTCAAAATCGGCGCTGCTATCGCCCTGCGCCACGGTGCGTTCGCAACGTGGCGTGCAATTATAAGTGAGCTGGCCCGAACCGCGCGTCAGCGTCACCGTCGAGCTTGAGGGCGATGTCACGCTGACATGAAGCTCGGTGATCTGCTTGCCATGCGCATCGAGCGCCACGAGGTTGGTCGAGCCGTAGGAGCGCCCGAGCACATAGATCAGTTGCGGCCCAAGCACTGTCACATCGGCGATCGCCGGGTTGCCCACCATCACCGCCGTTGCGGGCGCTGCCAGATGCAGCGCCTTCTGCTGATTGATCTCGACGAGAAATCCCGCCGCCTGCGCCTGCACGGAAAAAATTCCAGCGGCGGCAATGGCAAGCGCGGCGCGGCCCAGAGTGCGCGCGGCGCGGCGATTGCGGGTCGGGTCTGTGCGATATGCGGTCATCTTCTGGCCTATCTCTTCAGGCGCGCGGCCAGTGGCCGCCTCATCCGTTGTGCAAACCTTAGCGGCAATGAGTGAACGATTTGTTGACCGTACCGGTTTTACCAGTGCTTAAGGAGCCCGCACCTACCCTTAGCTCATACAAGGCCGATGCAAGGCACAAGGGGCGATATGTTCGGGACCGACCGGCAACAGCAATCCGCGCAAGACAAGGCCGGCGGGCTTCGTGGCATCCGCATCTTCTTCGATCTCGCCCCCAAGGAGGTCGCGCTGCTGGCGGCCGAGTGCCGCTGGTCCCGCTTTGTCCGTGGCGATGTCATCGTCTCGGCGGGGCAGGGCACGGCTGGCGAAGTCATGCTCATCGTGCGCGGCTCGGTGCGTCTGGCGCGGCCCTCGGGTCCGAGCGGCCGCATCGCCTATACCGACATCGAGGCGGGCGGTCAGTTCGGCGAGATGTCGCTCTTCGGCGTCAACGACACCGACCTCACCGCTATTGCCCGCGAAGACGGCGTGGTCGCCGTCCTGCCTGAGCGCGCTTTCGTCGAGCTTCTGGGCCGCGAGGAATCCGTCTCTCGCGCGCTGCTATGTCAATACGCAACGCTGCTGCGCGCGCGTGAGGCGGTTGGCGGCGGCGTCAGCGAAGAAATGCCGGGCGCCACCGGCACCCAGCGCATCTATGGCGAATTGCTGGCGCTTGCCGAGCCGCGTGCCGCAAGCGGCGATCTGAAGCCCGGCCTCTTCATCGCCCGTCTGCCACGCCATCGCGAGCTGGCCGATCGTCTATCGACCACCGAGGAAGTCGTCGCCGGCGCCATCGCCGAGCTTGTCCGTCTCGGCTTTGCCGAGCGTGAATATCCCGGCCTTCTCATCGGCGACGAGGCCGCGCTGAGGCGTCTCTGCGCACCCATTTGAGCTGCGTGTGCTCACTATCCCCAATTAACCTTTGAGTAACGATGTTCCGCGTCTCGTTGCTTTGCTTTAAGCAAAGCCAACTTGGCGTCGCGTTGAAGAGTTCAAAATCGAACAAAATAATAAATCCAATACTTACCGAATACATTGAACGACTGCGTGAGTGTTTGAATGTTAATAAACTTATTAAATAACAGGTAAGGATATGGCGCTACATTGCTCGCCAGTCCCCATCGGACTGCCTCCAGGCGGGA
>CAZLLB010000077.1:0-12710 GCA_964560165.1 uncultured Parvibaculum sp. | reverse complement strand
ATGTCGATGTGATCCTCGTCGGCGACTCGCTCGGCATGGTCATGTACGGCATGGAAACGACGCTCGGCGTCACCATCGACATGATGATCGCGCACGGGTCCGCTGTGATGCGTGGCACGGATCGCGCGCTGGTCGTGGTTGATATGCCCTTCGGCTCCTATGAAGAAAGCGCCGAAATCGCCTTCCGCAATGCCGTCCGCATTATCAAGGAAACCGGCTGCACTGCGGTTAAGCTCGAAGGCGGCAAACGCATTGCCGAGACGATCCGCTATCTGAACGAGCGCGGTATTCCCGTCATGGCGCATATTGGCCTGACGCCGCAGTCGATCCAGACAATGGGCGGCTTCAAGACACAAGGCCGCGTCGAAGAAGAATGGGCCGCCATCGAGGAAGACGCCGCCGCCGTCGCGGAGGCGGGTGCCTTCGCCGTCGTGCTTGAAGGCATGGCTGAGCCTCTGGCTGCGCACATCACGCGCCAGATCGCCGTGCCGACCATCGGCATCGGCGCTTCTGCCGAATGTGACGGCCAGATTCTGGTGCTTGAGGACATGCTCGGCCTCTCGCCCAAGGCACCGAAATTCGTCAAGGAATTTGCCACGCTCGGGGCCCAGATCGCCGGTGCCGCCGAGGCTTATGCCCGCGAAGTCCGCGCTCGCACCTTCCCGGCGCTGGAAAACACTTACGGCATGAAAAAAGTGAAATAATTACAGACGTTTGCGGCGGTTTACCGCTGCTTGACGTTTGCCATCCGCAAGGCCACGGGCTATTTTACGCCGCCTGCCTCGACAGGTGCCGCAGGGGGAGGCTTCTCGCGCGTCCGCGCAATCCCCTTTACGCCTATAAATCTCTTTCGGAGTGCTCCCTTGACCGATCTCTTCAGCGAAATCGAACAAGACCTTCGCCGTGAACAGGCGTCAAAGCTCTGGGAGAAATACGGCATCTACATCGCAGGTCTTGCGCTGGCGATCATCCTCATCACGTCGGCGGTCGTCGGCTGGCGTGCCTGGCAGGAATCGCGCAACGGCGTTGCCTCCGATCGCTTCGATATCGTTGTCGCCGAGGCCGCCAAACAGAAGCCTGAAGAAGCCGCCAAGACGCTGGGCGACTTCGCCGCTGGCACCACCAAGGCTTACGCCGCCATGGCGCGTATGCATCAGGCCGCTTATCTGTTGCAGGCCGGAGACGAAAAAGCCGCCGTCGCCGCCTATGATGAGATCGCGAGCCAGTCTGGCCTGCCGGACATCATCAAGGGTCTGGCACGCGTCAAAGCTGGATTGCTGCTGGTCGATACCGCGTCCTATGACGAGTTGAATGCGCGCCTGTCGTCGCTCAATGAAACCGATAGCCCCTGGCGCAACAATGCGCGCGAGCTGCTCGGCCTCTCGGCTTACAAGGCCGGCAAATATGCCGAGGCCGCCGTCAGCTTCGGAGCCATCGTTGCCGATCCCTCCGCCTCCGCCGGTCTGCGCGATCGCGCGCATGTCATGCAGGCGCTGCTTGGCCCGCATCTTCCCCAGCCTGAAAGCGACAAGGCCGAAGACAAACCCGAGGGCAAGAATCTATCCACGCCTGCCACCAATCCCGTTACCAACAATGCGGCGGCAGCGGTTGCAGCCCCGGACACGAAGTCGGAGTGATCCTTGATGGCTGCTGAAGTTGAAGCGCACGGGTTCCGTATGGGGCGTCGTCTGAAGGCTCTGAGTCTTGCAGTCATCGCCGTCTTCGCGCTCGGTCTTGGCGGGTGCGATACAGTTGGCGATATCTTCACCGCGAGCAGCAAACCCAAATTGCCGGGCAAGCGCCTGTCGGTAATGGAACTGGAAACGAAACTCGTCGCTGATCCCGACATCGCCGACATCGACGTCGAATTGCCGACGCCCTTCGAGAACAAGGACTGGACCCAGCCTGGCGGTACGGCGGACAACGCCATGTATCACCTCGCCGCGCCGGGCAAGCTCGACAAGCTGTGGAGCGTTGATGCGGGTTCGGGTTCGGATAGTTCCGCGCGTCTCGTCGCTTCGCCCATTGTCGCCGAAGGCAAGGTTTTCGTTCTGGACTCCGAAGCCCATGTGCGCGCCTTCGACGCCAAGACCGGCAAGCAGCTTTGGCGGCAGGATCTCACACCGGAAGGCCAGGACTCGAGCAAAGCGCGCGGCGGCGGCCTTGCCTATGATGGCGGGCGCGTTTTCGCGGCCACCGGCTTCGGCCTTGTCCACGCGCTCAACCCCGCAAGCGGCGCTGTCATCTGGACGACTAATGGCACGGTGCCGTTCCGCGCCTCCCCCACGGCCAATGGCGGGCGCGTCTTCGCCATCACCTCCGACAATCAGATGATCTGCCTCGCGGAAGAAAACGGCGCCATCCTTTGGCGTCATCGCGGCATCACCGAGAGCGCCGGCATTCTGGCGGCCACAAGCCCGGCGGTTGCAGGCTCCATCGTCGTCGTACCTTATTCGTCAGGCGAACTTTTCGCGCTCCGCGTTGAGAACGGCACTGTTCTCTGGTCGGATTCGCTGACGCGCACGGGCAACCTCACTTCGCTCAGCGAGTTGAACGACATTGCCGGACGCCCCGTCATCGACCGCGACCGTGTCTTCGCCATCAGCCATTCCGGTCGTTTCGTTTCGATCGACCTCAGAACCGGCGAGCGCGTCTGGACGAAAGATATTCCCGGCGTACAAACGCCATGGGTCGCGGGTGAGTATATTTTCGTCGTTACCACCGATCAGGAAGTCATCGGCATGTCGCGTCGCGATGGCCGCATCCGCTGGCTGACCAAGCTCGCGCGCTGGGATGATCCGGAAAGAAAATCCGGCCCCATCGAATGGAGCGGACCGCTTCTCGTCAGCGACCGATTGATCTTCGTTTCTACGATGGGCAAGGCAATTTCCGTTTCGCCCTATACTGGCAAGATCATCGGCCAGATCGATCTTCCGGGAAAAACACTGATCGCGCCGATTGTTGCTGACGGCATTGTTTACATCCTGACGGATAGCGGCGAGCTGGAAGCGCTGCGCTGAGGATCGGCGGACTGTTCCGCTCTAGAGAGGCTGCAAGGTGTCATTCAAGGTCGCCATTGTGGGACGGCCGAATGTCGGCAAGTCCACGTTGTTCAATCGTCTCGTCGGCAAGAAGCTGGCGCTGGTCGATGACACGCCCGGCGTCACGCGCGACCGTCGCGAAGGCGAAGCGCATCTCGGCGACCTCACCTTCACGGTCATCGACACAGCTGGCCTTGAAGAAGCGACAGGCGACAGTCTCGAAGCCCGGATGCGCCGCCAGACCGATGCCGCAATCGCCGACGCCGATGTCTGCTTGCTGCTGATGGACGCACGCGCGGGCGTCACGCCGCTCGACAAGCGCTTTGCGCAAATCCTCCGTAAGTCTCCCACGCCCGTTGTCCTCGCCGCCAACAAGTGTGAAGGCGGGGCGGGCGAGGCGGGGCGCATGGAGGCCTATGAGCTTGGCCTTGGCGCGCCGATCCCTCTTTCCGCCGAGCATGGCGAGGGCCTCTCAGCGCTCTATCAATCGCTTCAGCCTTATGCCGACGCCGTCACCGACGCCGAGCGCGAACAGGCCATCGAAGATGCGCTGGAGCGCGAAAACGAGCCTGGCTTCGATCCGGATGCTCCTTACGAACCCGATCTCGAAGCGCCGCTGCGCATCGCCGTCGTCGGTCGCCCCAATGTCGGCAAATCGACGCTGGTCAATCTTCTGCTCGGTGAAGACCGCATGATGACGGGTCCAGAGGCTGGCATCACGCGCGACGCTATCGGCATCGAATGGATGTGGCGCGGCCGCCGCGTGAAACTTTTCGACACGGCGGGTATGCGCCGCCGCGCTCGCGTCACGGGTAAACTCGAAAAACTTTCCGTCGCCGACACATTGCGCGCCATCCGCTTTGCCGAGATCGTGGCGATCACACTCGATGCGAGCATTCCCTTCGAGCGGCAGGATCTGCACATCGCCGATCTCGTAGAGCAGGAAGGCCGCGGCATGATCATCGTGGTCAACAAATGGGATACGGTCGAAAACCCGCAGGAAAAGCTGCGCGAGTTGAAGGAAGAACTCGAGCGCCTCTTGCCGCAGGTGCGCGGTCTGCCCATCGTCACGCTCTCGGCGCTGACGGGGCGCGGTACCGATAAGCTCATGCCCGCCATCGAAAAGGTGCACATACTCTGGAACGCGCGCGTTTCGACGGCAAAGCTCAACCGTTGGCTCGAAAGCGCGACTGGGCGCCATCCGCCGCCCGCCGTGAAGGGCAGGCCGGTCAACCTGAAATATATGTCGCAGGTGAAAACGCGCCCACCCACTTTCGCGGTTTTTTCAAGTCGTGCTGAAGAAGTGCCGACGGCCTATCGCCGCTATCTTGTGAACGGCTTGCGCGAAGCCTTCGATCTGCCCGCTGTACCGATCCGCCTTTTCATGCGTGCACGGAAGAACCCCTTCGACGACAAAAAGAAATGACTGACGATTTCGGCGCACCGCCCAAAAGCGGCTGGTCGAAATTGGTGCCAGAGCTTCTGGTATCCGACATCAATACCAGTCTGTCTTTCTGGTGCGACGTTCTCGGTTTTGAAATCGCCTATCGGCGGCCCGCGGAAAAATTTGTTTATCTGCAACGCCCCGAAGGCATTCAGATCATGCTTTGTCAGCGCAGCGGAAAATGGGAGACGGCGGCGCTTGAGCAGCCCTATGGCCGGGGCGCGATGTATCAACTCTATGTCGATGATTGGGATGCGCAGCTTGCATCCGTCAACGCCGCAGGCTGGCCGCTTCACGCAGGTCCGCGCGAAGTCTGGCGCAGGCATGGCGACCGCGAAGGTGGGCAGCGCGAATTCTTCGTACAAGATCCCGATGGCTATCTGCTGATGATTGCGCAAATGATCGGACAACGCGCGCTCGGCGGCTGATCTCGTTTTCCAGCCCTCTCCTATGGGAGAGGGCTGGGTGATGGTCTTCTTTTATTTCCCGCCGGGAAAAGGCTCTACCAGCTCGCTACCGTCGCGGCCCGTATAGATCACCTTGCGTCCATTGATATAGACGGTGTAGCAGGCGACGCCCGCATCCATGATCTGCTGTAGAAATTCGGGATAAGTGGTCTTGCCCGCTTGCACGCTTTTGAGAGCGGCCTTCACGCCAGCTTCCGAAAAGCGCGGCGCAACTTCCTGCATAGGGTCGAGCGCAATCTCGTCCTGCAATGTCTCGTCATCGCTGCCGTAAAGTGTCCGCTCGAAGCGGATGAGATCGACGACATACCGTACGACACCCGCTTCGGTGAACTGCGCCACCGCTTCGGGAAACCTCAATCCATGGGCCGATTTGACTAGCTTCTCGTCCATCGCCCCTCCCCGGAACTATGCTTTGACGCGGACGTACTCGACCACTTCGCCATTCCTTGCGCAACTCGGCATCGCCAATTCGATGAAAAGAGGCACAAGTTCAGCGGGCTTCGTCAGCGTCGTCGGGTCTTCGCCCGGCATTGCCTGTTTGCGCATGGCTGTGCGTGTCGGACCGGGGCTGATGAGATTGGCGCGCACATTCGTATTGGCGCATTCCGCCGCCCAGGTCTTGACGATCGCCTCAAGCGCCGCCTTGCTCATCGCATAGCCGCCCCAATAGGGCTTGTTCTTTTGCGCCGCGCCAGACGTCACGAAAATCGCGCGCCCCGCATCCGAGCGCTTCAGCAGCGGCTCGAACGAGCGGATCAATCGCCAGTTGGCGGTGATATTGGTGGCGATGACCTTATCCCAGGCCTTCACTTCCAGATGGCTCACCGGCGTCAGCACGCCTAGCGATCCGGCATTGCCGACCAGCACATCGAGCTTGCCCCAGCGCTCATAAATGTTTGCGCCGAGCCGGTCGATGGCGTCGAAATCCGTGAGGTCAAGCGGCACCAGCGTCGCCTTGCCGCCGATCTTGCTGATCTCGTCATCGACCTCTTCAAGCCCGCCGACCGTGCGCGAGACGAGGATCACATGCGCCCCCTCAGCCGCAAAGCCGAGAGCGACCGCGCGCCCGATGCCGCGCGATGCGCCGGTGATGACCGCGATGCGATCCTGAAGCCTTCCACTCATATAAATGCTCTTACGCGATCTCTGCGAGCAGCGACAATTGCCGCGTGCGCTGTTCGCCGGTTCGGTCTGTCAGGGGCGTCGGATAGTCGCCGGTGAAACAATGATCAGTGAATTGCGGGTGCTCCTGATCGCGATGCGAATGGCCTAGCGCGCGATAGAGCCCATCGACGGAGATGAAGGCAAGGCTATCGACGCCGATATAATCGCGCATACCGGCAAGGTCATATCTCGCCGCCAGAAGCTGTTCGCGCTCCGGCGTGTCGATGCCGTAGAAATCAGGATGTGTGATCGGCGGGCTGGCGATGCGCATATGCACTTCTTTCGCGCCAGCCTCATACATCATCTTCACGATCTTCACCGATGTCGTGCCGCGCACGATGGAATCGTCGATGAGAATGATCCGCTTGCCCTCGACGACGGCGCGATTGGCATTGTGCTTCAGCTTCACGCCAAGCTGGCGGATATGCTGCGTCGGTTCGATGAAGGTTCGCCCGACATAGTGATTGCGAATAATGCCAAGCTCGAAGGGAATACCGCTCGCCGTCGCATAGCCGATGGCAGCGGGAACGCCGGAGTCCGGCACGGGTATCACAACGTCGGCATCGACGCCGCTCTCATGCGCCAGTTCGCGGCCAAGCTGCTTACGGACGTTATAGACCGAGCGTCCGCCAAGGATGCTGTCCGGCCGCGCGAAGTAAATATATTCAAAGACGCAGGGCCGCGGATGCTGAGCAGGGAAGGGGCGGATCGACTCGATGCCGTCGCGTGTGCAGACGACGATTTCGCCCGGCTCGATCTCGCGCACGAATTCAGCGCCGATAATATCAAGCGCCACCGTTTCCGAGCAGAGGATCGGCGCGCCGGCAAGGCGACCCAGCACCAGCGGGCGAATGCCGAGCGGATCGCGCGCGCCAATCAGCTTCTTCGGCGTCATCGCGACCAGCGCATAAGCGCCTTCGATCTGGCTCAGCGCATCGACGAAGCGGTCCATCACATGAGAGGCCCGGCTGCGTGCAACGAGTTGCAGGATGGTTTCCGTATCCGATGTTGACTGGAAGATCGAACCGGCGCGAACCAGTTCGTTTCTGATCGTCAGCGCATTGGTCAGATTGCCGTTATGCGCAATGGCAAAGCCGCCGCCCCACAGATCGGCGAAAAGCGGCTGCACGTTGCGCAGGATCGTCCCACCCGCCGTCGAGTAGCGCACATGGCCGATGGCCAGATCGCCCATCAGGCGCTCCATGACCTTTTCGCTGGAGAAGTGGTCGCCGACAAGGCCGAGCCGCCGTTCGGAGTGAAACTGCACACCGTCAAAGGAAACGATGCCCGCCGCTTCCTGACCGCGATGCTGGAGCGCATGAAGGCCGAGCACAGTCAGCGCGGCGGCGTCGCGGTGTCCAAAAACGCCAAACACGCCGCACTCTTCGCGCAGCGTGTCACCATCAAGTTCGTCGTCGTCGATTGTGGTCAAGGTTTTGGCGAGAGCCTGCTGCGGTTTTCCTGGGCCCTCATCCCGAAATACATTCGAAAAAGGGAGAGACAACTGCTTCTGCATACAATGGCTCCGACCGGGGACCGTCACTCCCCAATGAAACTACTTACTCCGCATTCTCGAAAAGTCGATCGAGCCCCTTGCGTTCGGAGTTGTTATAGCCCGGTGCATTACCTGTGTCAGCGCCAGAATTGGCCTTGGGTGTCGATGGCGAATTCGTCGCAGGCGGCAAGGCGGCGGGCGGTTTCGGCTGATAAACCGGCGCTTTTCGTTGAGGCTCGGAACGGCGCCCCGGATCCGCCGGTGCAAGGGTAAACAGCGTCGCTGCCGATTTTTCGACCAAAGGCCGAAGCCGGGCATTCCTGATCCAGTCAGGCTGCTCAGCCGGATTGGGAACCAGCCAAGCGAAAAATAGGTATGCAACGGTCACAATCAAGAGGCCGCGCACGAGGCCGAAAAGCAAGCCCAGCGTCTTGTCCAGCGTCTCAGCCTGCTCAAACAGGCCAAGCAGATGCCCCGCCCAGCGCGCCGTGAAGGCGGCCACAATCAGATAACCGACGATGAAAATCACGAGCGCCGCAACCACTGCGGCAAGCCAGCCAGGCGAAATGAACTGCTGAAAAATCGGTGTCGCGTAAGGGAAGAGCCAGAGCGCCGCCAGTGCGCCGACGACCCAGGCGAGAATCGATAGAACCTCGCTGGTGAAACCACGCAGAAAGGCGAGCACACCCGAAATCGCGAGAACCGCGATGATGATGCCGTCAAAGAGCGTCAATTCATCTCTCCCCGGAGTGATCCTATCATGTTTCCTCGGCTCGCTCGCGCAGGCGCGGCTTGCTGCCCGCCGTGAGCTTTGCCACCAGCCCGGCAAGGTCCGAAACCTCGCTTAATTCAAGCCCCGTGGCAGGCCGCTGTCGGGCTGCGGAAGAGGGCAGAATGGCTCGTTTGAAGCCCAGTTTCTCGGCCTCCTTCAGCCGCGCTTCCATCTGGCTCACGGGCCGAATCGCGCCCGAAAGGCTGATCTCGCCGAAAATCACACAGTCGCTCGGCAAGGGCGTCCCGGTGATCGAGGAGACGAGCGCCCCCGCCACGGCAAGATCGGCGGCGGGTTCGTTGATTCGCAATCCTCCCGCGACGTTGAGATAGACGTCTTGTCCGCCGAGCGACAATCCGCAGCGCGCATCGAGCACCGCGAGCACCATCGAAAGCCGCCCCGAATCCCAGCCCACAACGGCGCGGCGCGGCGTTCCGAGTGAGCTTTGCGCAACCAGTGCCTGAATTTCGACAAGCACGGGCCGCGTCCCCTCGATGCCCGCAAAGACTGCCGACCCGTTTGTGTCGCCGTCGCGCTCACCGAGAAAGAGGGCAGAGGGGTTCGGCACTTCCTGAAGCCCAAGTTCGCCCATCTCGAAGACGCCGATTTCATTTGCCGGGCCGAAGCGATTTTTGACCGCGCGCAAAATGCGGAACTGATGCCCGCGCTCGCCTTCGAAATAAATCACCGCATCGACCATATGCTCGACGACGCGCGGCCCTGCAATCTGTCCGTCCTTGGTGACGTGGCCGACGAGAATGACCGCCGTGCCGTAGCGCTTGGCAAAACGCACCAGGTCCTGCGCCGTTGCGCGCACCTGCGTCACAGTTCCCGGCGCGCTTTCCAGCGCTTCGGTCCACATGGTCTGAATGGAATCGATAACGACGGCGGCGGGCGGCGTCCCCGTTTCAAGCGTCGCGATGATGTCCTTGAGGTTTGTTTCCGCGCCGAGCTGCACCGGGGCATCGGCAAGACCGAGACGCCGCGCGCGCATCCGCACCTGCGCAATCGCTTCTTCGCCGGAGATATAGACGACATTCGAGCCGCGCCTTCCGAGCGCCGCCATGGCCTGCAGCAGCAATGTCGATTTGCCGATGCCGGGATCGCCGCCGATGAGCAGGGCCGAGCCCGGCACGAGCCCGCCGCCGCACACGCGATCGAATTCGGCAACGCCGGTCACAAGGCGCGGCGGCTCCGCCGTCTCGCCCGCCATGGCGACGAGTGCGATGTGGCGGCCCTTTGTCTTGCCAACAAGCTGCGGTGGCCCGCCCGCCACGCCCGAGCTTGCGCCTGCTTCCTCGACGATGGTGTTCCACTCGCCGCAACTCTCGCAGCGTCCCGCCCAGCGCGGTGTCACTGCCCCGCAGGATTGGCAGGTGAATGTCTTGCTCGCCCTCGCCATTACGGCTTCAGCACTTCCATCTTGATCGGTCCCGTGGCTCGGCCGTGGATGAACTGGTCAACATAATCATTGCCGCTCGCGTCGATATCCTCACGCGGGCCCTTCCAGATGATCTGACCCTTGTAGATCATCGCCAATTCGTCGGCGATCTTGCGCGCGCTCGCCATGTCATGCGTGATCGAAAGTGCCGTGGCACCAAGGTCTTTCACGCTATCGACGATGAGATCATTGATGACATCGGCCATGATCGGATCGAGGCCCGTCGTCGGCTCGTCGAAGAAAATGATTTCAGGATCGGACGCGATGGCGCGCGCAAGACCAACGCGCTTCTGCATGCCGCCTGAAAGCTCAGCTGGATAAAGTCCGCCGACTTCCGCGCCGAGGCCAACCTTGGCAAGCTTGGCATAGGCGATGTCTTTCGCATCCTTGCGCTTCATCTTGCGGCCTTGAATGAGGCCGAAGGCGACGTTTTCCCAGACGGTCAGGCTGTCGAATAGCGCCGCGCCCTGAAACAGCATTCCGAACTTGCGCAAGGTTTCCTCGCGCTCGCCCGCGCTCATCTTCAGCACGTTCTGACCATCAACGAAAATCTCGCCCTTGTCGGGACGCAGAATGCCAAGAACGCATTTCAGCATCACCGATTTTCCAGTGCCCGAACCGCCGATGACGACGAGCGATTTTTCGCGCGGCACGACGAGGCTCAGATTATCGAGCACGACTTTCGGGCCAAAACGCTTGGTGACGTTCTTCAGTTCAATCTTGGGCGTGGTCGACATATCGGCCCTCACTTCGCGAACAGCAGCGACGTCATCACGTAGTTCGACGCCAGAATGAGGATGGAGGAGCTGACCACTGCATTGGTCGTTGCCCGTCCGACGCCTTGAGCGCCGCCCTTGGAATTGAAACCGTGAAAGCAGCCCATCAGCGCGATGATGAAGCCGAACACCGCCGCCTTGATGAGGCCCGAAGTCACGTCGCTCGCCTTGAGGAAGCTCACCGTATTAGCGATGTAAACACCGGGGTTGAAATTCAGACTTGTCGAGCCAACGACGAACCCACCCATCACGCCGATGATATCGGCGATGAGCACGAGCAGCGGCAGCGTCAGCACAGCAGCCACGAGGCGCGGCGCGACGAGATACTTGTAAGGGTTGGTCGAAAGCGTTGTCAGCGCGTCGATCTGTTCGGTGACGCGCATGGTGCCGAGTTCGGCGGCGATGGCGGCGGCGACGCGGCCCGCGACCATCAGCCCGCCAAGCACCGGCCCCAATTCGCGCGTAATGCCGAGCGCCACGATGGTCGAGACGATGCTCTCGGAATTGATATTGTTGCCGCCATAGTAAATCTGAAGCGCCAGCGCGCCGCCCGTGAAAAAGGCGGTCAGCGCCACCACCGGCAGCGAGAAATAGCCGATCCGCATCATCTGCTGGCCGAGCAGCCGCCAGAAGAAGGGCGGGCGGAACACATGGCTCACCGCCGACCAGGTAAAGAGCGCAACACGCCCTATTTCGGCAAACAGGGCGAGGACCACCCGGCCGATGATTGCAAAAAAATTCAAAACTGTTCCCCGCTCATGATTCTGCTGTCGCGACGGCGCCAGTGTAGAGCCGCTTGTAGCGTTCTCCCAAGCTCGTGAGAACCTCATATCCGATGGTTCCGGCCCGGTTCGCCACTTCATCCAGGCTCACATGCGGCCCTACCAACTCAGCCAGATCTCCGCGCTGGACCGCGCCCTCAGGAATATCGCTCACATCCACCGTCAGCAGGTCCATCGAGACACGCCCCGCCACAGGCGCATAGTGCCCGCCGATATAGACCCGGCCCGCGCCATTGGCCGATGCCAGCGCCCGAAAATACCCATCCGCATAGCCCACCGACAGCACCGCCAGCCGCTGGGGTCGGTCCGCCGTCCATGTCGCGCCATAGCCCGACGATTCGCCTGCCGCAACCTCGCGAATATGCAGCACCCGCGCTTCCGCCTTGGCGACCAGCTGGAAGGGGTTCGGTTGGCCCTCGACCGGCGCGCCGCCATAAAGCCCATAGCCAGGTCGCACGAGGTCGAAATGATAATCCGGCCCAAGCAGGATGCCCGCCGTATTGGCAAGGCTCGCTCGGGCTGAGGGAAAAGCCGCCCGGATCGGTTTGAACCGTTCAAGCTGGCGCGCATTGAGCGCGTGGCCCGGCTCATCGGCGCAAGCGAGATGGCTCATCACCAGCGCCACATCAATGCCCGCGAGCAGGCTCCTGTCTGCGAGCACCCGGCTGGCTTCCCCATCATCAAAGCCGAGGCGGTTGAGGCCCGTGTCGAAATGCAGGGCGGCGGGCAGGGCGCTTCCGGCGTGTTCGGCTTCGCGCCGCCACGCTTCCACTTCGGCAAGATTGCCAAGGCAGGGGCGCAGATCATGCGTCCGCATTTCGGCGCCCGCGCCCGGCGTCAATCCGCTGCTCGTATAAATCACAACGCCAGGAAGCGCGGCCCTGAGCGTCGCGCCCTCCGTCACATCGGCCACGAAGAATGTTTTGCAACCCGCGCTCGCCAGCGCTCGGCCCACCTGAGCGAGTCCGTGTCCGTAAGCATCGGCCTTGACCACGCCGCTCACTTCAGCGCCGCCGGCAAGCTCGCGGCTGCGAGCGTAATTCGCCACCAGCGCGTCGAGATCGACGGTCAGTATGGCTCTATACGGGGAAAGGTCTGGCGAAGGGCTGATCGTCATATCCAGGCCGGGCAGGTTCATCGGGGCATCATGGCCCATATTGAGGCATGAGGATGAAGGAATGCCGTTAAAAAAGAGGCTTCCGCCGCAATCAATAGCGATCTTCCGGGAATTGATCCTGCTGGGCGTGATCGCTGAAGCGGGTTACATCGGCCTGGAATTGCAGGCGCACCGTGCCGGTCGGCCCGTGGCGCTGCTTGCCGATGATGAC
>CAZLLB010000076.1:6011-12959 GCA_964560165.1 uncultured Parvibaculum sp. | reverse complement strand
GGAGACACCATGTCCAACAAGGGCGCGGTAAAGTGGTTCAACAGCCAGAAGGGCTTCGGCTTCATTCAGCCGGATAACGGCGGCAACGACGTTTTCGTTCACATCTCCGCCGTTGAGCGCGCGGGTCTGTCGAACCTGAACGAAGGCCAGAAGCTCTCCTACGAGCTGGTCACGGAAAAAGGCAAGACCTCGGCCGCGAACCTTCAGCTCCTTTGAGCTGATGTGTGCGGGCTGATTTAGCCTGACTGATCAAACCCGGCCGGAGTGATCCGCGCCGGGTTTTTTCTTGGGTTTTATTCTGGGGGTTTTGTCACTGCGAGAAGCGCAGCGACACGGCAATCCATGCGGATCAGCGCTTCTTCATCTTGCCGCCGTTGCGGCTTTCGAGTGCGCCACTATAGCCATCCGCCCAGCGTTGACGGGCTTCGCCTTCGGGATGGGGATTGAGCGCCGCATCAGGCGCATCGCTGATGTTTTTCTTGGCGGCGTTCCAGCCTTCGGCATAAGCGCGGCTGAGTTCGTAACCTGAAATTTCTGACATACGGCACCTCCTTCGCGTTCGACCCTATATATGGGGACGCGGGGGGCGAGATACAATGTATGCGCTCTTTTTCACATATGCGTGAAATGCGGCCAGACAAGGGGGCTTGTCGCTAGCTTTTCCGCGGGCCGCCCTGCCGCCGGTCATTTCAGACGGCAAATACTGCACCGCTCCGTGGACTGAGGGTTAGCATATCACCGTCACGCGTCGTCTCGCCGGTAAGGATGTCGATGGCGTGGGCTTCGTGCGGCAGGACGTACTTGGCCTCGTCGCGCGAGAGATTGAAAACGCAGAGCAGGCGCTCGCCTTCACATTCGCGTGTGAAGGCCAGGATTTGTTCGCCCTCCACTTCAACGAAATTTATTTCGCCGCGCGACAGGGCTGGATGACGCTTGCGCACTGCGATGACGTGCTTGGCATGAACGAGAACCGACGCGCCGTCGGCTTCTTGCACATTGGCGGCGCGGATCTTGTGATAATCCGGGATTAGCAGCCACGGGTCGCCGGAGGTGAAGCCTGCTTCGTGGGCGTCGGATTTCCACGGCATCGGCGTGCGGCAGCCGTCGCGCCCTTTGCCGAATGGAAAATAGAGATCGCCGACGGGGTCCTTGATCCATTGGCGTTCGAGATCGACGTCAGGCAAGCCAAGCTCCTCGCCCTGATACATCAAGACCGTGCCCTTCAAAGTCAGCAGCAATGTCAGCGCGAGTTTGGCCAGTGCGTCGTCGCCCTGCCCGCCGCCCCAGCGCGTGACAGGGCGGACGATGTCGTGATTTGAAAAGGTGACGCAGGGCCAGAGATGCTCAAGCGGCATCAGCAGCTCATCGTAATATTTGCGGAAGACATGGGGCTTGAAGGAACGGTCTTCGAGGAAGTCGAATGTGTAGCCGGTATGCAGCCGCTCAAGGCCGCCCGCATAGAGGCCGAACATGGAGGGTTCTTCGGAGAATTCGCCGAAGGCGAGGCGGTCTGGATATTCGTCCATGACCTTGCGGACGCGCTTCATCGACCATTCGTTTTCAGGCGTATTCGCATCATAGATGTGGCGCTGGAGGCGCGGCGCGTGGGACCAGTTGGCGGAAGTGCGCTCGGCCATGGGCACGGGTGGATTGTCGGTGAGCCTGGGATCGTGGACATAGGAATTGGCGACATCGAGGCGGAAGCCATCGACGCCCTTGTCGAGCCAGAAGCGCAGCACATCCATGCAGGCATCGACGACGGCGGGGTTGTGGAAATTGAGTTTCGGCTGGCTCTTGAGAAATTTGTGGAAGTAATACTGACGGCGCAGCGGATGCCACGACCAGGCTGCGCCACCGAAAGCGGCAAGCCAGTTGTTGGGCGGCGTGCCGTCCTCGCGCGCGTCGGCCCAGACATACCAATCGGCTTTCGGATTTTTGCGGGAGAGGAGGCTTTCCTGAAACCAGGGGTGCTGATCGGAACTGTGGCTCAGAACCTGATCCATGATGACCTTGAGGCCGCGCCCATGCGCTTCCTTCAGCAGACGGTCGAAATCCGCCATGGTTCCCATCTCGGGGGCGATACCGCAATAATCCGAGACGTCATAGCCGAAGTCACGATTGGGTGAGGGATAGACTGGCGAGAGCCAGATCGCATCGACGCCGAGCGCGGCGACGTAATCGAGTTTTTGCTCGATGCCTTTCAGATCGCCTATGCCGTCGCCATTGCTGTCGCGGAAGCTGCGGGGATAGATCTGATAGACCGTCGCGCCTTGCCACCATGGCGTCTTTTTATCGGAGGTCATGCTTTCTCCCGTTTTTAATTCAGCATCGCGATAGGGGCGAGCGTCGGGCCTATCTCATCGTGGATGACGATGTCGGCGATTTCATCCAGATCGGTCGGCTCGCGATTGAGAATGGCGAGCTTTGCGCCATTGCGCTTGGCGATGATGGGGAAGCCTGCCGCCGGATAGACCTGAAGTGATGAGCCGATGGCGAGGAAGAGATCGCAAGCGAGCGTGGCTTCCTCGGCGCGGCGCATCTCCTCTTCAGGCATGGCCTGACCGAAGGAAATGGTGGCGGACTTGACGATGCCGTTGCATGAGCGGCAGGCGGGCGGCGCATCGCTCGCGTCGTAAAGCGCCCTCACCTCTTCAAGCTCGTGGCGCAGGCCGCAATCGAGGCAGGTTGCATAGGTGCCATTGCCGTGGAGTTCGATGACCTTGGAGGTGGGGATGCCGGAATTCTGATGCAGGTTGTCGATGTTCTGGGTGATGACATGGCTCACCTTGCCGGTATCGACGAGCTTGGCGATCGCCATGTGGCCCTTGTTGGGCTCGGCGCCGAGCAGCGTCTTGTCGATTTCGAATTTACGACGCCAGGCTTCGCGGCGCATTTCGGCTGAAGACAGAAACACGTCGAAATTGATCGGCGACATGCGGGTCCATATACCACCGGGCGAGCGGAAATCAGGGATGCCGGATTCGGTGCTGATGCCCGCACCGGTGAAAACGACGATGCGGGCGGCGCTTTCAATTTCACGTTTCAACTCGTTTGGCATCGACGCCCTTCCCTTTCCCGCGCCAGCTTTGACGTGGCGCGCGCTTTAGTGAATCATGCCTCAAATTTTCGGAGGCTCCCATGAAATACCTGCATACGATGGTCCGCGTCATCGACATCGACAAGTCCCTCGACTTTTATTGCAACAAGCTCGGGCTGGAACTGTTGCGGCGCGTGGATGTCGAAGCGGGGCGGTTCAGCCTCGTCTTTCTCGCCGCGCCCGGCCAGTCCGAAGCGCAAGTGGAACTGACCCACAATTGGGACCCCGAGGTGCTGGGCGAGGGACGGAATTTCGGCCATCTCGCCTATGAGGTCGATGATATTTATGCCGCGTGTGAACGACTGATGGATGGCGGCGTCACCATTAACCGCCCGCCGCGAGACGGGCATATGGCCTTTGTGCGCTCGCCCGACAATGTCTCGATCGAGCTGTTGCAAAGGGGCAAGCCGCTGCCGGCGAAAGAGCCGTGGGCGTCGATGCCGAACACTGGCCATTGGTGAGGGCGCGGGTGTAGGATTCCATCCATGAAAAAAGCCATTCCACTGGTCGCTGTGCTGGCGCTCCTCGCGGTTCCGTTTTCGGCCGCGCAGGCGGGTGGCGGAATGACGGTGGATCAGGCGCTGTCGAGTGGTCCTGCCATTCAGGTTGGGCCGCTATTCAGCGGCCATGGTGTTTTCGATGGCGACCCGCCGAAAGACGGGCGGCCCTGCCACAAGGTCGTGCGCGACAGACCGACCGCGAGCGGGCGCATGGCGCATTGGAGCGCGCAGCAATGCTATGATGGATATGGCAACGCCTATATCCTGGGCGGCAGCGAACGCATAGACGGCTTTTACTGAATGCTCGTTTTCAATGAATGCGCCGGATTGAAGGGTGAGGTTGTCACCGACTTCACCACGACCTCGATCCCCGACGGCGTGATGTGGGTTGATCTGCTGGCTCCGACAGCGGAAGAAATCGCCTTCATCGAAAAAATCGCATCGCTTCAATTGCCGACATATGACGACCTTATCGAGATCGAAAGCTCGAGCAGGCTCTATGTCGAAAAAGGCGCGATCTTCATGAGCGCGCCACTGATATACAAGGCGACAAGCGGTTCGCCGGAACTGACGCCGGTGGGCTTCATCCTGACGCGCAAGCGGCTGATCACCATCCGTTTTGCAGAGCTGACCGCCTTCACGACATTCCATGATCACGCGGCAAAACCCGACACGGTTCACCCATCGAGCGCGGGCGTTTTTGCAGGTCTTCTCGACGCTGTGATCGACCGGACGGCTGACGTGCTGGAGCATGTGGGAGGCGAACTCAGCACATTGTCTCGGCGCACTTTTCGCGGTGAACAACTAAAGAACGGAAAGGTGCGGGCCTTCAACAAAGAAACCGCCGATATGCGGGCGCTGCTGCGCCGCATCGGCCGGGCGGGCGATCTGGCTTCGACGATCCGCGACAGCCTGCTCGGCGTCAATCGCATGATCCCCTATATGACGGGACTTGCCGATGAATGGCTGCCTGAGGAGGTGAAACCGCACCTGAAAACGCTGCGGCAGGATGCGATGTCGCTCAACGACTATGAAGCGCACCTGACCAACAAGGTGCAACTGCTGCTCGATGCGACGCTTGGGCTCATCAATATTGAGCAGAACAATATCTTCAAGGTACTGACCATTGTGTCGGTCGCGGGCATTCCACCGACGCTGATCGCCAGCATGTACGGGATGAACTTCAAGCATATGCCCGAGCTGAGCTGGGCCTGGGGTTATCCCTGGGGGCTTGCGCTTATCGTCGTCAGCACGGTCATTCCGCTCGTCTGGTTCAAGATGCGCGGCTGGATGTAGTACCGTAGAGCTTGTCGGCATGGTCGATGAAGGCCTGCATCATGCGCGAGAAGGCTTTGGCGAAAACGCCATTCATCAGCTTTTGCAGCGTGACGCTCCGAAACTCGAAGTCGATGAAAAAATGGATGCGCGATCCGCCTTCCGGCAACGGCTCGAATTCCCATTTGTTCGCGAGATATTTGAACGGTCCCTGCACGTAATGCACGTCGATGGTCCGCGCGGTCTTGTCCAGCGTGACGCGGCTGGTGAACTGCTCGCGAAACACCTTGTAGGCGACGATGAGATCGGCGGTCAGGACTTCATTGCCATTGTCGATCTCGCGACGGCGGATGCGCGCGCCCGCGCACCAAGGCAGATAGGAAGGATAGTCCTCGATGCCAGCGACGAGCGCGAACATCTGATCGGCGGTGTAGGGCACATCGCGCGTCTGGTGAGCGGCCGTCATGCTTACCCGCGCGCGAGAAGCGCGTGGCGCGCATCGCGAAGGCGGGCGAAATCTTCGTCCGCGTGATAGGAGGAGCGCGTCAGCGGGCTCGACGAGACGAGCAGGAAGCCCTTGGTGCGCGCGATGGTCTCATAGGATTTGAATTCGTCCGGCGTGACGAAGCGATCGACGGCAGCGTGTTTGCGCGTCGGCTGGAGATACTGGCCGATGGTGAGGAAGTCGATATGCGCCGAGCGCAGGTCGTCCATCACCTGCAGCACCTCGTTCCGCTCCTCGCCGAGGCCCACCATGATGCCGGACTTGGTGAAGATGGTCGGATCGATTTCCTTGACGCGCTGAAGCAGGCGCAGCGAATGGAAATAGCGCGCGCCGGGACGAATATCGAGATAGAGGCGCGGGACGGTTTCGAGATTGTGATTGAAGACGTCAGGCTTGGCGGCGACGACTTTTTCGAGCGCACCCTCCTTGCGCAGAAAATCTGGCGTCAGAATCTCAACCGTCGTGCCGGGCGAAAGACGGCGGATAGCCTGAATGACTTCGACGAAATGCTGCGCGCCGCCATCGGCAAGATCGTCGCGATCAACCGAGGTGATGACGACATGGCGAAGGCCGAGCTTGGCAATCGCCTTGCCGACATTCTCGGGCTCATGCGGATCGAGCGCGCCGGGAAGGCCCGTCTTGACGTTGCAGAAGGAACAGGCCCGCGTGCAGGTGTCGCCCATGATCATCATGGTGGCGTGTTTCTTCGACCAGCATTCGCCGATATTCGGGCAGCCCGCTTCCTCGCAGACAGTGACGAGATTGTTTTCGCGGATGATCTGTTTCGTCTCGGTATAGACGGGCGAGTTCGGGGCCTTGACGCGAATCCAATCGGGCTTGCGTAGGACCGGCGTATCGGGCCGACGGGCCTTTTCGGGGTGACGGAGTTTGGCCGGGGCCGTTCCGCTGTCGTGCAATCTGTCGATGATTATGGCCATGCGTCCTGTCGCCCGCCCCTGTCTTGATACAACATGGATAGACGCTTGAGATGATTCAAGCAAATGCGCGTGAATCCGGATTCAGCAGAATGGGCCGGTTTGATCCATATCGAACATGGAGCCGCAGATTTGCAGCCTGCCTGCCTCGTTGCGGACGAGCATCTGGACGGCTTCGAAGTTGGCATATTCGATGTCCCGGCCCAGAAAATTGCCGCTGAGGACGTGAAACGTGGGGCTTTGCAGGATTTTCCCATAGAAGCGGATGGCCGCTTCTGCTTCGCCTGCATAACACTCGGTGAAACGCCGTCCGGTGAGGCGGAGGTTGAGCCGTCCCTCGATTTCGCTGCCAGCGAGGCGATAGACGAAATCGCGACCATCATCCACCGGCTCGATGACGAAGAAGGCGGGCAGCAGGTAGCGCAGATCGGAAAACAACATATCGGCGCGCGAAGCAATACCATCCGCACCACGGCGGGCCTGCCAATAGGCGACCAGCCATTTATTCGCAGGATGGCGTGGCTCGTTCATGCGCGTGAGCCGGTAGCCAAGCAGGGCTTTTTCTTCAGTCAGCATTGTTCCCTCTGTTGGCGAAAGTCTAACCACAGAGTTTTAACAAATAGAGTGCGTGGTATC
>CAZLLB010000076.1:0-5911 GCA_964560165.1 uncultured Parvibaculum sp. | reverse complement strand
GGCCGAAGCGGTGTTTCAATCTTTCTCGGCGAGGTCGTACATGCCGCCCATCATCTGCCAGCCGCCACCATCGGTGCGGACGGGGAGATAGCTCGCTTCGAAATTAACGTATTCGAGATCGAGCCCGAGCAGGCGTCCAGAGAGGAAAGCGGGCTTTCCGCTGGCGGCGACCTGGAGGTGGAAGGCGATCTGGTCGGCGGCCATGCCCGGCGCATAGCACTCGCTGAAGCGGCGGCCCATGCACCTCATGCCGAGGCGGCTTTCGTTCTGGAAGCCGACCAGGCGATAGAGGAGATCGGCGCCATCATCCACCGGCTCGACGATGAAGAGGCCGCCTATGACTTTCTTGAGATCGACGGGGTTTATGTCGCTACGGTGGACGATGCCTGCGGCATCGGCCTTGCTGCTCCAATACTGAACCAGCATCACATTTTTTGGGTGCACGGGTGCGGCCAGCTCCTCGACTTCATAGTCAACGGAGCTTGTGCGCACCCTTGGACCCAGATCTGTCAGCATTGCTTACCTCGCCGCCCAAGTGTGGGACAGCAAGATTAAACAATTGCTACCAGCTCAATGCCTTGACTTGTCGCGCCGTGCCTTGGCCCAGAGATTGAGCGATTCCACGCCAATGGAGAAAGCGACGGCGAAGTAAAGATAGGCTTTGGGGATGTGGAAATGGAGCGCATCAGCAATGAGGGATATGCCGATCAGGATCAGGAAGCTCAGGGCAAGCATCTTGATCGTCGGATGCTTCTCGACGAAGGCCGCGATGGGCTCGGCAGCGAAGACCATGACGAGTACGGCGGCGATGACGGCGAAGGCCATGATCTCGAAATGATCGGACATGCCGACGGCGGTCATGACCGTGTCGAGCGAGAAAACGATGTCGATGATGGCGATCTGCATGACGACCATCCAGAGGCCGGCCTGCACGGCACCGACCTTTTCGCCGTGACCGCTGCCTTCGACTTCGTTGTGGATTTCGAGGGTCGATTTGACGAGCAGGAAAAGGCCGCCGACCAAGAGGATGACATCACGCCAGGAGATGCCGAAATCGCGCACGGTGATGACGGGTTCGTTGAGCGTGACAATCCATGCGATGGAGCCCAGCAGCCCGAGGCGGGTCAGCAATGCCGCTGCGAGGCCAAGGCGGCGACCGAGCTTCTGCTGATGCTTGGGAAGGCGCGCCGCAAGAATGGCCAGAAAGATGATGTTATCGACGCCCAGAACGATTTCGAGAATCGTGAGAGTGAGAAGGCTCGCCCAATTCTCAGGGTTAGAAAATATTTCGATCATGCGGTGGGCGCGTTTTGACTAGATGTGGAGCGCGCGGCCATAGGCGTCGAGCACGGCTTCGTGCATCGTTTCGCTCAAGGTCGGGTGCGGGAAAATCGTGTGCATCAACTCTGCTTCGGTCGTCTCCAGAGACCGGGCGACCGTATAGCCCTGAATGAGTTCTGTCACCTCTGCCCCAACCATGTGAGCGCCTAAAAGTTCCCCTGTTTTGGCATCGAAGACGGTCTTGACGAGCCCCTCCGGCTCGCCGAGAGCGATGGCCTTGCCATTGCCGATAAAGGGGAAATGCCCGACCTTGACCTCGCGTCCGCCTTCCCTCGCCTTGGCTTCGGTGAGACCAACGCTGGCGATCTGGGGCGAGGAATAGGTGCAGCCGGGCACCCTCGTGACGTCGAGGGGATGCAGGCCCTTCACACCGGCTATGCGCTCGGCGGCGATGACGCCCTCGTGGCTCGCCTTGTGAGCAAGCCAGGGCGCGCCGACGAGATCCCCGATGGCATAGACGCCCTTCACACCTGTCTCCAGCCATTCGTTAACGACGACATGGCCGCGGTCGATTTTCACGCCCGCTTCCTCGAGGCCGAGGTCTTCGACATTGCCGGTGATGCCGACCGCCGAGATGACGCGCTCGACGGTGAGCTTTTCGGTCTTGCCGTCTTTCAGCACGATGGTGGCGGTGACGCTGTCCTTGCCCTTGTCGAGTTTTTCGACCTTGGCGGAGGTGAGGAGCTTCAAGCCCTGCTTCTTGAACGCCTTGGCGGCGAAGTCTGAAATTTCGGCATCTTCCACCGGCAGGATGCGGTCCAGCACTTCGACGACGGTGACCTCGACGCCGAAGGCGCGATAGAAGCTCGCGAACTCGATGCCAATGGCACCGGAGCCGATGACCAGCAGCGATTTCGGCATGGCGGGCGGGACCATGGCTTCGCGATAGGTCCAGATGAGTTTGCCGTCCGGCTCGATGCCCGGCAGCGTACGTGCGCGGGCGCCGGTGGCGAGGATGATGTTTTTTGCGGCGACTTCCCTCTTGCCTTCGACAGTGACAAAGCCGGGCTTGCCGAGTTTCGCCGTTCCCTCGATGACGTCGATCTTGTTTTTCTTCATCAGGAATTTGACGCCGCCTGAAAGCTGGCTCGCAACTTTGCGCGAACGCCTGACGATGGCTTGTGCATCAAAGGAGATGTTGTCGGCCTTGAGGCCGAACTCTTCGAGGCGATGCAGCGTCTGATAAATTTCCGCCGAGCGGAGCAGCGCCTTTGTCGGGATGCAGCCCCAGTTGAGGCAGATACCGCCAAGCTCAGCGCGCTCGACGATGGCGACCTTCAGCCCGAGTTGCGCGGCGCGGATGGCCGCGACATAGCCGCCGGGGCCGGAACCGATAACGACGAGATCGTAGGATGTTTCAGCCATCTTCAGCTCCTCACAGCAGCATCGACGGCGGATATTCGACGAAGCCCTTAAAGGCTTCGAGGAAGGTCGCACCGAGCGCACCGTCGATGGCGCGATGATCGCAGGACATCGTGACCGTCATCACCGTTGCGATTTCGAGCTTGCCGTTTTTGACCACGGGGCGCTCCTCGCCTTTGCCGACCGCGAGGATGGCGGCTTGCGGCGGGTTGATGACAGCGGTGAAGGATTTGATGCCGAACATGCCGAGATTGGAGATGGAGAAGCTGCCGCCTTCAAACTCTTGCGGCTTGAGTTTTTTGGTGCGAGCGCGTTCGGCCAATGATTTGGCTTCGGCGGAAATTTCCGCAAGGCCCTTGGTTTCGGCGTGGCGGATGATGGGCGTGATGAGGCCACCTTCCAGCGCGACGGCGATGCCGATATCGGCGTGTTTGTGCCTGAGCAGCGAAGCGCCCGCGAAGCTGACATTCGCGTTCGGGACTTTCATCAGCGCCAAAGCGGCGGCGCGAATGAGGAAGTCGTTGACGGAAAGTTTGACACCATCCGAAGCCTTGGTGTTCAGATCCTTGCGGATGCGGAGCAATTCGTCGAGTTCACAATCGATGGTGAGATAGAAATGCGGTATCTCCTGCATCGCCTGCGTGAGGCGACGGGCGATGGTCTTGCGCATATTATCGAGCGGGACTTCTTCGTAGCTATCTTTTTCGTAGAAGGCGCGCGGGTCGATGGCGGGACCGGCGGCGGGTGCGGCGCTTTGAGCAGCGGGACGCGGCGCGGCTCCGGGCTTTGCCTTTTCGATGTCGGCTTTGACGATGCGTCCATGCGGGCCGGTGCCTTGCACGGCGGCGAGGTCGATGCCTTTGTCAGCGGCGATGCGGCGCGCAAGGGGGGATGCGAAGACGCGGGTGGAGCCCTCTTGCTTTACCTCACCCCTTGAGGGGGAGGCCGACACTGCGGGTGTCGGGAGGGGGGACTTCTTCGGAGACTCTTCGGGCGATGCGGCGGGTGTGGCTCCCCCCCTCCCTTCCCTCTCCTTCGAGGGGGGAAGATTGGAAGGAGCAGGCGCTTTCACGGCGCTCATGTCCTCGCCTTCCTCCGCGATGATTGCGATCACCGCGTTGACCTTTACGTTCTCCGTGCCTTCCGGGACGACGATCTTTGCGAGTTTGCCTTCATCGACGGCTTCAACTTCCATCGTCGCCTTGTCGGTCTCGATTTCCGCGATGACATCGCCGGAGCGCACATCGTCTCCCTCCTTCACCAACCATTTGGTGAGCGTGCCCTCTTCCATCGTCGGCGAGAGCGCGGGCATCAGAATGTTTGTGGACATATGCTCGCCCTCCCCTAGCGGTAGCAGACGGCTTTCACCGCCTCCACCACATCATCGGCGCTAGGCAGCGCGAGTTTTTCGAGATTGGCCGCATAAGGCATCGGTACGTCTTTCTGCGTGACGCGCAGGATCGGCGCATCGAGATAATCGAAGGCTTTGGCCTGCACCTGCGCGGCGATTTCGCTGCCGATGCCGCAGATGGGCCATGTCTCCTCGACGGTGACGAGACGGTTGGTTCTTTTAACCGAGGCGACCACCGTGTCGATGTCGAGGGGGCGCAAGGTGCGCATGTCGATGATTTCGACGTCGATGCCTTCAGCTTCGAGCTTTGCCGCTGCGTCGAGGCAATAAGTCAGGCCGTGGCTATGCGAAACGAGGGTCACGTCCTTGCCCCGCTTCAGCACGCGCGCCTTGCCGATGGGCAGAACATAATCATCGAGCTGCGGCACATCGAAGGTCTTGCCGTAGAGGATTTCGTTTTCCAGAAAGATGATCGGGTTCGGATTGCGGATCGCGGCCTTCAAAAGCCCCTTGGCGTCGGCGGCGGAGAAAGGCGAAATGACGATGAGGCCGGGAATATGTGCGTACCAGGAGGAATAATCCTGACTGTGCTGAGCGCCGACGCGGGAGGCTGGGCCATTGGGGCCACGGAAGACGATGGGTGAGGCCATTTGCCCGCCCGACATATAGCGCGTCTTGGCTGCCGAGTTGATGAGGTGATCGATCGCCTGCATGGCGAAATTGAAAGTCATGAACTCGACAATGGGGCGAAGGCCCGCAAAGGCCGCGCCGACGCCGAGGCCAGCAAAGCCATGTTCGGTGATCGGCGTATCGACGACGCGGCGAGCCCCGAACTCTTCAAGCAAGCCTTGCGTGACTTTGTAAGCGCCCTGATATTCGGCGACCTCCTCACCCATGACGAAAACGGTTTCGTCGCGACGCATCTCTTCGGCCATGGCGTCGCGGAGCGCTTCGCGGACTGTCTGCGAAACATATTGCGTGCCGGAGGGAATTTCGGGATCGGCGGCGATGGCGATTTGCGGCTCGCTCGCGGCGGTTTTTTCTTCGGCAGGCGCTGCTTTCGCTTCTGCCTTCGGTTCGGCTTTTTTTGCTTCAGGCTTTGCTTCCGGCGCGGGCGCTTTCACTGCGCTGGCATCTTCGCCTTCTTCCGCGATGACGGCGATCACCGCGTTGACCTTCACGTTCTCCGTGCCTTCGGGGACGACGATCTTTGCGATCTTGCCTTCATCGACGGCCTCGACTTCCATCGTCGCCTTGTCGGTTTCGATTTCCGCGATGACATCGCCGGAGCGTATGTCGTCGCCTTCCTTCACCAGCCACTTGGTGAGTGTGCCCTCTTCCATTGTCGGCGAGAGCGCGGGCATCAGAATGTTTGTGGGCATGGTTCAGGCCTCCGCCGCAGCAAGCACATCGGTCCAGAGTTCCGACGGATCGGGCTGCGGGCTCGACTGCGCGAATTCGGCGGCTTCTGCCACGATGGCCCGAATTTCCTTGTCGATCTCCTTCAGCGCCTCCTCGCTGGTGCCAGCCTCAAGAAGGCGGTGGCGGACCTGCTCGATCGGGTCGTGCTCCTGACGCATCTTGTTTACTTCTTCCTTGGCGCGATATTTCGCCGGATCGGACATGGAGTGGCCTCGATAGCGATAGGTCATCATTTCAAGGATGTAAGGGCCCTTGCCAGCGCGGCAGGCTTCCATCGCCTTCGCGCCCGCCGCGCGGACAGCGCGCACGTCCATGCCATCGACCTGTTCGCCGGGGATGTTGAAGCTCAAGCCGCGTTTGGAAAGATTTGTCTGGGCGGAGGAGCGGGCGACCGAAGTGCCCATTGCATATTGATTGTTCTCGATCACATAGACG
>CAZLLB010000075.1:0-12972 GCA_964560165.1 uncultured Parvibaculum sp. | reverse complement strand
CTGATGTCGAAGGTGCGGCTGTAATTCCCGTCGATGATCCAGCGATCCTGTGCGACTGCCGCCGCCACCTTGGGCCGGAATTCCTCATAGCTGCTCTCGACCCAGCCGGGCTTCCAGAACAGCACGTCGAGATGGACAACTGGTGAATCTAATTTCACTCCTAGCGCACGGGCGAGCGTCGATTTGCCCCCACCCGAACAACCAATTGTGAGAATACGATTCATTTCTTTGTGATGAACTTGGAGCTTGAGCCGCAGCGGATGAGAATTATCCCCACCGCCCCGCTGCGCGTCCAGCACTTCGGCGCAGGCAACACGACAGGCAACGATCATGCAGGCCTCTGACCCGGCAACACCGACAACTTTCCGGCAACTTCCGGCAAGCAGGCAATAGAGGCCAAAAGCCTAGAAAGCATACTCTTTGAACACCGGATCGACCGAGCCGCCCCAGCGCCCGTGATAGGCTTCGAGCATCACATCGGCGGGCGATTTGCCGGTCTGCACCACCTCTTCCACCGCCGACAGGAAGGTCGTTTCGTCCGCCGATCCCGCTCCGTCGCCCCTCGCCCGCGCCTTCAGCCCGGCCCGCGAAATCTCGACCGCGCGCCGCGCCACATCGAGCAAAGTGCCATTGCGGAAGGGCGTCTTGAGGCCCATACGCGGCACGTCATCGCGCAGTTTCTGGCGTTCCTCGTCGCTCCAGTCCTTCACCAGATCCCATGCCGCATCGAGCGAGACCTGATCGTAAAGCAGCCCCACCCAGAAGGCTGGCAGCGCGCAAATACGCGCCCATGGCCCGCCATCCGCGCCGCGCATTTCCATGTAATTCTTCAGCCGCGCCTCGGGAAAAATCGTCGTGAGGTGATTGATCCAGTCGCCACGTGTCGGCGTCTGGCCTTCGAGGCCGCGCAATTTCCCGACCATGAAATCGCGGAACGATTGTCCCGTCACGTCGATATAGCGTCCATCGCGGTAGACGAAATACATCGGCACGTCGAGCGCATAATCGACATATTGTTCAAAGCCGAAGCCGCTTTCAAAGATGAAAGGGATCATGCCGGTGCGGGCGCGGTCCGTATCCGTCCAGACATGCGAGCGGTAGGAAATATAGCCGTTGGGCTTTCCTTCCGTGAACGGAGAATTCGCGAAAATCGCCGTGGCCGCCGGTTGCAGCGCCACGGCAACACGCAGCTTCTTCACCATGTCGGGTTCAGAGGCGAAGTCGAGGTTCACCTGCACGGTGCATGAGCGATACATCATGTCGAGACCCATGGTCCCGACCTTCTTCATGTATTCGGTCATGATATTGTAACGCCCCTTGGGCATTACCGGAATTTGATCGCGCCGCCAGTTGGGCGTGAAGCCGAGCCCCAGAAATCCAAGCCCAAGCTCGCCGCCCACTTCCTTCACCTGCGCCAGATGATCATGCAGTTCGGAGCAAGTCTGATGCAGCGTTTCGAGCGCCGCGCCGGACAGTTCAAATTGCCCGCCCGGCTCCAGTGAAATATTGCCGCCACCCTCCGGGCTCTCCAGCCCGATCAGCGTCTGACCCTCGCGCACCGGCAGCCAGCCAAAGCGCGTCATGCCTTCAAGCATGGCGCGAATGCCGTTCGGCCCGTCATAGGGCACGGGCGAATTGTCGGCGACATGAAAGGGAAACTTTTCGTGTTCGGTGCCGATGCGCCAATCGGATTTCGGCTTCGATCCGCGCTCAAGTGCGGCGACCAGATCGTCCCGGCTAGTAATGGGCTCAGGCCCGGCAACGAGTACGCTCATAGACGAGCCCCCTGGAATGATTATAAAGCCGTGTCGTTCGCACGCGCCCCGCAGCGCTTCCGGCCATTGAGTTCGCCAAGATGTAGGAGCGCCACCGCGACCTGACAAGCTTTAAAGCGCGGGCAGTTTTAGGGTGCAGCATCACCCGCCCTCGCCTTTTCGTCATTGTGAGCAAAGCGAAGCAATCCAGACACCGCGCCCTCAGGAAGACCTGGATTGCTTCGGGCTTTCAGCCCTCGCAACGACGATCCGTTTTCTAGCGAACCGCCGCCATCCGCGCCTCGATCTTTTCCAGATACCGCGCCCGCTCAGGCTCGCTCGAACTATCCATCTTGAAATGCGCCATCCAGATTTTCTTGCAGGGCCGGGCGCAGAGCGCACCGATGCCGCGCATGATGATCCGGCGATGCGGCTCGCCGACATATTTCGCAAACCACCAGGGCGAGCCGCAGCTCGTGATCGCGACAAGCAACCGGATGTTCTTCAGAGCAGGCCGGATCACCTTGCCGCCTTCGGCCATATTAAACGCGATGCCCGGCGCAAAGGTGCGGTCGAACCAGCCTTTCAGGATAGCGGGCAATCCGTACCACCATGTCGGAAAGACGAAGACCAGACCCTCGGCCCATTGCAGATCGTCGATATGCTTTCGGACCTGCAATGTATTTTTTGTCTCGTCCTCATAGTCGATGCGTTCCTGACGGCTCATGCGCGGTTCGAACTCTTCTGCATAGAGATCGACGACGCGCACCTCATGCCCCGCGCGCGCAAAGCCTCTGAGCGCCGCGTCGCGCATGGCCGCGCCGAAACTCGTCTCGACCGGATGGGCATGGACCAGAAGCAGTTTCATCGCTCGCTCACCAATCGCCCAATATCAGTTGCACCGCCGCCAGCGCCGCAATCGCCGCCGTGTCAGCGCGCATGATGCGCGGCCCAAGCGAGAGCGCCACCGTGTCTTTGCGCGCGTGAAGCCGGGCGCGTTCCGTTTCATCAAAGCCGCCCTCGGGCCCGATCAGCAGCGCATAAGGCCGCCCTCGCCCGCCCTCTCGCGCCAGCGATTCGAAAATGGAAAGCGCCCCTCCGGGCGCCGCTGCCTCATCGCAAAACAGAATGCGCCGCCCCGGCGCATGTTCCGTCCAATGGTCGAGGATCACGTCGAGCTTTTCAGCCTCACGTACCTCCGGCACGGCGACGAGGCCGCATTGCTCAGCCGCCTCGATCACATTCGCCTGCAACCGCGCATCCTTCACCCGCGAGACGATGGTGCGACGCGTGAGGACAGGCTGGATCATGCCTGCTCCCATCTCAGTCGCCTTCTGGGCGATGAAATCGAGCCGCGCCTTCTTTACCGGCGCAAAGAGCAGCCAGATGTCGGGCAACGGCTCATGCGCTCTCGTCTGCCGCAGCACGATGAGGCCGCAGGCTTTTTTTGTTGCCTCCGCGATTTCGGCAGCCCATTCGCCGTCGCGGCCGTTGAACAGCGCCACATGCCCGCCCACACCCATGCGCAGCACATGGAGCAGATAATGCGACTGGTCCTTGTCGAGCCCGATCTCCGCGCCTTCGCTCAGGTCCACCTCGACATAGAGGCGCGTCTTGCCCGTGGCGCAGCGCAGATCGGTGTCGTCGTCTTGGGTATCCATAAAGTTTCTCTCAGTGGCTATTCGTCATTGCGAGCGCAAGCGAAGCAATCCAGTCTTGACCGCAATGTCTGGATTGCTTCGGCCTTCGGCCTCGCAATGACCGCGACTATAACCGAACAGGCCCGATCCTCCATGCAGACCAGAAAAACCGCCCGCGCATTGCTTTTCGACAAACAAGGCCGTCTGCTGCTTCTGCGGATGCACGATCCCAACGTCGCCGCCGCGAGCGGCGAGGTCGTGCCGGACGCCTATTGGATCACGATAGGCGGCGAGATCGACGCGGGCGAAGATGTGTCCACCGCATTGCTGCGCGAGATCGCGGAAGAGACAGGCCACAAGGCCGTCCGGCTCGGGCCAGCAGTCTGGTATGCCGAGCATGTACTCAACGTGCATGGGCAGCCCCGCCTCTTCCAGGAGACCTTCGTCATCGCCTTCACCGACGAAGCGGAGTTGAGCGATGCGGCATGGACCGAGGAGGAGCGCCGCGTCATCAAGAGCCTCAAATGGTGGGATGCGGACGAGCTTTACGCGAGCCGCGATATTTTCTTTCCCACTTCGCTCAAGGAAAACCTGTTGCCGATCTTTGACGGTATCTATCCCGCGACCATTCTCAGCATCGAGCCGTAAAGGGCACGGGTGGCCTAGTCCTTCGAGACGCCGCTTGCGCGGCTCCTCAGGATGAGGAGAGGTGCAGAGCGCGATGGGAAATGAAATAATGCGGAATGAGATGGAGTACGCACAACTAAAGACCCTCACCCTGAGGAGCGATGCCCTCGCATCACGTCTCGAAGGGCGAGGACCAAGCAGCGCCGATAAAGCCGAAACGCCATGACCGAAACAGACAACACCCGCATCGCCGACGCCCCGCCTGAAAACTGGGTGGACCTTTACGCGCCCGCATTCGCACGGCCCTATATGCGGCTGGCACGGCTTGATCGGCCCATCGGCACATGGTTGCTGCTTCTTCCGGGCTGGTGGTCGATTGCGCTCGCCGCCGATGGTTGGCCCGACCTCAGGTTGATGCTTCTCTTTGCCATCGGCGCGCTCGTCATGCGCGGCGCGGGTTGTACCTATAACGATATTGTGGATCGCGATTTTGACGGGCGGGTCGAGCGCACCAAACTTCGACCCATTCCGAGCGGCGCGGTCAGCGTTCGCGCGGCATGGGCGTTCCTCGTCGCGCAATGTCTTGTCGGGCTTGCCGTGTTGCTGTCTCTCCCGACAACCGCTATCGCACTCGGCTTTGCCTCGCTGCTGCTCATCGCGATCTATCCCTTCATGAAGCGCATCACCTATTGGCCGCAATTCGTGCTCGGCCTCGCCTTCAACTGGGGCGCGCTGATGGGCTATGCGGCGGTGCGCGACAGGCTCGATCTTGCGCCGATCCTGCTCTATCTCGGCGCGATTGCATGGACCATCGGCTATGACACGATCTATGCGCATCAGGACAAGGATGACGATGCGCTGATCGGCGTCAAATCCACGGCGCTGCGTTTCGGCGCGGCGACGTATAAATGGATGTGGGGTTTTTATGGCGCGATGATCGCGGCGCTCCTCTTCGTGGGTGCGGCGGCCAATTTCGGTTCGATCTATTACGTGGGCGTCTTCTTTGCAGGCGCTCAGCTCGTCTCGCAAATCCTGCGGCTCGACATAGACGATGCAGGCAAATGCCTCACCCTCTTTCGCTCCAACCGCGATTTCGGGCTGATCGTTTTTGCGGCCATCGTCGTGGGCCGTGTCTTCAGCTAGGGTCGGGCTTCACGTCCATCAGCTTGTCGATCTTGCGCAAGGCAGGAAAGAGCCACATCCACAATCCGACGATGCCGAGGGTGCCAAGGCCGCCCACAACGACCGAGGGCACAGTGCCGAGCAGTCCAGCCATGACGCCGCTTTCGAATTCGCCGAGTTCGTTAGATGCGCTGATGAAGAGCAGATCGACAGCGCTGACGCGGCCGAGCTTTTCCGGCGGCGTCGCCAGCGGGATCAGTGTCGAGCGCACATAGACGCTCACCATATCGGCAGCGCCCATGACCAGCAGCGCGCCCATCGACAGCAGGAAATTTTCCGAGACACCGAAGATGATGGTGGCGACGCCGAAGATTGCCACACAACCAAACATGATGAGGCCGGTATAGCGTTGCAGCGGCATGGCGATCAGCAGGAAGTTGATCAACACGGCACCGATGGCGGGCGCGGAGCGGAGCAGGCCGAGGCCCTGCGGCCCGACATGCAATATATCGCTGGCATAGATCGGCAGCAGCGCCGTCGCGCCACCGAGCAGCACGGCAAAGAGATCGAGGGAAATCGCGCCGAGGATAATCGGCTTTGAGCGGATATAGGCGATGCCCGCCGTGAGCCGCCCGAAAGCGCTCAGCAACGGGTCGATGGGTTGCTGCTGATGCTGCGTGCGGATCGCGAGGAAGGATATGGCGACACCGAGAAAGAAAATCAGGCATGTGCCATAGGCGGCGAGCGGGCCGGCTATATAGATGAAGCCGCCGAGAGCCGGGCCGACGATCACCGCGATCTGGAACGAAGAGGATGAAATCGCGATGCCGCGCGGCAGTTGTTCTGTGGAAACGAGGAGCGGCACGAAGGCGCGCAAGGCGGGGCCGGAGAAAGCGCGTGCCGTGCCGAAGATCGCCAGCACCAGATAGAAGGGCCACATCGTATGTGCGCCGGTGCCGGTCCAGGTCAGCGCGATGAGCAGCGCCACCGAGATCGCCTGCAGGAAATAGCTCCCCGCGATGACCAGACGCCGGTCGATGCGGTCGGCAATATCGCCCGCTGGTAGCAGCAGAATCACCATCGGCAGAAATTGTGCGAGCCCGACGAAGCCGAGCGCCATGGGGCTTTTGGTTATTTCGTAAACCTGCCAGCCCACCGCGACCGACTGGATCTGCGTCCCGAGCGTCCCGAGAAAGCGTCCGGTTAGGAACAGCCGAAAATCCCGCAAGCGCAGAACGCTCATCAGGCTGACATCGGGCGTTATGGGGTCGGTCATTCGGGCGCGGCTCCTCGGCGCGTTTTTATGGCCGAGTTCGGTCTGCCTGTCGCCGCCCTTTTCCGGAGCCTCTATCAAATCCGCGTGTGACGAACTGAAGCAAAAATGACGCAGGCGTCACATCTTGATTTTACGCAGATGCGAGATATATTTGTTGCGTCGCAGCATTGCTGCATCGAGTTTGAAGTTGAAAGGAGAAATCCATGTTCAGGGATTGGCTTAGCGCAGCGGCAGCCTCTGTGGGATTTTTCAGCGGCCTGACCTATTGGCACGAACTACCGACACGCCAGGCAGCGTTGATTCGCACGGCCTCCGCGGCGAACAAGGCGCCGACGGCCGAAAACCAACAGGGTTTTGCACCAGCCTTCCAGGCTGCAGCTGATTGAAACTAAAACCCCGGCTCTATATGTGAGTCGGGGTTTTCGTTCTTCCAAACATCTGATTTTAATATAGAAATTTAAATTCACTTTTTATACTAGACCAAACTGACAGCGCTTGACGATTCGCTGTGAACCATGGTTCACTTACCTCCTCGAATGGAGGTTCATGCCTTGGCCTATCGTCGCACCGATTCCGTTTCCGCCCGCCTTGCCGACAATCGCCGCGCCATCCTGAATGCGGCCCGCGATCTTGTCGCTGAAGGCGGATTCGCTGCCGCCCAGATGACCGAAGTGGCGCGAAAGGCCGGTGTCGCGACCGGCACGCTTTATCGCTATTTCCCCTCCAAAGAGGAACTTTGCCGCCAGGTATTCCGCGAGGTATCGGCGCGCGAAATGAACGTGCTGGCTGGGATAGCGGCGGGCAACAGGCCTGCAACCGAGCGGCTTCACGAGGTATTGCTGACATTCGCCACCAGAGCAGTGCGCGGCAGACGGCTTGCCTATGCCCTGCTTGCCGAGCCAGTTGATGTCGGCCTGGCCGAAGAGCGCGCCCGTTTTCGTCGAATGCACGGAGAGATTTTCGCGGGCATTCTGGAAGACGGCGTTGCGTCGGGCGCTTTTCCAACGCTCGATACAAAAATCGCAGCAGCCTGCATCGCGGGTGCAATCCCGACCGCGCTGATCGGGCCACTGGCACCCCAATCGCACGAACTTGAGGAAGATGGCGACCGCGTGATCGAAGAGATCGTGCGTTTCTGCCTTGCCGGCGTCGAAGGAGCCGGTGCGCGTGACAAGACCGAACGGAGGGCAAGCGCATGAGCGTTGCAGGCAAACTTCTCAATGCAGAGCAGCTCGCAATCGTGCGCCGCCGCTCGGATTTTCGCGGACTGCTTGCCGTGTTTCACGCTTGGGCCGTGATTTTCGGCGCAATGGCGCTTTTTGTCTGGTGGCCAAACCCGCTGACCTTTCTGGTCGCTGTCGTCGTCATCGGCGCGCGCCAGCTTGGACTGGCAATTCTGATGCATGACGGCGCGCATGGCATTCTCTGCCACAATCCCAAGCTCAACATGTTCGTCAGCCAGTGGCTTTGTGCCTATCCGATGATGGCGGAAACACAGGCCTATCGCCGCTATCACCTGACGCATCATGCCAATACGCAGCAGAAGGAAGACCCCGACCTCATCCTGTCGGCACCCTTCCCTATCACCAAAAAAAGCTTCCGCCGCAAAATGGTCCGCGATCTCACAGGTCAGACGGGGTATCAGCAGCGCAAGGCTCAAATTTTGAATGCGCTCGGCAAGCCTGAATGGCCGCTGAGCCAGCGGTTGCAGAATTATTGGCGCAAGCTCGGTCGCGCCACCATTGCGCAAGTCGTCGTCTTCGCCATTCTGGCAGCGAGCGGCCACTGGTATCTCTATTTCGCGCTATGGCTTCTGCCGTTCCTGACATGGCAGCAAGCGATCACACGGGTTCGCAACATTGCCGAACACGCGATGGTTCCCGACAATAATGATCCGTTCCGCAATGCCCGCACCACAAAGGCCAATTGGCTCGAGCGCGCGCTCATTGCGCCCTATTGGGTCAACTACCATGTGGAGCATCATTTGATGATGTGGGTGCCCTGCTACAATCTGCGCAAGGCCCGCGCCTTCTTGATTGCCAATGGTTATGGCCCTCGCATGGAAACCAGAAGCGGCTACCGCGAAGTTCTGCGCCTGGCGACTTCGAAGCCCGACGATCAGGATCAGCGTGGCGAGCTGGTGCATAATGCCCGCAAGACCCGCGTCAAAGGCGTCATGAGCGAAGGCTTCAAGCCCGCAGACGACGCAGTCGCCTGACAGCTTCCCATATGACGCAAAGGAAACCTGCCTTCAGGCAGTTCCTTTGCCTCGCTTCTTCGCGCCGTGCTAAACCTTTCCCAACAAGGCATTGCTTTTGAGGGAGAGACGTCATGGCCGCTATAGAGCCGCAAGAAGCCGAAACGGGCGACGTGCGCGATGCACACCGCTTCGATGTGAAGCGGCTTGAGGCTTACGCGCATGATGCGGTTGACGGCTTTAGCGGCGCGCTCAGCGTGCAGCAATTTTCGGGCGGCCAATCCAACCCGACATTTCTTCTCACCACCGAAGGCCCGCGCGAAACCAAGCGTTATGTGATGCGCAAGAAGCCGCCAGGGGTATTGCTCGCAAGCGCCCATCAGATCGATCGCGAATACCGGGTCATGAAGGCGCTGGCAGATAGCGATGTGCCCGTCCCGCATATGTATGCGCTGTGCGAAGACGACAGCGTCATCGGCACGGCCTTCTACATCATGGAATATCTCGAAGGTCGCGTTTTCCGCGATTCGACAATGCCGGACTCCAATGAGGCCGAGCGTCGCGCCGTTTACGAAAGCCTCGCCGAAAATCTCGCAAAGCTGCATAAAGTCGATTACCAGAAAGTCGGCCTTGGCGATTTCGGCAAGCCCGGCAATTATTTCGACCGCCAGATCGGTCGCTGGATCAAACAATATCGCGGCGCGCAGACCACTGACGTTCCGGCGATGGAAGAATTGATCAAATACCTGCCCGCACATATTCCCGATGAGCAGTCCGTCACCATTGCCCATGGCGATTATCGCAACGGCAATACGATGTTTCACCCGACCGAGCCGCGCATGATCGCCGTGCTCGACTGGGAGCTTTGCACCATCGGCCACCCGCTCGCCGACATTGCCTATAACTGCATGTACGATCTTCTGGGTGTGGCTGGCGGCGCTTCTGTGATCGACAGGAAAAAGACGCCCGGCATTCCGACGGATGCTGAGCATGTCCCCGCTGATTGCCGCCACGCAGGCCGCGACGGCATCGAGAACTGGAATTTTTATCTCGCCTTCTCGATGTTCCGCCTCGCCTCGATCAGCCAGGGCGTTTACAAGCGCGGCCTTGACGGCAATGCGAGTTCGGAACGCGCCAAGACGCTTGGCGACTCCTGCGCCAATCTGGCGAATGCGGCTTGGGAGATCGTTCAGCGTCCTGAATAATTCGTCGCCTACAGGTTTGTAAGCAGATTTTCTTGTTCCGTATGCTTAGCAAAACGTAAATCGATCATTCGCTTCAAGATATATTAAAACTCAGGCGGCTAGCATTGCCTCATCGGGACCACGCACAGGACGTGCAGCAGCCCGGAGAATAATCGGCAGAGCCGGTTTTGAGGTGGAGTGATGGCCGGTCGCAAGAATGCGAAGCCTGATGCGAATGCGGCGCCGAACGGGCGATGCAGCAACGCTGCCGCTCCCGATTCCGGTCGGCTTTATCGCGCACTGGTCGAAAATGCGGGCGACATTCTCACCCTGCTCGACGACAACAGCATCATTCTCTATCAGAGCCCCGCGACCCGGGAAGTATTGGGCTACAGTTCCGAACCCTTTATCGGCAAGCCGGTTTTCAACGGCGTTCACCCTGAAGATCGTGAGCGCGTTCAAAAACGCTTCGCAGAATGTGTCAAATTGCCCGGCTGGGTGTCTATGGAGACATTCCGCCTTCCACATCGTGACGGCAGTTGGCGCTGGATGGAAGCGCGCACGAAGAACCTTCTCGATGACCCCGATGTCCGCGCGATCCTTTGCGTTTCACGCGATGTGACCGATGCGCGGCGGTTGGAGCACCAGCTCCATGAGGCCGAGCGGCTCGCCCGTTTTGGCCATTGGCGCTGGACGAAAGGTGCGCCGTCACCGACATGGTCGGAAGGTGTGTTAAAAATTCTCGATCGTCAGGCGACCACGATGCCGACGGGCGGCGACTGGCACCGAGAGATCATTCATCCTGAAGATCACGACGAATTATTGTCAAAATTCATCGACGCCTTCGAGACGAAGGAAACCGTGCTCTGCACGACGCGGTTCCTGGCAGGCGACGGCACCTATCGCCATATCAAAATCCACGCCTATGCGGAGCCGGATGCGCACAACGAAATCGGTGCGCTGGTGGGCCTGGCTGAAGACGTCACGCAGGAAATGCTTGCCCGCGAAGCGCTTCAATGCAGCGAGGCGAAGTATCGTCTCATCGCCGAGCAGGCGAGCGATATCATTCACCACCTCACCCCCGACGGCAGCCTTCTCTATGTGTCGCCTTCAGTCGAGGGTGTTCTCGGTTATGCCCCTGACGATTTCTTGGTGCTAAGCGGCGTGGGCGGCCATGTCCATCCCGACGACCTGCGGCGTCTCTCCATCGGCTATCTCGAATTTGCCCGCAAACGCGAGATGCTGCGTCTCGAATACCGATTCCGCCACAAGGCGGGGCACTACGTATGGCTCGAAACGACCATGCGCGCCGTTCGCGACCCCGATGGTCGCCTAAAGGAAATCATCGGCATGACGCGCGACATGAGCGAGCGCAAAAAGCATGAGATAGAGCTGATGGATGCGCGCGAACGCGCCGAGGCCGCCAATCGCACCAAGTCGCGTTTTCTCGCCAATATGAGCCACGAGTTGCGCACGCCGCTGAATGCCATCATTGGCTTTTCCGACATGTTGCAGCTTGAGATGTTCGGCAAGCTCGGCAACCCCCGCTACCTCGAATATGCCCAGCTCATCAATGAGAGCGGTGGGTTGCTGCTCGACCTCATCAGCGACATTCTTGACATGTCGAAGATCGAAGCAGGCAAATATGATTTGCATTGCGAGCGGGTGAATGTCGAAGAAATTATCGAACAGGCGTTGAAGCTCGTGCATGGGCGAGCCGAAACCAACGGCTTGACGCTTCTCGTGCGTGTTTCACCTGATGTCGCCGCCTTGCCGCTTTTTGCCGATGCTCGCGCGTTGAAACAGATATTGCTCAACCTTCTTTCGAACGCGGTGAAGTTCACGCCGGCGGGCGGGAGGATCATCGTCGGCGCGGTTCCGGTCGATGGCGCTATTCGCTTCCGTGTCGAGGATACCGGACGCGGTATCGCGCAGGATCATATTCCTCGCCTCACCCTCGCATTCGAGCAGGTATCGAGCGATGCCGAGCTCAGCAAACAGGGCACGGGCCTCGGCCTCGCGCTGGTGCGCTCGCTCGCCGAGTTGCATGGCGGCTCGATCAAGATCGAAAGCGAACTTGGAAAGGGCACCTGCGTCAGCGTCAACCTGCCCATCGTCGCGCAGGCCGCTTCACTCACCGCCGCCGATTAAGCAGGCTTGGCACTCATCACCTTGCGCAAGGCCGCCTCGAGTTCGGCGATGACCCGCGCGACATGCGCGTTGTTCTTCAGCCCGCGATAATAGGCACCCAGCAACGGCACGTCTCTGAAGGCATCGGCAAAGCCGAACATCGGGCCGATCTGCTCATAAAAGAAAAGCATCGGCGCCAGCGTGCAGTCGGCAAAGGTCAGCTTGCCGCCAATGGCATAAGGCGAGCCATCAATATAATGCGCAAGCCCCTTGATGCCCTTGTCGAGTTCCGCCAGTTCGCGCTCGACCAAAGTCTGATCGCGGCCCTTGGGATTGATCTGGCTGAAAAGCTTGGTCATCGGCTCCATCACATAGAGATCGCCGATGCGCGACAGCAAGCGCATTCGTGCCCGCTCGTCGATGTCTTCGGGCCGCAGCGGAACGCCGAGCCCCAGGTCTTCCAGATATTCGCAGATGACTTCGGATTCCGGCATCAGCTTTCCGTCGAGCAACAGCAACGGCACTTTCTGCAACGGCCCCAGACTTTCAAACTCGGCTTCAAGTTCCGGCGTGCTGAAAGCGTCAACGATTTCAGCGTCGAGGCCCTTGGCATAGACGGCGAGGCGAACGCGGGCCGAATAAGGTGAGAGCTGGGCGTTGTAGATTTTCATGCTCATCGGCGCGTCATCCTCGTTGCAGCCGGGGCCTCTTCCAACCTCGATACAAGATTGCGGGCCTCTAACAGGTAGTTATCAAAACGGCCGGTCCGCAAGAGGGGACCGGCCGTTTCTATTTCACATTGCGCGAGGGTTACTCGGCCGCAGCACGTACCTTGTTCGAGTATTTCTTCAACTCGAGTTTGGCGATCGTGCGGTTGTGCACTTCATCAGGGCCGTCGGCGAGGCGCAGGGTGCGGATGCCGGCATACATGCGGGCAAGACCGAAATCGGTCGTCACACCACCACCGCCATGCGCCTGAATGGCGTCGTCGATGATCTTCAGCGCGAGGTTCGGGGCCGCAACCTTGATCATGGCGATCTCG
>CAZLLB010000074.1:0-13088 GCA_964560165.1 uncultured Parvibaculum sp. | reverse complement strand
GGCGTGCAGCGCGATTTGCTGCCGCTGATCGAGTGCACGACAGTTTCGACCAAATATGGAGCGGTGAAGACCGACCATATCCTGTTCATCGCATCGGGCGCTTTCCACATCGCCAAGCCGTCTGACCTGCTTCCTGAGTTGCAGGGCCGGTTGCCGATCCGCGTCGAGCTGAAGGCTCTGACACGGGATGATTTCGTGCGCATCCTCACCGAGCCGGAGGCGAGCCTCATTCAGCAATATGTGGCGCTGCTCGACACGGAGGGTGTGACGCTTGATTTCACACCGGACGGGATCGACGCCATCGCCACCATCGCAGCCGAGGTCAATGCCAGCGTCGAGAATATCGGCGCGCGGCGTTTGCATACGGTGATGGAGCGGATTCTCGACGAGATTTCCTTCGCGGCGACCGACCGCAGCGGGCAGACGGTGAAGATCGATGCTGCCTATGTTCAGGAGCGGATCGGCGATCTGTCGAAGAATGCGGACCTTTCGAAGTTTATTCTCTGACGGCTGATTGCGAATCTTTCGTGGCGAGAATGTTTGCAGGTCGCGAGTCCCTTGGCGGATTCACTCGGATTCTTTTTACTCCGTTACCCCGGATTCATTCCCGAGATTTTTGGTTGTCGGCATCCGGCGACGGGAGATCGGTCCGGGAACAAGTTCCGGGGCGACGCTGAGCGGGTGGTGAAGTTTTGGCGGGTTCGCTGTTTGCGAGTCTTTGATGGAGATAGATTTCTCGCTCAGCGAGTCTCCGAATTCTTCTTCGACGCCGGTTTTGGGCGGCGAGAGCGCGTCGGCAAGGCAACCAGAAGCTTTTCCATTTCAGGGCCGGAAAGGTGGGCGATCTCCTCGGCCAGACGGTTGGCAAGTTCGGTGGCTTTGGGGTCGAGGCCGGATGTGGCGATGGTGATTTTGGGGTGCGAGATGTGGGCGAGGCGTTCGATTTCTTCGGCTTCATCCCAGATCACGTTGAAATAGCCGATGATAGACTGGACGAGACGCCAGCTCGGGCGTCCGCGCCGCCCATGCTCAAGCGCCGAGAGATAGGCCGGCGTGACGCGCAGCGCGGCCGCCATGTCCTTCAGCGCCAGACCGCGCGCCTTTCGCAGATCGCGAAGTTTTTGGCCGAAGGGCGTCATTTGCGTTTTCGCAGCCAGATATAGAAAGCGCCGCCGCCGCCGTGGCGCGGATGGGCGGGCTGGAAGCCAGCGACCAAAACACGAAATTGCGCGTCGCCGAGCCATTGCGGCAGAGCCCCGCGCAAGATGCCCGAATGGTCCGTCGCTTCGTGGTAGCGCGTGCTGTGAAGCGTGTGGCGAGCGAAGGGGCTTTCGCCCTTGCCGGTGATGACGAGGACGCAGCGCAACCCTTGCGCGCGGCTCCGGGCGAGGAAATTCAGGAGCGCGGGCTGGGCTTCACCTTGCCGAAACCCGTGGAGATCGAGCCGGGCTTCGGTTTCGATCTGGCCGCGCGCCAGGCGCTGGCTGGTACGGCGATCAAGGCCGGTCAGAGGCGGGGGCGCGGCAGGCGTTGCGCGTATCAATTCGGATATGGAACGAGTGCGCGGAACGGAGGAAACTGGTTTCGGAACCGGAGTGATTTTTGTTTGGTGGGGCGTTTCTGGGGCCGAAACAGGTTCCGGGACCGGAATGATCTTGCCGCGCGACCGAGCGAGAGGGCGGGCGTCTTTCACCACAGCGCGCCAGAGCCTGTGTTCGTCCGGGCTCAGGGGGCGGGCTCTGCGGCGTTTGGGTTTTTCCTCGCCGTCCATGAGTTTACCCTCAGCGCGCCGCAGCCAATGACTTTTTTGCCAGGGCCCGGGGCAAAAGAGCGATCAATTCGCCCTGCTGCTTCATGCGGCCGGCAATTTCGGCGGCATCGGCACCGGGACCCCAGAACACATCGCCACGCTGGAGGCCGATAATGGCGGTGCCCGTATCCTGCGCCACCATCAGGTGCTGGAACGGGCGATTGCTCGCCACGTGGGGAATGGGTGCCGTGGTGTCGAGCCAGAACAATGCGCCCAGCGGATGTTGGCTACGGTCGATGGCGAGGCTGCGCTGTGGGGTCAGATGGACCTGCTCGGCACCAGGCGGACCAAGGGCGGGATCAGCGCTTAAGACCTTGAAGAATATATAGGAATCGTTTCGCCTCAGCAGCGGGCGGACTGCCTCTGGATGGGCGGCGAGCCAGGCGCGGATAGTCTGCATCGAGACTTCGTCACGGGGGATCGCGCCGTCTTCGATGAGCAGCTTGCCGATGGACGTGTAGGGGCGCTGGTTCTTGGCTGCAAAAGCCAGACGAATGGTGCGCCCATCCGGCAGCGCCACACGGCCAGAGCCTTGCACATGCAGGAAAAACGCATCGACGGGATCGGCGAGCCAGACCAGCGCGAGGCTCGGATCGAGTTGACCATTGGCCAGCATGTCTTCGATTTCCGCTCGGGTCGGCAGGGTTTTACCCGCCGCGCGGGCGGTCGCAAAAGCGGGCGGAAAAGCGATGACCGGGGTTTGATAAATGCCGCCGCGGTGTAAAGCGCCCATCATTTCGGGCTCGTAATAACCCGTGAAAAGCGAGTTGCCGCTTCCTCCGCTGAGGCGAACGGGCGTGAAATAGCGCTGGAAATAGGCGCGCGCGGCAGCATCGCCAGAGCCAACGCCGGGTGCCGCCGCACAGGCCTGATGCCAATCTCCGGCCTCGCCATAAAACGAACCGCCGGTCTTGGTATCAAGCGGGGCGCTTTGGTTAAGTTTTAATATACGGGTGCAGGAGCGGCGAAAGGCGGCAAGCGCAGAAGATTGACCGTCGCTCGACCAACCGTCCAGATCGTTGAAACTCAACGCTGTTTCAGGTCCTACCTGTTGCCCCTGCATGGCCATACCGGATGCCTCGCTGGTGCTGCCACAGCCGCCAAGCGCCAGCAGCCCCAAGCCGAGCGCAACGCCCAGCGCAATGCCGTATCTCGTCATTTCCCCACCCGGCGCTTTTCGCGTCAGCCTTCCGCGCCGGTGGCGGTGAGGCGCCAGTTCGGATCGTTGGCTTTCACATTGCGCTCAAAGGTCCACACGTCCGTGACTTTGCGCACCGTGACCGGATCGCCTTCGACAACCACGCCATCGCCTGTCTTGGTGCAGGAGATCAATTCGCTGACGAAACGGATGGTCAGTTTCGCCTGCCCGGCATTCAGTTCCGCGCCGACAAGTTCGGCCTTGTCGATGCCGATGAAGCTCTGATCGACCGTTTCGCCACGCGCTTCACGACCGGCAATGACTTCGTCGAAGCTCTTGAAGACATGCGCGGCAAGGAGCGGCTGCAAGGTTTTACGTTCGCCGCGCGCGAAAGCCGAGACGATCATTTCGTAGGCGGCACGAGCGCCCGACATGAAGGCCTCGCCGTCAAAGTGACGGTCGGCAAGGGCGATTTCGGTCAGGGTTTGCGCAATGGCCGAACCTTCCGGCGCAACCCCGGCCCAGCGGTCGGCGGCCTCGGGCTGGTGCTGCGGATAGGGTTCGGCACCGCCGCGAGTGTCATTGCCAATGGCGACCGGCCCACGCTTGGGGAGCTGGACGACCTTGTCATTATCACTGTGGGGCGCGCGGCCCGGCGCAGTTTTTCCACCTGCGGAATAGGGATCGAAGGGCGGGCGCTCGCTGCCGGTGCGGCGGCCGAGAACGCTGCGCAACTTCAGAAACACACCCACTGCAACAGCCAGCAGGATCAGATTTATCAACGTTGATGTCTCGCCCATTCGGGCCACCTTTCAGAGAGAACGGCAAAGCGGCGCGGTCCCGCCCGCCGCGCCAGTTCACACGCATGCGCCGCATGGGCCCAAGGCCGATCAGTGGCCACGCCTCAAACAGCTAAACTGCTCTATAAGGTAGGGCAATCATCGGCCCATTGCTACCGGCGCACTATATCTGCAAAACGCCGCAGGCATAAACTTGAAGAAGGAGGCGCTTTGCTTCCGATTATCTTTCTGGCGCTGGTTCTTGTGCCCATCGCTGAAATCGCGGTCTTCATCAAGGTTGGGGGCCTGATCGGCGTTCTGCCAACGGTTGCGCTTGTCATCGCCATCTCGATTTATGGCGCCTGGCTGCTGCGCCATCAGGGCTTGCGGACCTTCACACGTGTGCAGACGGCGCTCAACCGGGGCGAAATGCCGGTTGGCGAGATGCTCGACGGGTCCCTTCTGGTGCTGGCGGGCCTGTTGATGCTGGCACCCGGCCTGCTGACCGACATCGTTGGTTTTGTGCTGCTGATCCCGGCTGTGCGGCGGGCTTTGCGCCCGGTGCTGACGAGCTGGGCCAGCGCGCGGGCGACAACCACGGTCTTTCATACCGACTTCGGTGCGCGCGGCGGACAGACGCCGGACGAGTGGGAACTGAGGAGGCCGGACGGCCATGGGCCGATCATCGAGGGCGAGGCATCTGAGGTTAACGAGGCGGAAGGGCGGACGCCCGGCGATAAAAGGCTCCCGAAAGGGCCGTGAAGTGCCAGCTGCCTGCCTTGTAGGCATCCGGATTCCGTGTTAGCCAGCGGGCACGAAATTCAGCCGTTCGCAACCGCGAGGGATCATGCCAGACCAGACCATGCCGGAAGCCGGCACCGAGACCGGACCGCAACTGAGGGTTCTCACTCAATATGCGAAGGATCTTTCCTTCGAGAACCCCAATGCGCCGCGCACATTGGGGCCGCTCGAAGAGCAGCCGCAGATCGGTGTCCGCGTTGACGTCAACGTGCAGCGCCTGGCGGAAACCGATTTCGAAGTGACGCTTTCGATCAGCATCGACGCGAAGGCGAAAGACGACGTGATGTTTCTGGTCGAGCTGCAATATTGCGGGCTTTTCCGGCTGACCAATATCCCCGCCGACAGCCTTGAGCCGATGTTGCTGATCGAATGTCCGCGCCAGATCTTCCCCTTCGCGCGGCGCATCATTGCCGATGTCACGCGCGATGGCGGCTTCCCGCCGCTGATGATCGACCCGATCGATTTCGTCGGGCTCTATCAGCAGCGCCGCACCGAAGGTGCGCCCGCCGGAACGATGCCGAACTAAAACGGCGCTTCCGTCAGTCTGCGGATGATTTCCACAACGGCTCGGTCAGTGTCGCCACAAAGGCGTCATGCGCCATGCGTTCCGCCTCGGTGACGCGCGGGGGCAGGGGTGTGGGGCGGATGCGTTTCTCGACTGCGACAATGTCCAGTTTCCGTCTATCGAGATTGGCGTCGAGCACGAGGCCCGGCTGACGGCCGCCCATCAGCTCCAGATAAACCTCGGCCAGCAATTCTGCGTCGAGCAACGCGCCATGCTTGATGCGGTTCGAATTATCGACGCCGAAGCGGCGGCAAAGCGCATCGAGGCTGTTCTGAGCACCGGGATAGCGCTTGCGGGCGATCAGCAGCGTATCAACGGCGCGCCCGGCGGCGAGGGCGGCCCGGCCTGTCCGTTTCAACTCGTGATTGAGAAAGCCCATGTCGAATGAGGCGTTGTGGATCACCAGCGGATCGTCGCCGATGAACTCCAGAAAATCATCCGCGACCTCGGCGAATTTAGGCTTGTCGCGCAAGAATTCTTCGGAGAGGCCGTGAACGTCGAAAGCGCCTTTGGGCACATCGCGTTCAGGATTGATGTAGCGATGAAACGTCTCGCCGGTTGCAACCTGATTGACGATTTCGAGGCAGCCGATCTCGACCAGCCTGTCGCCGTCATTGGGCGAAAGGCCGGTGGTTTCGGTGTCGAGAACGATCTGGCGCATTCTTTTTCCTTAAGCCAGGCGGGCGGGTCCTTAAGCGAGGCGCGCCTTGATGACCTTGCCTTCACGGGTTTTCAGCACCTCGACGACGGCCTTCACCGCATCGAATGCGTGATCGAGGCCCTTGTCGGTGTCGATGACGAAATCGGCGCGGGCGCGTTTTTCGGCGTCGGACACCTGCTTGGCATGGATGGCCGCAAATTTTGCCGCATCCATGCCCGGACGCGCCAGCACACGCGCTTCCTGAATGTGATAGGGCGCGCTCACAACGACAACAACATCGACGCGCTTTTCACCACCGGTTTCATAGAGCAGCGGAATGTCGAGGAGGACAGCATGATGACCATCGGCTTGCGCGCTGCGCAGAAAATCAAGCTGGGCGTGGCCGACGAGCGGATGAACGATGGCCTCGAGTTTTTTCATCTCTTCGGGCAAGCCGAGCACGGCCTGCGAGAGCGCCTGACGGTCCACAGCACCGTCGATGACGGCGGCGGGAAAAGCCTCCGCGATCGGCGCGACGGCTGCGCCGCCTTTTGCGTAAAGCGCATGGACGGCGGCGTCGGCGTCATAGACGGGCACGCCGAGTTTCGCGAACATTTTCGCAGTCTCGGATTTTCCCATGCCTATCGAGCCGGTCAGACCTATCAGCAGCATCACTCGTCCTCGGTTATTCCCATGTCGGCGAGCACCAGAGCGCGCAGCTCCGGCGTAACCTCCGGCCTCACGCCGAACCAGGCTTCAAAGCCCGGCACAGCCTGATGGAGCAACATGCCAAGCCCATCGGCAACCGGATTACCACGAGCGCGCGCCGATTTCAGCAATCCGGTGTGGAGAGGCGTATAAACGATGTCGGTGACGAGCGCTGTTTTCGGCAAAGCGCTGAAATCGATTTCGAGATCCTTCTGGCCTTTCATGCCGAGCGTCGTCGTGTTGACCAGAAGATTTGCGCCTGACAGCGCCTCAGCCATTTCGGCCCATTCGAAAATACGGACCGATTTCAGTTTGAGATCGGCGGCGAGCGCCACGGCGCGATCGCGCGTCCGGTTGACGATACGGATTTCGGGGACGCCTTCGGCCTCGAGAGATGCGGCGACAGCGCGCGCGGCACCGCCTGCGCCGATCAGGACGGCGGGGCCGTCGCCTGCGCGCCAGAACCGGGCGCGGTCCTTCAGATTGGCGATGAAGCCGTAGCCATCGGTGTTGCGGCCCTCAAGGCCCATGCTGGTGGTGACGATGGTGTTGACGGCCTTGAGACGCGCGGCAACCGCATCGTGGCGCATCAGCGTGGCGAAAACCGCCTCCTTGTGGGGAACGGTGACGTTCGCGCCGACAAAGCCCCAGTCGTGCAGGCCGCGCAATGTTGCGTTCAACTCCTCAGGCGGGACGGCGAGCCGTTCATAAACCGCATCCTCGATGCCGTGGAGCTTGATCCAGTAATTATGGATCAGCGGCGAGCGCGAATGGGTGATGGGCCAGCCGATGACGCAGACTTTGCGGATCATTGCAGCACCTCCCGCCGCCGCAATTCCGCAAGCAGAGGCAGAAGCGGCAGGCCAAGAATGGTGAAGTAGTCGCCCTCGATGCGCTCGAAAAGCTGAATGCCGGGGCCTTCAAGCTGATAGCAGCCGACGCTGCTGCGCACTTTCTCGCCCAGGGTTTCGAGATACCAGTCGAGGAAACCGTCTGAAAAATCACGCATGGTGAGATGTGCCTGATCACCATGACGCCAGATAATTTCGCCGCCAAGGGCAAGCGCGAGGCCGCTATGCAGGATATGCGCGCGGGCGCGGAAACGCTGGAGATTGGCGCGGGCCTCAGCCATATCGCGCGGCTTGTCGAAACGATCGCCGTCGCAAGAGAGGATCTGGTCGGCACCGACGACGAGAGCGGCAGGTTCGGCGCGGCTGACAGCGAGTGCCTTTTCTTCGGCGAGCTTCAGGGCCAGTGCGTCTGTATCGCTATTCGCGAATCTTTTTTTGACGATGTCTTCGTCCACACGCGAATCCTGCACGCGGAACTCAAGCCCGGCATTTCGCAGAAGCGTGGCGCGCACCGCGCTGCCGGAAGCCAGAATAAGGGGCGATGCTGCCATGTTGCGCGGACTCAGCTTATTTTCTGACGTTCACTATAGAGGTTCAGGACGGCGGCTGCCGTTTCTTCGATGGAGCGGCGGGTGACGTCGATGACCGGCCAGCCGTGACGGGCGCAAAGCTTGCGGGCGAAGGCAACTTCCTCCTCGACCGTGTCGTGATCCACATAGCTCGTCTCTGTATTTTCGTGGAGCGAGAGGAGGCGGTTCTTGCGGATCTGGATCAGCCGGTCGGGGCTTGTCGTCAAGCCGACGATCAGCGGGCGGGTGCAGGTTTCAAGATCGGCCGGCAGGATGACACCGGGCACGATAGGGATGTTTGCCGCCTTGATGCCGCGATTTGCCAGATAGATGCAGGTGGGGGTCTTTGAGGTGCGGCTGACGCCGACCAGAATGATGTCGGCATCATCGAGATCGCCCGACGACTGCCCATCATCATGCGCCATTGTGTAATTGAGCGCCTCGATGCGGTCGAAATATTCGGCGTCCATCGCATGCTGCAAGCCCGGCTTATGCGACGATTTCTTGCCGAGATAGGCCCCCAGCGCCAGCATGACCGGATCGAGAACCGAGATGCAGGGCGTCTGCAATTCATTGCAGCGGCTTTCAAGACGCTGGCGCAAATCGTCATTGACCATGGTGAACATGACCATGCCCGGCGCGGCCTCGATTTCGCCCAGCACGCGCTCAAGCTGCTTGGGGCCACGCACCAGCGCATAGACATGCTCGATCGACTGGGCGTCTTCGTATTGAGCGCAAGCGGCGCGCGCGACGGCGTTCAGCGTTTCGCCGGTCGCGTCCGATACGAGATGGAGATGGAATACGCGTCTGGCCGCCATGCTGGTCCTCAAAAGCTCGGGCCGGGTGGCGCCAAGGGGCTCAAGCTAAACAGGGGTGTCGGCGCAAGCCAGCCTTTTTCCGGCAGCACTCCCCGCAAAAGGCTTTGCATGAACATGTCGCCTTGCCTGTGGAAACCTGTGTTTAACGGGCGTAACCCGGCAGTTTTCCGGTGGCCCTACCAAGCCATACATGAGGGTCGCATTTGCTTCCCCGATCCATGGACTGGTGCGAAAAGCGCTTATACGCCGCTGAAATATGGGGATGGATGGAGAGAAGGGGACGGCCATACCAACGATCCCCGCTATTCACGCTTTTGGCCTGCAAACCATCCACAAGCGAAGCCGTTATGGTGACAGGTTTTTGTGGCGCGTCAGTCTGCCTTGCTGAATTTTTGCACAGGGCATGCGATAGAAAGGGGCGTGGCGGGAGCACTCGCCGGGTTGCGGCGCGGCTGTGGATCAAAAGGAGTGAGCTTTTGATCCCCGGAACGCACAGGCATCCTCAACTACCACATCCTAGAGTCTAGGCTTATTGATAGAGAACGAACCTGTGAGTCATGAGAACGGGGCACCCCCGAAAAAGCTCATCCAGACGCTGCAAGGCGTTCGTCAGGATGTAGCGCCGATCTGGCTGATGCGTCAGGCGGGACGGTATCTGCCTGAGTACAAAAAGACGCGCGGCATTGCCGGAAGTTTTCTCGACCTTTGTTATACGCCGGAGCTGGCAGAGGAAGTGACCTTGCAGCCGATCCGCCGGTTCGGCTTCGATGCGTCGATCCTCTTTTCGGATATTCTTGTGATACCGGATGGACTTGGGCAGAAAGTTTCTTTCGTCGAGGGCGAGGGACCGGTGCTCGAACCGATCACGCGTCTTGAGGAATTGGCGAAGCTCGATCTGGCGCGCGTCGTTCCGCATCTTGCGCCGGTTTATGAAACGGTGCGGCGTTTGCGCAAAAGCCTGCCGCCGGAAACGACGCTGATCGGCTTTGCAGGTGCGCCCTGGACAGTGGCGACTTACATGGTCGGTGGGCGCGGCACACCGGATCAGGGCGCGGCCAAGGCCTGGGCCTATCGCGCGCCGGACGAATTTCACGAGCTCATCGACTTGCTCACCGAGGCGACGATCCAGCATCTGACGGCGCAGGTCGAGGCGGGTGCAGAGGTCTTGCAGGTTTTCGATACATGGGCGGGCAGCCTGCCGGAACTGGCCTTCCGGCGTTTTGCGCTGGAACCGGCAAAGCGCATCGCCGGTGCGTTGAGGGAAAAGTTTCCTCATATTCCGATGATCGGGTTTCCGCGCGGCGCTGGATCGCTGGCGAAGGTTTATTTCAGCGAGACCGGCATCAATGGTTTGAGCATCGACACGGGTGTCTCGCCGGCATGGGCGAAAGCCGAGCTTCAGCCGATCGGCTGCGTGCAGGGCAATCTGGATCCGCTGCTGCTTGTGGCGGGCGGGCCGGAAATGCGGCGTGGTATCGAGCATATTCTGGCGACGCTCGGGCAGGGGCCTTTCATCTTCAATCTCGGCCATGGCATCGTGCCCCATACGCCGCCTGAACATGTGGCGGAACTCGTCGAAATCGTTCGCGGGTGGAGAGGCTGATGCGGGCGCGCAAACTGGCCGTGGTGCTGTTTAATCTCGGCGGGCCAGACGCGCCTGAAGCGGTAGAGCCGTTTCTCTTCAATCTTTTCAACGACAAGGCAATCATAAGGGTGCCGCAGCCCTTGCGTTGGCTGATCGCGAAAATGGTGTCGCGGCGGCGTGCACCGATCGCGAAAGAAATCTACGCACAGATCGGCGGTGGCTCGCCGCTGCTGCCGCTCACCGAGGAACAGGCCCGTGCATTGGAAGCAGCGCTTGGAAATGGGCAAGGCGAGGTGGAGGTGCGGGCCTTCATTGCCATGCGTTACTGGAAACCTTTCGCCGCCGAGACAGCGCAAGCGGTCAAGAACTGGGCGCCGGACGAGCTGGTCCTGCTGCCGCTCTATCCGCAATATTCAACGACCACGACGGCTTCGTCGCTGAAGGACTGGGCGAAGGCTGCAAAGGCCGCAGGGCTTCACACGCGGGCAAAGATCGTCTGCTGCTATCCCGTCGATCCCGATTTCATTGAAGCCCATGTCGGGCAGGTCCGTGCCGCGATTGCAGGCTTTGCGACGCGCGACGAATTCCGCATCCTCTTTTCAGCCCATGGGTTGCCCAAGCGCATTGTCGATGGCGGCGATCCCTATCAGCGCCAGGTCGAAGCGACATGCGCCGCCGTCATGGCTGGTGTTGGGGGTGGACCGTTCGATTGGCTGACCTGTTTTCAGAGCCGGGTCGGGCCGCTTGAATGGATTGGCCCGGCGACGGATGCGGAGATCGAGCGGGCGGGGCGTGAGGGAAAGAGCCTCATCGTGGTGCCGATCGCCTTCGTCTCGGAACATTCCGAAACCCTGGTCGAACTCGACAAGGAATATGGCAAGCTCGCCGCAGATAGCGGGGTGCCGCGCTATGTCCGCGTGGCAGCGCTCGGGACGCAGCCGGATTTCATCCGTGGGCTCGCCCGGCTGGTCGAGAGCGCCCGCGCGGGCCATGGCTGGCTCTGCCCGGAAGAAGAAGCAGGCCGGGTTTGCGGCGCGGACCATCATTGACGAGAAAATCTGGAACGGGAAAATCCGGTCATGAGCGAATTTCTGGTGAGCGCCTATCTCTGGATCAAGGCGCTGCACGTCATTTCGGTGATCTTCTGGATGGCGGGCATGGCCTATCTGCCCCGGCTTTTCGTTTATCACGCCGAGGCTGTGCCGGGATCGGAGAAGTCCGAGACGTTCAAGATCATGGAACGGCGGCTCATGCGCGGGATTATCAATCCGGCAATGCTCGCAGCTTTCCTCTTCGGCGGGCTGATGATCTGGGCAAATCCCGATCTGCTGAGCCAGCACTGGTTCCATGTGAAGCTCTTCCTCGTCATCGTCATGACAGGGTTTCACGGTTTTTTTTCGCGCTGGCGGCGGGATTTCGAGGCGGATCGGAACAAGCGTTCGGCGCGATTTTACCGGATTTACAACGAGGCCCCGCCGGTTCTCGTGGTCTTCATCGTGATCCTGGTCATCGTGAAGCCCTTCTGAGGGCGGCAAAATTCCATTTGCCCTTGGTCCGATCAAGGCATATATGCTTGAGGAACGCCGGAGTTCTTCCGGTGGCCTTCCCGTCGCTCAATGACTTATCCGCAGGCCTGCAAAACAGGTGAATGATAGCGGAAAGCCGGGGCGAAGCCCGGCGCGTATCGAACGCGTTGAGGCAGGGCAAGCCAAAGACCCTCTCCCCAGATTGACGTTCCGACAAACTTCCCGCTCCGCCTTTTCCAGATACGGTCAAGCTTCAGGGGCACTGCTTTCAAAAAGAAAGACTTTTCCACCAATGCCGCAGATCAAATTACAGGATCTCAAGGCCAAAGGGCCGACCGAGCTTCTGAGCATCGCCGAGGAGTTGCAGGTCGAGAACGCCTCGACGCTCCGCACCCAGGACATGATGTTCGCGATCCTGAAGCAATATGCCGAACAAGGGATCGACATTATCGGCGAAGGCGTCGTTGAGGTTCTCTCCGACGGCTTCGGGTTTCTACGGTCGCCGGAAGCCAACTATCTGCCCGGTCCCGATGATATTTATGTTTCACCATCGCAGATCCGCCGTTTCTCGCTTCGCACAGGCGACACGGTTGAGGGTGAAATCCGCAGCCCCAAAGACGGCGAGCGCTATTTCGCGCTGCTGAAGGTCAGCACCGTCAATTTTGAAAGCCCGGACAAAGCCCGCCACAAGGTTCACTTCGACAATCTGACGCCGCTTTATCCAGACGAAAAACTCGAGATGGAAGTGGCCGATCCGACGCTGAAGGATCGCTCGTCGCGCCTCATCGACATTGTCGCGCCGCTCGGCAAGGGCCAGCGCGGATTGATCGTCGCGCCGCCGCGTACCGGCAAGACGGTTCTTCTCCAGAACATCGCCCATTCGATCACGACCAATCATCCCGAATGCTATCTGATCGTCTTGCTGATCGATGAACGGCCTGAAGAAGTGACCGATATGCAGCGCTCGGTGAAGGGCGAGGTCATCTCCTCGACTTTCGACGAACCGGCGGTACGCCACGTTCAGGTCGCTGAAATGGTGATCGAGAAAGCCAAGCGCCTTGTCGAACATGGGCGCGACGTGGTGATCCTGCTCGACTCGATCACACGTCTCGGCCGCGCCTACAACACGGTTGTTCCGTCCTCGGGCAAGGTGCTGACAGGCGGTGTTGATGCAAACGCACTCCAGCGCCCCAAGCGCTTCTTCGGCGCCGCGCGCAACATCGAGGAAGGCGGTTCGCTCACCATCATTGCGACGGCGCTGATCGATACAGGCTCGCGCATGGATGAAGTCATCTTCG
>CAZLLB010000073.1:6731-13374 GCA_964560165.1 uncultured Parvibaculum sp. | reverse complement strand
GGCAAACGAACCGTGCACGTCGCCCTCCTGGACAAGCGCACCGGACATCGGCACACATCCGAATAGGTCGCGACGATACTACATCTGGTGCAACGGCTTTGTGAAGCCGCCCGCTTTTGTTATCTGTCAGTTTTCACTCGCCGTTGCCGCCAGGACACCTGCAAAAGCGTCGCGGAGAAAGCGCCCGCCAAGTTCGAGGCCCTCGGGATCAATCCCATGCCCGACGCCCGGCGAGACGTGCCATTGCACACTCACGCCAGCATCGCCAAGGTGGCGCACCGCGTCATGCATCCGCGACACAGGCAACATCTCATCAGCATCGCCATGCACCATCAGCACCGGCGGGCGGCCCTTGAGTTCGCCCTTGAGCCGATCGCCGCCCGCCAGCGCGCCCGAATAGCCGACAATGGCGGCGGGCGATACCGCGCGGCGCACGCCCACTTGCAGCGCCATCATGGTGCCTTGGCTGAAGCCGACCAGCGCCAGCTTGCTGCCGTCGAGACCGCGCTATGCCAGTTCCTCGTCGATGAACTCGTTGAGGATCGGCGCGGCGCTCTCCACACCCCGCATCAGCTCGGCAGGATCAAGGCGCGAAATCGGAAACCATTGAAAGCCGAACCCGGCATCGCAACGCTGCGGCGCATTGGGCGAGATGAAATCGGCATCCGGCAGCATCCGCTGCCAATGCGGTGCCAGTCCGATCAGGTCGTTCCCGTCCGCGCCATAGCCATGGCAGAGAATGACAAGCTGGCCCGTCTTGCCACTTGCCGCCTCGATCGACGGACCCGATATCTTCGCCATGCCACGTTCCCTGTTCAGCGATATAAGATAGGCGAGTGTAAGGGGCCCGACGGAGCTTTCAATGCAGGAGACGGCGGCAAAACGCCTGACGGCGCGAGATGTCACTCGCTTCGCGCCGAGCCCCAATGGCTGGTTGCATCTCGGCCATGCCTTTTCGGCAATCTTCGCCTACGAAACCGCAAAGAAGCTGGGCGGGCGCTTCCTCTTGCGCATCGAGGACATCGACACAGGCCGCTGTCGCCCTGAATATGTGCAGGCGATCTATGAAGACCTCACCTGGCTCGGCCTCGACTGGGAGCACCCGGTGCGCCGCCAGTCGGAGCATTTCGCCGACTATGAAGTGGCGCTGAAACGCCTGCGCGACATGAGCCTTGCCTATCCCTGCTTTGCCACCCGCAAGGAAATCGTCGATGCGATCGAAGCCTCCGGCATCGGCCCTTCCCGCTGGCCGGTCGATCCCGATGGCGCGCCGGTCTATCCCGGCATCTACAAGGATTTGGCCCCCGCCGAACTTAATCGGCTGATGTGGGAAGGCCACTCCTATGCCTGGCGGCTCGACATGGAAAAAGCGCTGGCCCGCGCCGAAGCGATGAACGGCGGCCCCATCTTCTTCGATGAAGAAGGAAGCGGCCCCCATGGTGAAACAGGTCGCCTCGCCATCGACCCACTGGTCTTCGGCGATGTCATCATCGCGCGAAAGGACATACCGACAAGCTACCACCTCGCCGTCACTATGGATGATGCGATCCAGAATGTGACGGTGGTGACGCGCGGCCAGGATTTATTTTCCTCCACTTACGTTCACCGCGTCCTGCAAATCCTGCTCGGCCTGCCCGCCCCGCGCTATCGCCATCACGCGCTGGTCCGCGACCAGCAAGGCCGCCGCCTCTCAAAAAGCGCCAAGGATGTTGGCCTGCGCGACCTCCGCCTCAGCGGCGCGACGCCCGCCGATGTCCGAAAACTCGTTGGGCTTTAACCAAAACCCCGCGCTTTGGCCCGCTTCCTGCTTCTTGCTCATCAAGGCGACCGCTCCGTCCCGGCTGGGGACAAGGCCGTCGCGTTTGAGGACAAGGTTAATGGCCCCCGCCGCAGAACAGCCCGCCGCCAAAAAGCGTGTCGATTGGATCGACGCCGTCAAAGGTCTGACAATCATCCTGGTGGTGATGAAGCACGTCACCTATGGCGAAGCGGTTGTGCTTCACCATGTGCCTTACCTTTTCAACATCTTCTGCGAATTCACCATCCCCTTCCGCATGCCGCTCTTCTTTCTGGTCGCGGGCCTCTTCGCGCAGAAAGCCCTGCGCGCACCCTTGCGCGATTTCATCGACAGCAAGATCTTGCATTTCGCTTATTTCTATCTTCTTTGGTCGGCGATCCAGATCGGCGTCAAAATCGCGCTGCCGCATGAAGGTATCTGGGTCGCCAGCTACAAAGACCTGCTGCTGATCCCGTTGGAGCCTTTCGGCCTCCTTTGGTTCATCTATGGGCTGGCCGTCTTTTTCGCGCTGATGCGTTTTGCCCGCGACGTGCGCGCACCCATCATGATCGGCTTCGCGCTGGCGCTCTACTTCACCAGGCTCGACACCGGCTGGACCATGCCGGACGAATTCGCGCGCCGCTTCATCTTCTTCGTCTCCGGCGTCTATGCAGCACCTTATGTCTTCCAGATCGCCAACTGGGCCATCGCCGATGTGCGGCGCGGGCTCGCGATGGGCCTTGCCCTTCTCGTCCTTGTCGGCGCCCTCGTCTTCTCCGCATCTGTGGATCTGCGCGGCGTCGAACTTCTGACAGGCTATCTCGGCGGCTTCGGCACGATCATGCTGGTCGCGGTTCTCGCCGCCAAAGGCTACGCCAAGCCGCTCGCCTATGTCGGCGCGCGCTCGCTCTATATCTTTCTCGCCTTCTTTCTGCCCATGGCCATCGCCCGCGTCGCGATGGTCAAGCTCGGTTTCCAGAACGGCGACTTGGTCACGCTGATCGCGCTCATCGCGGCGATCACTGTGCCGCTCGTCGCCTTCCGCCTCACCGACAACACACCGCTCGCCTTCATCTTCGCCCGGCCCGACGCCTTCAAACTGAAGCACCGGCCGATTGCCGCCACCAACCTCCCCGCCGAAGCCGGAATTTCCGCATGAACACGACAAGCACGCAAAGCGCCCCCGCAGCCAAACCGCGTTTCGACTGGGTCGATACCGACAAGGGCCTGTCGATCGTTCTTGTCGTCGCCCGGCACACCGCCGCAGGCGTTGCGCTCTCGCTCGGCAAGATGCCGCTGATCTTCGGTCTCATCTCGGTGCTGGCCGCGCCTTATCGTATGCCGCTCTTCTTCGTCGTCGCGGGTCTTTTCGCTGCCGACTACATGCGCCGCCCGCTACGCGAATTCCTCGACAAGAAGCTGCTGCATTTCGCCTATTTCTATTTTCTCTGGTCGGCCATCCAGATCGGCATGAAAATGTCCATGCCCGGCGGGCTTCACGAAGTGGGGCTGAAGGACCTTCTGCTGACGCCCATCGAGCCTTTCGGCGTCCTCTGGTTCATCTATGCCCTGCCGCTCTTCTTCGTCGCCATGCGCCTCATGCGCGATGTGCCGAAAACCCTCGTGGTCGCCGTCGCTCTCGTTTTCTATTTCGCCCGCATCGACACTGGCTGGACGGTGCCCGACGAATCCGCGCTGCGTTTCATCTTCTTCGTCATCGGCGTCTATTGCGCACCGCATGTTTTCCAGATCGCCGACTGGGCGCACGCCCATGTGCTGAAAGCCACATTCGTCGGCACGATAGTGCTCACCGCCATCGGTGCCGTCACCCTGACGCCGCTGATCGACATTCGCGCCATCGAATTTCTGGCGGGCATTGCCGGCTGCGTCGGCTGCGTGATGCTGGTCAGCGCCGCCACCGCAAAGGGCCTGACGCGCTGGCTCACTTATATCGGCAGCCGCTCGCTCTATGTCTTCGTCGCTTTTTTCCTGCCCATGGCAGCGGCGCGCATGGTGATGATCAAGGCGGGCGTGACCAATGGCGACCTCGTGACCTTCGTGGCCGTCGCTCTCGGCGTAGCTCTACCGCTTGTCGCCGCGCGCTTGCTGGAAGGAACCCATCTCGCGTTCCTGTTCACGCGGCCCACTTTCCTGCGGCTGCCTCTTCACAGCAAGAGCGAAGGCAAGGCACCTGCCTCCATGACCGCCTACCAGTCGTAAAGGCCCGTGAAATTGCGAAAACCTGCCTTGGCCGCATAGGCCTGCCACTCCTTGCGCAGATGCACCGTCGCCGAAGGGCTGCCGCCGCCCTGCCCGAGCCCGAGGATCAGCAATTCGTCGCAGCCCTTATAAGCCGCCTTTTCCGGCGCGGGCAGCTTGCCGCCATGTCGCGTGAGCTTGGCATATTCGGAATCTTCAAATCCGTCGGTCAACAGCACGACATGCACATCCGACGCGCCGCAATCGACAACCTCCGCCATCGTGTCGAGAAACGGCACGATATTGGTGTAGCCCTGCGCTTTCAGTTTTCCCTCGCGCACGAGCTTGGGCACATTGGCGATCAGCGCCGCCACGCCTTGCGCCACAGCGTCGGGCCGCGCATGGGATGAAATCACCTGATCGACCTTGAGCCCATTGGCGCTGCCATCGTAAGAGCCGAAGGTGCGCAGCATGACGCGGCTCCGGGGCGGCAACGCAACAATCTCCTTGGCGGCCCGCGCGCCTGCCCGCGCCGCATAGCCATCATCGCTCACCAGCGGATTGCTCTTCGACAGATCAAGCCCGATCACGAATGTTTGCGGTTTCGCAGGCTCTCCGGCTTGCGCGGCAAAAGCGGCGCAGCAAAGCAGACCGGCGGCAAGAAGGGGCAATCGCAAGCGCATGACTTACTCAGCCGCCCGCTCGATGACGACGCGGCGAGGAAGAACGGGCGACAAAACCTCCGCGCGTGGCTCACGAATACCACTGAAGGCCGTCGGTCCCGCCCTCATCGCGTGGCGCGAACGCCGCTCCCACCAATCGTCGAATAATTGCTCATAGCGCTTCACATCGCGCGCGCTTTCACATGCCTTCAACCGATCGAACTGGCTTGGGCCACTCGCGGCAAGCGGTGCATCACGGCGACCGAGAAGTCTGCGCGGCGCGGCGGGCACTCGCGCACCAAATGCGCGCCGCGCCTCATCAAGCCCTTGCTCATAAGCGCGGCACTCGCGCATCAATCCCGTCCAAAGAAGATGGCGGCGGTTTTCTGGTCCCTCCATCTCGGAGAGCTTGTGGCGGTTCGCGTCATATTCGGTTTCAAGCGCCGCAAGCCGCGCCATGTCCGCCCGGCGATGCTTGAAATCGCGGGCGAGAAAAATCCGCCGAAGCGAATCCGCAGCAAAATGAATGCAGAGCGCCGCAACACCCGTGACGACGAGGAAGACAATACCAAGCGAACCGAGCCAGAGGATCGGCTGCCATGTCCGCACCTTCGCCATTTCCGCTGAAGCCTGCGCCGCCTCGCCACTTGGCGCTGCGGCAATGCCGAGACCGCTCATCGCCGAGCTGAGTGAATCGCCGACGCCGCCCGCCCCGCCCGTCGCCGCCATGCCGTTCGGCAGCGACATGGTCGCGAGCAGAAACCCCACGCCCACCAGCATCACCAGCGCCAGCACGAAAACGATGCGCACAAAAGCCGCCCGCCCGAACTTGCCCAGATGTTCAAACAGGATATGCGCGGCGATAGTGGCAAACAGAACCTGCATCGACTTGAAAGCGACGGAGTTTGAAAGCGTCCCCGGCAATTCAAGAAATTCGTTGGCCAGCGCGCGCGTCCAGAACTCGCTGACGATCATGTAATCGACGAGGATGGCGGCGAGAGAAACAACCGCGAAAATCAGAAACGTGCCGAAGTGAAAAACCGCAAACCGCGCCTCGCGCTCGCTCGCGACATAGTTCTGCGCGATCTGCGCGCGTATCGCCTCGGGGATGAGACTTGCCGACGCCATGTTCATGCCCTCCGCGTATCGCTGGATGAGCCTCGCGCAAACCAGCGCCGCCGCGTCTCGCTTTGTGCAGGCGCTGCGCTTTCGAGCGGCGCCATCAACCGCTTGGCAAGCTGCGCCACCTCGCGCTCAATCGTCTCCTGCCGCGCCCGCGCCCGCGCCAATTCTTCGGCATAAGCCTCATCGAGTTCGGAAAGGCGGGAAAAAACATGAAGCTCAGGCAGAGGTTCCGCCGCGCGCCCATAATCCCGCGCGCTATGTCCCTCATAGCCCTGACGATCCGTCACACCGCTCATGGCAAAGCCCCCGCATGGTTAAGTCGCGTTAACTCTAAACCGAAAAGGCCACTCACTGTCTCAACCTGATACGCCTTTTACGGCGGAAACATTATGGGAATATGGCGAGATTGGGGCTAAGGTAAAACCGCCAACTCATTGGGGGATGAATATGGTTGAGACAGAGCGGCCCGAATTTCTGGTTTCGGGCGAACCGGCACGGCTGATTCCGACCTTGGCCGATAGCAGCAGAGAAGGTCGAATTACCTCAATCTTCCTGGCAGCCTTGATGGCCGTGCCGCCATTTGGCCGCCTGACATTGGGCAGCCTCGGCCTACGGTTAGGAAAGCTGGCAAAGATCCAATGCTTCACCGAAATAACATTGGTGGATGAAACCGTCGGCAGCAAAGAACGGCCAGATGGCCTGATCGTTGTTTCAACCGGACGTCAGGAGTGGCGCGCTCTCGTCGAAGCGAAAAGCGGAAACGCTATGCTTCAGGAGGACCAGGTCGAATCGTATCTCAACCTCGCAAAGCGAAACAATATCGACGCGGTCATCACCATTTCCAATGATCTGGCGACTCTGCCAACTCACCACCCGCTGG
>CAZLLB010000073.1:0-6721 GCA_964560165.1 uncultured Parvibaculum sp. | reverse complement strand
TGGCAAAATTGAAACGCGGCGGCAAAAGCCCCGATTTATTTCATTGGTCGTGGACCTATCTTCTGACCGAAGCCACCTTGCTCATCTCTCAGGCATCCAGTGAGTTCGATGACCCGGAACAACGCTACATATTGAGTGAGGTCGTTCGCTTCTTTAGACATTCAAGCTCCGGCGTATCACGATTTGACCGCATGAATTCGGAGTGGAAGGAAGTTGTTTCCTCCATCCAGACCGGCGGGACCTTGTCACGCACATCGTCAGAAGTGATGCAGACGGTAGCGACTTGGCATCAGAGCCAGCGTGATGTCTGCCTCCAACTGAGTCTCAAGCTTGCTCGAAACGTAGGGCTCAAACTCGCCCGAGCGCATATCGACAATCCGGAAATCAGGCTGCGCGACGATTGTGAGTTGCTGTCAAAAGAAGGCCAATTGAAATTCACCGTGGACGTGCCCGATGCGGCGGCGTCAATAGAGGTGACCGCAGATTTACGGCGAAGGAATGTCACTTGCTCTATGCGTCTTTCAGCGCCCCAAGACCGGAAGAGCACTTCGGCGCGCGTCAATTGGCTTGTCCGCCAATTACACAAGACGACTGAGACAAATGTCCATATTCGAGCGAACTGGGCGGGACGCGCCAATGCAACGCAAGTTACCTTGGCGAAGGCGCGCGAAAATCCAGACGCACTTCAAAACCCGAACGCCAACGTCGCCGTGAATTCTTTTGACGTGTTAATGATAGAAGATCTTGCAGGCGACTTCGGTCGAAGTATTAAATTCGTTGAGAGACTGGGCGAGGCCGTTCCCAAATTTTACGAACAGGTCGCTATAAATCTGCGCGCATGGGTGGCGACCCCGCCTAAAATTGCGGACGACGTCATGTCCAAGCTAGACAGACAGATCATCCTGCAGGGCGACGCGACAACCTCTACAGAAGCGGAAGAAAACGCAGAACCGTCCGCATCGATAGCCGATGATTTCAGTCAAATGGAGTCGCAAAGCGACAAGCAGGATAGGGAAGCCGCGGCAAATTTGAGCGTCGCCGCAGCATTGGCCGAAGATATTCCAGCACCCCGTGTGGAGCCCGCGATCTAGTCGTATCTCAAATTTCTTTGCTTACGCCACAGCCTCTTCACCCGACGGATCCACCAGCCGCACCACATCCTCCATGATGTCGGTGATCTGGAAATCCTTCGGCGTGTAAACCGCGGAGACACCCGCCGCCTTCAGCCGCTCGGCGTCTTCCGGCGGAATGATGCCGCCGACGATGACGGGGATCGTGATGCCTGCCTCCTTCAGCCGCGCCATCACATCCGCGACAAGCGCCACATGGCTGCCGGACAGGATCGACAGTCCCAGCACATGCACGTCGCCATTGACCGCCGCCTCGACGATCTCGGCGGGCGTGAGGCGAATGCCTTCGTAAACGACATCCATGCCGCTATCGCGCGCGCGCACCGCGATCTGTTCCGCGCCGTTTGAATGCCCGTCAAGCCCCGGCTTGCCGACGAGAAACTTCAATCGCCGTCCGAGCTTCACCGACACGGCATCGACCATCTCGCGCACGCGATCGAGTTCCGGCGTGTCGTTGCGCACAGCGCCCGACACGCCCGTCGGTGCACGATATTCGCCGAAAATATTGCGCAGCGCCGTGCCCCATTCGCCGGTCGTCACGCCGACCTTGGCGCAAGTGATCGACGGCTCCATGATATTGCGACCTTCCTTCGCCGCACGTTTCAAGTCAGCCAACGCCGCCTCGACCGCCTTGGCGTCGCGGCCCTCGCGCCACGCCACGAGCCGCGCGATCTGGCCTTCCTCAACGCCGTCTTCGGCCACCATGATCGAGCCGTCGCCCGTCGTCAGCGGCGAGGGGGCCGTCTCGACATATTTGTTGACGCCGATCACCGCCTGCTGGCCGCTCTCGATCGCCTGCAACCGCGATGAATTGGCACCGACAAGCTGTTCTTTCATATAAGCGCTCTCAATCGCCGCAATCGCGCCGCCCATCTCTTCGATACGGGCAAGCTCCTCGCGCGCTTCCGCCTTCAGCGCCTCGACTTTCGCATCCATCACATGGCTGCCGTCAAAAATATCTTCATACTGAAGAAGGTCCGTTTCAAACGCGACGATTTGCTGCGCGCGCAAGCTCCACTGCTGATCCCACGGACGCGGCAATCCCAGCGCCTCGTTCCACGCCGGAAGCTGCACGGCGCGTGCACGGGCCTTCTTCGACAGCGTGACGGCCAGCATCTCGATCAATATGCGATAGACGTTGTTTTCCGGCTGCTGCTCGGTCAATCCCAGCGAATTCACTTGAACGCCATAGCGGAAGCGGCGCAGCTTCTCATCCGTGACGCCGTAGCGGTCGCGGCAAATCTCATCCCACAGATCGACAAAGGCGCGCATCTTCGCAATCTCGGTGATGAAGCGCACACCCGCATTGACGAAAAACGAAATGCGCCCCACCACGCGCGGAAAATCAGCCTCCGGCACCTGTCCGCTCGCCTTCACATGGTCGAGCAGCGCGATGGCATTGGCGAGCGCGAAGGCAAGCTCCTGCACCGGCGTCGCGCCTGCTTCCTGCAAATGATAGGAGCAGACATTGGTGGGGTTCCACTTGGGCACTTCGCGGTAGGTATAGGCGACGACATCGGTGATGAGCCGCATCGAAGGCGCAGGCGGAAAAACATAAGTGCCGCGCGAGAGATATTCCTTGATGATGTCGTTCTGCACCGTGCCTTGCAGCTTGCCGCGTGGCACGCCCTGCTCGTCCGCCACCGCAATATAAAGCGCCAGCAGCCAAGCCGCCGTCGCGTTGATGGTCATCGAGGTGTTCATCTGGTCGAGCGGCAATTGCTCAAACAGCGTCCGCATATCGCCGATATGGCTGACCGGCACGCCCACCTTGCCCACCTCGCCCCGCGCCAGCACATGGTCGCTGTCATAGCCTGTCTGCGTCGGCAGATCGAAGGCGACCGAAAGCCCCGTCTGGCCGCGCGCCAGGTTAGTGCGGTAAAGCTCGTTTGAGGCTTTCGCCGTCGAATGTCCGGCATAGGTGCGGAAAATCCAGGGCTGATCGCCCTTCTGAGCCGCTTTGCCTGTTTCTTCCTTGCTCATGCCGGTTCCTGAACGCCTGTCTGCCCGCGAAAGACCCATTATCACAGGCTTTGCTGCGCTGCAAAAGAGCCAAGGCGCCGAGGCCACCGGATATAGATTTGGCATCCCGGCCCGAAGCGCTACCCTGCACAAATCGAAACTGAAAACATATGGATGGATAGACGGTATGTCAGAACTCGACCAAGACCTGTTTCAGCTCGCCATGTCGGAGAAGGCGCGCCCCCTGATGGCGGCTGTGCAAAAGCACATCAAGGAAAACGTGGAGCCCATCACGGAAGAATATTTCCGCCTCAACGACGAGAAGACGGACCGCTGGAGCTGGCATCCGCGCCAGCTTGAGCTGCTGGAAGGCGCCAAGAACAAGGCCAAGGAATCGGGCCTGTGGAACTTCTTCCTGCCGGATTCCGAAATCGGCTCCGGCCTCACCAATCTCGACTACGCCTATATCGCAGTCGAACTCGGCAAGTCGCCGCTCGCATCGGAATCGCTCAATTGCAGCGCACCCGACACCGGCAATATGGAAGTGCTGGAGCGCGTTGGCACGCCCGCACAAAAGAAGAAGTGGCTGGAGCCGCTTCTCAATGGCGACATCCGTTCAGCCTATGCGATGACCGAACCCGATGTGCCAAGCTCCGACGCCAAGAACGTGCGCACCAGCGCCGTGCTTGATGGCAATGACTGGGTCATCAATGGCGAGAAGTTCTACATCTCCGGCGCTGGCGATCCGCGCTGCAAGATCATGATCGTGATGGTGCGCACCAGCCCCAACGCTGCGCCGAGCAAGCAGCAGTCGCAGATCCTCGTGCCCATCGACACACCCGGCGTGGACATTCTTGGGCCAATGAAAGTCTTCGGCAAGGATCATGCGCCGCACGGCCACATGCACATCCGCTTCACCAATGTGCGCGTGCCCAAGGAGAACATCCTGCTCGGCGAAGGTCGCGGTTTTGAAATCAGCCAGGTCCGCCTCGGGCCCGGCCGCATCCATCACTGCATGCGCTCCATCGGCAAGGCCGAAAAGGCACTGGAACTGATGGTGAAGCGCTCCGCCACGCGCGAAGCCTTCGGCAAGCCGATTGCGAAACTCGGCAAGAACCTCGAAGTCATTTCGCGTGCCCGTATTGAGATCAATGCGATGCGTCTCGCCGTGCTTCAGGCCGCCCGCGCCATGGACGTGCTGGGCAACAAGGAAGCCCGCATCTATGTCAGCGCGGTGAAGGCGATGGTGCCCGAGAAAGTGTGCCTCATCATCGATCAGGCCATCCAGATGCACGGTGCCGCCGGTATCTCGCAATGGACGCCGCTCGCCGACATGTACACCGACATGCGCCATCTGCGCTTTGCCGATGGTCCCGACGAAGTGCACCACATGGTCGTCGGTCGCGCCGAAGTCCAGAAATACGGCCTCTGGTAGGCCCTGACCGCTAAACGACGCAAAGCCGTCGCGGGGAACACCCCCGCGACGGCTTTTCTATTTGCCTCAGCGCGGCGGCATGCGGATCGCCCCGTCGAGCCTTATGGCCTGACCGTTGAAATAGCTGTTGCGCACCAACTCAAGAACGAAGCTGCCAAACTCTTCCGGCTTGCCCAGACGCTTGGGGAATGGCACGGAAGCGGCGAGCGTGTTCAGCACTTTTTCAGGTGCTCCCATCATGGGCGGGGTGGCAAAAATGCCGGGCATGATGGAATTGACGCGAATGCCGAGGTCCATCAGATCGCGCGCCATGGGCAACACGAGGCCGTTGACGCCTGCCTTGCCCGATCCATAGCCGATCTGGCCGACCTGCGCGTCCTGCGCGGCGGCAGATGAGGTGAGCGTGATGACGCCGCGCTCGCCGTCTTCAAGCGGATCGAGCGAGGCCATGCCCAGCGCACAGAGCGAGGCCATGCGATAGCTCGCAACGAGGATGCCGCGAATGGAAAACTCGTAGAGATCGGTCGGATAGCGGATGAAGCCCCCATTCTCCCTGTCGCGGCCCACGGTCTTCATACGGCCGCGCGAAGTCTGTGCGCAATGAACGAGAATGCGCTCCTGACCATGCGCCTTGCGGGCCTTGTCGAGGCCGGCAATGACATTGTCTTCGTCGGTAATGTCCACCTTGCAGAACAGCGCCCCGATCTCGCGGGCAACCTCCTCGCCCTTTTCCTCGTTGAGATCAAAGATCGCCACTTTGACACCGGCTTTTGCGAGCGCCGTGGCGCTGGCGCGGCCAAGGCCCGAGGCCCCGCCTGTCACAATGGCCGCTGTTGTCTTGTCGATAAGCATGTTGAAAGCCTCCCTTTCATTTTTTTATTTGTATGCTGATGTTTTGGCGGGGCTAGAGAATATATCCATCGCCCGTCGCCCGCACGGTGATGTCGCCAAGCGAGACGCCCCACGGTTGATTGATCGCAGTGATGACGGCATCCGCAATATAGGTGGGTTCAAGCGCCGCATATTGCGGATTATCAGGGTCGCGCAATTCCGGCGCATTATTGCCTTCCGCAAGCGAGGCCATGACGCCGCCATAGGAGGCCGCATTCTGCCCGAGGATGCCGACAATCGCATCGGCATTGATGATGCCGGTGCCAAGCCCCGTTCCGGGCACGCCGGTCGGCTTGATGATTGTGACTTTGATCTTGCCCTGCGCTTCGACGCGCAGCGATTCCGACAGGAAATTCACCGCTGTCTTTGTTGCGCCATATACCCCCGCGCCGACAACTGGAAAATTTCCGTAGATCGAGGAGATGTTCACAACATGGCCGCGACCTTGGGCGATCATCTGGTCAAAGACGCAGGAAATGCCGTTCACCACGCCTTTGATATTGACGTCGATGCAGCGCGACCACGCCTCGCCTGCGGCGGCGTGATCGGCGAAAAAGGCAAGCGGCATGATGCCTGCATTGTTGACCATCACGTCGATGGCCCCATGCTGTTTGACGGCATGGGCGGCAAGCGCCCGCATCTCGCTAAGCTCCGCAACGCTTGCAACGACATGGGAAGCGATGCCACCCGGCGCGGTGACACTTTTCACGGTTTCGATGAGGGCCGCCTCGTCAATATCGGCACAGACGATCTTGCCGCCGAGCGCCGCCGCCTTTTGCGCGATCAGCCTACCGAAACCGCCGCCAGCGCCCGTGATGACGATGACCTTGCCCTTGATGAAATTCGTCATTCTGCGCGCGCCTCAATGGCTGTGAACAATCGTGGGCAGTTCCGTGATCCCGCGAATGAAATTCGACCGCAGATATTTCGGCTCGCCCACAACCTCGATTTTCTTGAAGCGCTTCTGGATTTCCTCCCAGAGAATACGCAACTGCATTTCGCCGACGCGATTGCCGACGCAGCGATGAATGCCGAAGCCGAATGACAAATGATGGCGCGCACCCTCGCGATCGATCAAAAACTCATTGGCGCGCGCGATCTTCTCGTCATCCCGATTTCCCGAGACGTACCACATCGCCACCTTGTCCCATTTCTTGATTGTCTTGCCACGAATTTCCGTGTCCTCAAGCGCCGTGCGGCACATATGCGCGACGGGGCTTTGATAGCGAATGATTTCAGACACCATGTTCGCAATGATGTCGGGATTATCGTGCAGCTTTTTATATTCGTTCGGGTTCTGGTT
>CAZLLB010000072.1:0-13465 GCA_964560165.1 uncultured Parvibaculum sp. | reverse complement strand
CGCCGCTCGCTCGAAGCCAATCGCGTCGATCTCTATCTGCAGCCCATCGTCGCGCTGCCGCAGCGCAAGACCCGCTATTATGAAGGCCTGTCACGCCTGCGCTCGGAGAATGGCGCGCTGATCATGCCTCGCGATTACATGCGCGTCGCCGAACCTGCAGGCATGATGCCTACAGTCGATAATATTCTGCTCTTCCGTTGCATTCAGGTCGTGCGCAAGCTCGCAAGCCGCAACAAGAATGCAGGCGTCTTCTGCAACATCTCGGCCTATTCGCTGCTCGACGCGGATTTCTTCCCGCAATTCGTCGAATATATGCAGCACAATCAGGATCTGGCCCAGCATCTGATCTTCGAGTTCAGCCAGATGACTGTGAACGGCATGGGCCCCATCGAACAGGAAAGCCTCGCCGCGCTCGCCGCCATCGGCTTCCGCTTCTCAATGGATCAGGTGACGAATATCAAGATCAATCCGATGATGCTTCACGACCGTAATTTCCGTTTCGTGAAAATTCCCGCCGCGCTGCTCACCGGCGGTCAGGAAGGCGAAGCCGACATTCACGCCGGCGACATCAAGGAAGTCCTGAAGCGCAATGGCATCCAGCTCATCGTGGACAAGATCGAGACCGAGCGCGAGGTCGTTGACGTTCTCGATATGAATGTCGAGTTCGGCCAGGGCTATCTCTTCGGCGAACCCAAACCCGTGCGCGAGGAAGTGACGCGGGCAAACGCCGAGCCGGTTTCGGTAGCGGCCTAAAGCTTATAATCGCCCGACAGTTTCATTATATGCCATCGTTGCGCGCTCAACCCTCGCGCCTTGGGATTGGAAACGATGGTGCAACTCACGACACGTCGCCTCATCATTCGACCTTGGAAGGCGAAGGATCTTGCGGCCTTCGGGCGGCTAAACGCCGAACCCGAGGTGCGGCGCTACTATTATCCTGCGGTTCTGACCCGACCGGAATCCGACACCATCGTCGAGCAATGCATGCAGCATTTGAACGATCACGGATTCGCATTTCTCGCCGTCGAACGGCGTGAAGATCAGGTTCTGATCGGCGGTGCGGGCTTGTCATGGGCGGAACATCTTCCCAGCGGCCCCGCCGTTGAAATCGGATGGATTCTGGGTCGGCCATTCTGGCGGCAGGGTTATGCCGGCGAAGCGAGCCGCGCCTGGTTTGCGCATGGCTGGTCTCTCGGCCTCGATCAGATTGTCGGCTATACCTCGGCCATCAACCTTCCATCGCGCGCGCTTATGGAAGCGCTTGGCATGTCGCGAAATCCCATGGACGATTTTCGCGACCCTACTGTGCCGCCGGAAAACCCACTTTCTCCGCATGTACTTTATCGCGCCCACAATCCGCGAGGCGGATAGCGGCTCAGTTGACAGAGAGCGGCTCACGTTTATCTTGCCCCAGCCCTACCCTCTTTTGATTTTCTGGGAAGCTCCATGAGCACCGCACAGATGAAGTCCGTCGTCGAAGCCGCCTTCGAGACGCGCGATACCGTCAATACGAGCACCAAAGGCGAAGTGCGCGAGGCGGTCGAGGCGGCGCTGTTAGCGCTCGACCGGGGCGAACTTCGGGTTGCCGAGAAGTTCAACGGCACATGGGAAGTTCATCAATGGCTGAAAAAAGCCGTCCTTCTGTCCTTCCGTCTCAATGATATAGGCCTTATCGAGGGTGGCCCGGGCACAGAGACGAGTTGGTGGGACAAGGTGCCGTCAAAGTTTCAGGGCTGGGGTGAGGCGGAGTTTCGCAAGGCCGCTTTCCGCGCGGTTCCGGGCTCCATCGTCCGCCGCTCCGCCTATATCGCGCCAAACGTCGTGTTGATGCCATCTTTCGTCAATCTCGGTGCCCGCGTTGACGAAGGCACCATGGTCGATACCTGGGTTACGGTCGGCTCCTGCGCGCAGATCGGAAAGAACTGCCATCTTTCGGGCGGCGTCGGCATCGGCGGCGTGCTTGAACCTCTGCAGGCCAACCCGGTCGTCATCGAGGACAATTGCTTCATCGGTGCGCGCTCTGAGGTGGTGGAAGGGGTCATCGTCGGCGAAGGCGCGGTGCTTTCGATGGGCGTTTTCATCAGCGCCTCGACCAAAATCATCGACCGGGCGACCGGCGAAGTGCATGTCGGCAAGGTGCCGCCCTATTCCGTCGTCGTCCCGGGCTCGCTGCCGGGCAAGGCCAATCCTGACGGCGCACCCTCCCCGAGCCTCTATTGCTGCGTCATCGTCAAGACGGTGGACGCCCAGACAAGATCCAAGACCGCGATCAACGAATTGCTGCGCGACTGACGGCTCCATTTGACGGCTGAAGGGGCGGCGCGGTACATCGGATGCCATGACCGTGCCGACACCGCCTTATGATCCACTGGAAATCGCCGTCGAGTTGATCCGCTGCCCGAGCGTGACGCCCGCCGACGAGGGTGCTCTCGCGACGCTGGCCGGATGGCTCGCGCCGCTCGGTTTCAATTGCGAGCGCATGCGCTTCAGCGACGTGAATACGCCCGACATCGACAATCTCTATGCCCGTATCGGCAGCGGCAGCCCTCATTTCTGTTTTGCGGGCCATACGGACGTTGTACCGGTTGGCGATGCGGATGCCTGGACCGTCGATCCCTTTAGCGGCGAGATCAGGGGTGGGCAATTGTTCGGGCGCGGGGCGGCCGACATGAAGGGTTCGATTGCAAGTTTCGTCGCCGCCGCTTCGCGCCTCGTGCGCGAGGGACGGTTGAACGAAGGCGAAGGCTCGATCAGCCTGCTGATCACCGGCGATGAAGAAGGCCCAAGCGTCAACGGCACCGTGAAGATGCTGCAGGCACTGAAGGCGCGCGGCGAGACCATCGATCATTGCCTCGTCGGCGAACCGACCTGCGTTTCAAAGCTCGGCGATATGATCAAGATCGGGCGGCGCGGCAGCATCAACGGATGGCTGACCGTGCGTGGCCAGCAGGGACACGTCGCCTATCCGCATCTCGCCGACAATCCACTGCCGAAGCTTCTCGAAATGCTGAAGCGGCTCAACGATCATGTGCTCGACGAAGGCAACGGGCATTTCCAGCCGTCGAATTTCGAGGTCACCTCCATCGACACCGGCAATGCGGCCACCAATGTCATTCCGGGCACGGCGCGCGCGGTGATGAACATCCGCTTCAATGACGAACATAGCGGTGCGAGCCTTGATGCGTGGATGCGCGGCGTCTTCGATCAAGTCGCACAGGAGATGGGCGGCGGTTACGAATTCGAGACGAAGATTTCCGGCGAGAGCTTCATCACCAAGCCCGGCGACTTTTCCGCGCTGATCGCGGAATCCGTCAAGAAAGTGACGGGCCTCACGCCAGAGCTTTCGACGACCGGCGGCACATCGGATGCGCGCTTCATTCGCGCTTATGCGCCTGTCGTCGAGTTCGGGCTTGCCAATGCCACCATGCACAAAGTCAACGAGCATGTGCCCGCCGCCGATATCGGCAGGCTCGCGAATATTTACGAGGCGATCTTGCGCTCCTATTTCAACGGACCCGTGACATCTTGAGCGACAACAGACCTATCGGCGTTTTCGACAGCGGCATCGGCGGCATCACAGTTCTGAAGGCTTTGCGAGCGCGTCTGCCGCATGAAGATCTCGTCTATCTCGGCGATATGGCGCGACTACCTTACGGCACCAAAAGCGCCGAGACAGTGACGGCCTATTCGCTACAGACAACGAAACATCTGCTGACACATGACGTCAAAATGATCGTCATCGCCTGCAACACGGCATCGTCCGTCGCGCTCGGACCGCTCACCGAGGCCCTGGCACCCATTCCAGTCATCGGCGTGATCGAGCCCGGTGCACGCGCGGGCGTTGCGGCGACAAAGACAAATCACATCGCGGTCATCGCGACGGAAGCGACGGTGCGGGTGGGTGCTTATGCGCGCGCCATTCATGCGCTCGCGCCCGATGCGCATGTGGTGCAGGAGCCTTGCGGGCTCTTCGTAACGCTGGCCGAAGAGGGATGGATTTCCGGCGATGTGGTTGAAGCAACAGCGCGGCGTTATCTGACGCCACTATTCAAGCGCAAGGCCTCGCCCGATACGCTGGTACTCGGTTGCACACATTTTCCAGTGCTCGCCAGAACAATCCGCAAGGTCGTCGGGCGTGGCGTGAAGCTCGTCGATAGCGCAGAGACGACGGCGAAAGCCGTGGAGGCCGCACTGAACGAGAAAAGCCTCGCGACAAAGCGCAGAGGCAAAGGCCGAAATCGTTTTCTCGCCACAGATAGTGCAGAGCGTTTCGCCCGCGTCGGTGGCATTTTCTTCGGTGAAGACATCAGAGCGAAGGATGTCGAGCTGGTGGATCTGCGGTTTAGCTAGGCAGGGGCCTCGTCTTTGACGGCTTACTCGTAATCGACTTTCAGCAGATAGAGACCGTCGGACGGTGCGACGGGGCCACAAGCGGTGCGGTCTTTGGCTTTCAACGCGCGCTCGAGATCGCGTCTGCTCCATCTGCCGTCGCCGACAAGTTTCAGCGAGCCAACGATTGAGCGCACCTGATTGTGAAGGAAGCTTCGGGCCCGCGCGGTGATCTCGATTTCGTCGCCATAGCGCGCGACGGACAATTCATCGAGCGTTTTTTCCGGCGACTTTGCCTGACATTGCAACGAACGAAATGTGGTGAAGTCGTGTTTACCGATCAGAACTTGCGCGGCGGCGTGCATCGCGTCGGCATCAAGGGGCACATGCACGAGCCAGGCTTGCTTGCGGTCCAGCGTCAGCGGCGCGCGGCGATTTACGATACGATAGAGATAGTGACGGCGGATCGCTGAAAAGCGCGCTTCGAATTCCGGGCTCACTTCTTCGGCTTCAACGATAGAAACGAGATGCGGGCGCAAGTGGGCATTGACGGCATCTCGCAAAACATCGGTGCGCACAGCGTTTTCGAGATCAATATGAGCTATCTGCCCCAGCGCGTGCACGCCTGCATCAGTGCGGCCTGCAGCATGGACGCGCACGTCCTGTCCGCAAAAGCCTTTGACGGCAGCCTCCAGCGCATCCTGCACCGATCCGCCGCCAGCCTGACTCTGCCAGCCACAAAAATCCGTGCCGTCATATTCGATGGTGAGTTTGTAGCGGGGCATCAGGCGAGCCTCTCGCCTTCTTTCAAGGGAAAGCCGCGCAGAAAATCGGCGGCGCTCATCGGGCCTTTTCCGGCCCGTTGAAGCTCGGTGATTTTCAATGCTCCCTCGCCGCAGGCAATCGTGATTGCGCCGTCGATCGACGTGATCTCACCGGGGGCACCTTTGCCCGCGGCGGGAATTGCGCGCAAAACTTTCACGCGCGTCGTAGCAGCTTCGAAGAATGCGCCGGGAAACGGCGTGAGGCCGCGAATATGACAATCGAGATCATGCGCGGGGCGCGACCAGTCGATGCGGGCTTCTTCTTTTTCAATCTTCTTTGCGTAAGTGACGCCCTGCTCCGGCTGTGGTGTGGCCTGAAGCGAACCGCGCGACAGCGCCGCGAGCGCGCGAACCATCAGCGATGCGCCGACTTGCGAAAGCTCGTCGTGAAGCGCGCCAGCAGTCGATGTTGGCGTGATCGGCATATGTTCTGCGAGGAGAACGGGGCCTGTGTCGAGGCCGACATTCATCTGCATCACCATGACGCCCGTTTCGGTATCGCCCGCCATGATGGCGCGCTGAATGGGCGCGGCACCGCGCCAACGCGGCAGTAGCGAAGCATGAAGATTGAGGCAGCCGAGACGCGGCGCATCGAGAATGGGTTTGGGAAGGATGAGGCCATAGGCGACAACAATGGCGACGTCGAGATCCAAATCAGCGAAAGCTTGCTGTTCTTGCGGCGATTTCAACGAGACGGGAGTGCGCACGGTAAGACCGTGACCTTCGGCGAAACGATGAACGGGCGACGGCTGCTCGCTCATGCCGCGCCCGGCCTTGCGCGGTGGCTGCGAATAGACGGCGGCGATCTCATGACCCGCGCCGATCAATTCTGAAAGGACGGGTACGGAGAAATCCGGCGTCCCCATGAAGGCGATGCGCAATGTCATGACAGGCCGGACCGGCGGTTCAAGCCGGTTCCTTTTCCTGGAATTTTTTTGCCTTGGCGAGCTTCTTCAACATGATCGAGCGCTTGAGCTTCGAGAGATGATCGATGAAGAGTATGCCCTTCAGGTGATCCATCTCATGTTGAATGCAGGTCGCGAGAAGGCCATCGCAATCCTGTTCGCGGATTTCGCCCTGATAGTCGAGATAACGAATACGGCATTGCGCGGGGCGCTCGACGTCTTCGTAAAACTCCGGCACCGAGAGACAGCCTTCTTCGTAAACGGCCATCTCGTCGGAGGTTGAGAGGATTTCAGGGTTGACGTAATAGCGCGGCGCAGGCGGCTCACCATCGCGGGCGAGGTCCATCACGATTACCTGTTTGGGCACACCGATCTGGATGGCGGCAAGCCCGATGCCTGGCGCGTCATACATGGTTTCCAGCATGTCATCCATCAGACGGCGCAGCTCGTCGTCAACTTTGGTGACGGGCTTTGATACCTGTTTGAGGCGCGGATCGGGCGCTGTGATGATCTCTCTGATAGCCATTGCCTTGAGATAAGCTGCCCTGCCTCGCCGGTCAAGCAAGGCCGGGAAATGGCAGAAAACCGCCTTATTGTTCGCAGTTTGCGGTGCAGACCTGGTATTCGCGAATTTCGCCGCCGCAGGAGCGGTAGCACATCTGGTATTGAGGTACGCAGTCCGCGCCGATCTGGTCACACTGGTAGTAATTCGGGTAGCCGCGCGAGGGTTCTGTGGGTTCGGCGAATTTTGATGGGTCTTTGGCGTAAAGCTTTAGAGCGACAATGTAATTGTCCTTTGCCTTCTGGTAATCGCGCTCGATTTTGCGATCGACATCATGGCGGCATGTCTCTTTTTCGTGGCGAGCATGCTCAAGGCATTGCGATTGGTCGGACTGGCAGGTCTGGACGCATTGCATACCGGATTTGGTGGCTGGCGGCTTGAAGTCGTAGCGGGTTTCCATCATCGGCCCGCAGGCCGCGAGCCCCAGAAAAACGGTGAAGACGCTCATGATCCTAAGCATGGCTACCCCCAAATAGATGCCCCGAGGCGCACACATAATCACACATAACGGCAAAATCGAAGGCCCCCGGCAGGCTAAAAATGCAGTTGCCGGGAATCGGCTATAGTCGTCGGAAATTGTCGGCCAGACGCCTCAAACCTTGTTGGCGGCAGTAGCCCGCAACCGACACGCAAAACCCTCAGGTGCAGATGACCGATCCCGTCTCTTTTCTCCTTGGCGCACTCATCGTGGCCGCTTTTGCGGGGATTATTTTCTGGCTGACGCGCAAGCGGACGCCGGAGGGCCCGAACCCGCTCGAAGGCGAGTTCGCCCGGCTCGCCGGCCAGCAGAACGAGATGGTCGGTCGGCTCGCCGCCATGGCCGAGGCGCAGGCGCTGGCCCAGACCGCGCTCAGCCAGACGCTCAACGAGCGGCTCGATCAGGTGAGCACCCGCATGGGGACAAGTCTGGAGGAAAGCTCCACCAAGACCATCGAGACGCTCGGCAATCTGGCGACCCGGCTTGCGGTCATCGACGAGGCGCAGAAGAACATCACGGCGCTATCGACGCAGGTGGTCGGATTGCAGGATATTCTGGCGAACCGGCAAGCACGCGGCGCTTTCGGCGAAGTGCAATTGCAAGACATCGTGAGCAACGCGCTGCCGCCTTCGGCCTATGCGTTTCAGGCGACGCTGAAAAGCGGCTCCCGCGCCGACTGCCTCGTGCATCTGCCAAACCCGCCCGGCTCCATCGCCATTGACGCGAAGTTTCCGCTCGACGCCTATCACTTGTTGCGCGACGCCAAGGACGATGCGATGCGGATCGCCGCGCAGCGGCAGTTTCGCGTCGATCTGCTGAAACATGTCGTGGCGATTTCGGAGAAATATATCGTACCGGGCGAGACGGCGGAATCGGCGCTGATGTTCCTGCCATCGGAAGCGGTCTATGCCGAACTCCACGCGAATTTTCCCGACGTGGTGACGAAGTCTTATCAGGCGCGCGTCTGGATCGTCTCGCCGACGACGCTGATGGCGACGCTCAACACGGTGCGTGCGGTGCTCAAGGACGTTGAGATGCGCAAGCAGGCGGGCGTCATCCAGAAATATGTCGGGCTGCTATTGCAGGATGTCGGACGCCTCGGGGGCCGTGTCGAAAATCTGGAAAAACATTTTCAGCAGGCGGAGAAGGACATTCGCGAGATCAGAACCTCCGCTGACGCGATCACCAAACGCGGCGACAAAATTCAGGAAGTCGAATTGAACGAGGCCGATACGCAAGAGGCGCTGGCGCCCGCGCGCGCGGCTCGCGATCTGCTACCGAGCAACTGATGCGGCTCCTTGCGATCTCCGGCAGCTTGAGGGCCGTGTCGTCGAACACGGCACTGCTTCAGGCGGCGGCGGAGATTGCGCCGAAGGGCGTCGAGATCGCTCTTTATGATGGCATCGGCGCGTTGCCGCATTTCAATCCAGACATTGCCGATGAGGAAGTGCCCGCGAGCGTCGTGGCGTTTCGCGCGGCGCTTGCGACATCGGACGGTGTGATTTTTTCGACGCCGGAATATGCGCATGGGCTGCCGGGCGTGCTGAAGAACGCGCTCGACTGGGTGGTGGGGAGCGGCGAGCTGGTGGAGAAACCCGTGGCGCTGTTCAACGCTTCGCCGCGCTCGACATTTGCGGTGGCGTCGCTGACGGAGGTGCTGACGGTGATGTCGGCGCGGATGATTGATGGCGCGTCGGTGACCGTGCAGCTTGCAGGACGGGTGCTGCCGCAAGATGGGATCGCGGCGGATGGAGAGCTTGCGGGGGTGCTGCGGGAGGCGATTGCGGTTTTGGTTGGGGCGGTGCGCTGAGGGGCGGCGGGGTGCGAGCCCTCGGGTCCGCGTAAAGCGCAGCCCAAGGACAGGCTCCGAGAAGCAATCCAGAAGCCGCATGTTCGGCAAGACTGGATTGCCACGGCCCTTCGGGCCTCGCAATGACGGAGGGAGGATGAGGTTGGGCAACCCTACCCCACATTCGTCATTCCGGGCTTGATCTACGCGTTACAGCAATCAGTCGAAGCGGAACGCGGAGATCGTCGTTTCCATCACGCGGTCGCTGAAAATGCGCGTGCCCTTGCCGCTGCTTGCCGCGCCTGCGGCGACCATCAGGGGCAATAGATGTTCTTCGCCGCCCACTGGGTGGGACTGGCGTGCGCCGGGGGCGGCTGCCCAATCGGAGAGTGCCTCGTTGCGCGTGGCGGGGTCGGCGGTGACGGCCGAAGTGAGCCAGGCGTCGAAAGCGTCGGAGACGGGGCCGAAGGCCGGATTGCCGTAAGCGCGCATGTTGTGGAAGCTCATGCCGCTGCCGACGAGCAGCACGTCTTCGTCGCGCAATGCTTCGAGTGCGCGGCCCGCTTCGATATGGGCGGCGGGATCGAGATCGGCGCGGATCGAGAGTTGCACGACCGGAATTTCGGCGTCGGGAAAGACAAGCTTCAGCGGAATGAAAACGCCGTGATCAAAGCCGCGCGCGGGATCGGTGGCGGCGGCAATCCTGGCGTCTGAGAAAAGCTCACGCGCACGTGCGGCGAGAGCGGGGCTGCCCGGCGCGTCGTAGCGGAGCTGATAGGTGTGTTCGGGGAAGCCGTAATAATCATAGATCAAACCGGGCTTCGCGACGCCGCCGACTTCGAATGTCGGCGTCAGCCAATGGGCGGAAACGAGCAGGATCGCCTTGGGGCGGCGCGGCAGGGTTGCGGCAAGGCCGGTGAGAAAGTCCGCCATGCGCGTCCATGTATCGGCAGGCGTCCAATCCATGAAAAAGCAGGGACCGCCGCCATGCGGGATGAAGAGGGTCGGCATTCTGGTCTTGTCGATCATGGCTGATCTCCTGTTTTGCTCCCCTCCGATATGCGTTTGCGGCGGAAAAAGAACAATATGCTGTGGCGCATCGGATTGTTCCGCCGGTGGAACACTGTCATGCGGGAGCGGCCCCTACCGAGGGGGAGCGCCCTGCTTATATTTCATGCAAAGGCTGACGGGCATTTGCCCGCGCCAACAGGAGATATGCGATGAAGAAAGTGCTTGGGGTTCACGGCAATCCGCAGCAGCACTGGGTCGGAGACGGGTTTCCGGTGCGGTCGCTGTTTTCATATAACGGGCTCGGTCAGGAGCTGAGCCCCTTTCTGCTGCTTGATCATGCGGGGCCGCATGTCTTTGCGCCCGCGCTAACATCGCGCGGCGTCGGGCAGCATCCGCATCGCGGATTCGAGACCGTCACCATTGTTTACGAGGGCGAGGTCGAGCATCGCGATTCAACCGGCAATGGCGGCGTGATCGGCCGCGGCGATGTGCAATGGATGACGGCGGCGGGCGGTATTCTGCATGAGGAGTTTCACTCCAAGGGTTTCACCAAATCAGGCGGACCGTTCCATATGGTGCAGCTCTGGGTGAACCTGCCCGCCAAGGAGAAGATGAGTGCGCCCGGCTATCAGGCGATTGTCGATGGCGATATTCCCTCTGTCGATCTTGGCGGTGGTGCCGGACGGGTGCGCGTGATCGCCGGTGTGTTCGATGGGCGCAAGGGACCGGCGCGGACCTTCTCGCCGATCAACGTGTGGGATGCGCGACTGACGGCGGATGCAAAAACGCATTTCGATCTGCCGGAAGGACATACGGCGATGGTTGTCGTTCTCTCCGGGCGCGTCAGCGTCAATGGTGAGGAGGCAGGCGCGTCGGAGGTTGTGGTGCTGGAGCGCGCGGGAACGCGCGTTGAGGTCGCTGCGCATGGCGAGGCGACGGTGCTGGTGCTGACGGGCGAACCGCTGGATGAACCGATTGTCGGCTATGGGCCGTTTGTGATGAACAGCGAGGCGGAGATTCATCAGGCGATTGATGATTTCAATGCCGGGCGGTTTGGGCAGATGGCGGAGGCGGTGGAGGGGTGAGGGGTTGAGGAGTGGGTGGTGAGGTGAGTGTTGAGACACAATCGTCATTGCGAGCGCAGCGAAGCAATCCAGAAACGGCATCCTCGGTGAAGATGGATTGCCACGGCCCTTCGGGCCTCGCAATGACGGGTTTGGTTGGGGGCCTTGCTAAAAGGGGCGGCGTGATTTCATGGCGGCGGCTAGAGTGCCATCGTCGAGATAGTCGAGTTCGCCGCCGACCGGCACGCCGTGGGCGAGGCGGGAGATGGAGACGGTGAGGCCCTGGAGGCGGTCGGTGATGTAGTGGGCTGTCGTCTGGCCATCGACGGTGGCATTCATCGCCAGGATGACTTCCTTGATCTCGCCCTTCTCGACGCGCTCGATCAATATGCCGATGTTGAGATCATTGGGGCCGACGCCGTCGAGCGCAGAGAGGACGCCGCCGAGTACGTGGTAGCGGCCTTTATGGACGCCCGCGCGCTCGAGCGCCCAGAGGTCACCGACATCTTCGACGATGCAAAGCGTGGTCGGATCGCGCGAGGGATCGCTGCAAATGGTGCAGGGGTCTCGCGTATCGACGTTGCCGCAGGTGCTGCAGATGCAGGCTTTTTCCACCGCTTCGGCCATAGCGAGGGCGAGCGGCGCAAGCAGCGTTTCTTTTTTCTTGATGAGCTGAAGCACGGCGCGGCGCGCCGAGCGCGGGCCGAGGCCGGGGAGCTTTGAGAGGAGCTGGATCAGGCGTTCGATCTCGGGGCCAGTGACCGCCATTAGAGCGAGCCTTGCATTGGGGGCAGGATTAAGAAAAAGGAAGCGGGAATCTTTTGAAGAAGCCCCCCCTCCCGAAACGCGTTCCGCGTTTCCGCCTCCCCCTCAAGGGGGGAGGGGAAAGAAAGAAACGCTGCCTGAATTGTAACCAACTGCGTCACAACCCGAAGCCGGGGGGGATGGGCATGCCGCCGGTGAGGGTTTTCATTTTTTCGGCGGCGAGTTTTTCGGTTTTTGATTTGGCGTCGTTGGAAGCTGCGGCGATCAGGTCTTCGAGGATTTCGCGTTCATCCGCCTTCATCAATTCGGGCGCGATGGTGACGCGCTTTATCTGGCCCTTGCCGGTCATGGTGATGCGGACGAGGCCGCCGCCTGCCGTGCCTTCAACTTCAAGCGCTTCAAGCTCGGCTTGCAGCTCTTCCATTTTCGACTGGAGAGCTTTGGCCTGTTTCATGATGTCGGTGAGGTTTTTCACTTAGTCGATTTCCATTTCGTCGTCGGTGGGGAACTCGGCTGCAGATATAGAATCTTCTTGCACGGAAAGTTTGTCCTGCACATGTACGATGACCGCGCCCGGAAAGGTTGCGAGCGCGGCTTTAACCAGCGGATCGGCGGCGGCGCTTGCGCGCAAGGCGTCTTCGCGGGTTTGCGCCTGCTCCTTCAAGGTCGGCGCGGCTTCGCCGCCGCCCTTGGCAAGAGAGATGACCCAACGCTGGCCGGTGGCGCGTGTGAGCTTTTCCGACAATTCGCGCACGATGTCGGGCGGCGTGCCTTCAAGCGGCTGAAGCTCGATATGGCCCTGCTCGAAACGAACGAGGCGGACGCCTGCTTCGAGCGACGACTTCATGCGGATGTCGCGCTGCGCGCCGAAATAGGCAACGACATCTTCAAAGCGCGCAAAGGCGACGCCGGGCGCGGGGGCGACGGCTTGTGTTGCGATGGGCTGGCGTTCGGTCTCGCCGGTGCTCGACACGGTGCGAAGCTGCGCGCGAGGGCCGCCGCCGGAGGAGGAGCCGGACGAGCCCGAAGGCGCGGGGCGCGATTGTGCGCCGCCGCCTTTCAACTGTTCGATCAATTCTTCAGGACCCGGACCATCGGAGACATAGGCGATGCGGACCAGAACCATTTCGGCTGCGGCGATGGGACGGGACGCGCCCTGCACTTCGACAATGCCTTTCAGCAGCATCTGCCAGACGCGCGAGAGCACGCGGATCGGCAATTTGGCCGCCATCTCCTGACCGCGCACGCGCTCGGTTTCGGACATGGCCATGTCGTCGCCCGCGCGCTCGACGAGCTTCAGGCGCGTCAGCCAATGGGTGAGGTCGGCGAGATCGGAGAGGACGACGGCGGGATCGGCACCGACATCATATTCGGCGCGAAGCTCGCCAAGGGCGGCGGCGATGTCGCCCTGCATCAGCAGATCGAAGAGATCGAAAATGCGGGCGCGGTCGGCGAGGCCCAGCATGTCGCGGATCACGAGTTCGCGGATTTCCGTGTCGCCTTCGCTCGCGCCATGGGCGATGGCGCGATCAAGCAGCGAGAGGCCGTCGCGGGCGGAGCCATCGGCGGCGCGGGCGAGAAGTTTCAGCGCCGGGTCTTCGACGGCGATGTGCTCCTGCGTTGAGACGCGCGCGAGAAGGCCCGCCAATTCATCGACGGCGAGGCGGCGCAGATCGAAGCGCTGGCAGCGCGAGAGAACGGTGACGGGGACTTTGCGGATTTCGGTGGTGGCGAAAAT